>JANOLJ010000120.1:0-10399 GCA_031419715.1 Burkholderiales bacterium | reverse complement strand
CGCCGTGAGAAAGCCGATCCACGCCACCGCCACCAGATCGGGGTAGCCCGATTCAGTCAGCGTCGGAATCTCGGGCGTGCCGGGGAAACGCTTCGCCCCCGAAGACGCAATCAAGCGCAGCCGCCCTTCCTTGGCGAACTGCAGCACATTGCCCGGCACCATGAACGCGGCCTGCACCTGGCCTCCCACCAGGTCGGTCAGCGCCGGTGCCGCGCCCTAGTACGGGATGTGGGCGATGTCGATGTTCGCGGCGAGCTTGAGCATTTCCATCGTCAGGTGCGAGGCGCTGCCCACCGCGATCGAGCCGTACGACAGCTTGCCCGCCTGCGCCTTGGCGTGCGCCACGAACTCGGCGATGTTGTGTACCGGCTGACCCGGATGCACGACCAGGTACTGCGGCGTCGTCACCATCAGCGTGATCGGCGCCAGGTCTTTCAGCGGGTCGTAGGGCAGCTTATCGAACAACGACACGATCACCGCGATCGGCCCGTTGTAGCCGATCAGCAGCGTGTGGCCGTCGGGCGCCGACTTCGCCACAAAGTCGTCGCCGATGTTGCCGCCTGCGCCGGCCTTGTTCTCGACGATCACGGTCTGGCCGATCGCCTCTTGCAGCTTCGGCGCGACCAGGCGCGCGAGCACGTCGTTCGTGCTGCCGATGATCGGCACGATGATGCGCACCGCCTTGCTCGGCGCCCATTCCTGGGCGGTGCTGCTCGTGGCGATGAGCAGCGCGGCGAGCGCGAGGGCCAGGCCGTTCAGGTTCAGCGGTCGCATGTGTGTCCTTGGTGATTGATCAAAATTGATCACAGCGAATACACCGGCTTGCCGCGCACGCGCTGGATCTTGTCGCGCGCCCAGGGCTTGGGGTCCTGGCCCTTGGGCAGCAGCACGCCCGCGGCGCGCACCTGTTGCTCGGCGGCGTCCAGCGCAGGTGGCTCGACGCCCTGCTGCAAGCCCAGGGCGGCCAGCTCCAGCATGCGCCGCGCCATCACGACGCCCTTGTCGGTGGGCAGCAGCAACTCGCGCGTGCGGTCCTGGACCCTGCCCATGCTTTCCTGCAACGATGCGTCCTGCTCGGAAAAACCGAACACGCCGCTGTAGGCGCGCTTGTCCCTTTGCGCCTGCCGGTCGATCAGGTAGTCGTTGTCCTTGTTCGCGCGCGGGCGCCAGGCCACCGCGTTCACGCCTTCTTCATAGGCGACGTGGATGCCCTTGCCGGCGGCCATCAGCGCGCGTTCCTCTGCGTGCAGCGGCTCGTCGGGGCGGAAATTGATGCTCCACGCCCAGCAGTTTTCATCGTCGATCGGCACCCACACATGGCCGCCGAGCGCGTGGTCGCCGAACGGCGGAATCAGCGTGAACCAGGGAAACAGCCACTGCGTGATGCGCCAGTAGTCGCTGTCAGGCTCACCCTTGCGCCGGCCAGAGAGCGTGAGGCCGAACGGGTTCTGTTCGATCTCGAACACCACATTGCCGTCGGCCTTGATGTAGTCCAGCGCCTTCACGCCGCGGTGCATCGGGTCGGTGTCGACCTCGAACCGGTGCACGTAGGACACATGCGCGGTGTCGATTCCGCCTTCCATCGCCTGCAGGTAGTTGCACTGCTGCAGGCGCTTCGAGACGAATACATGGCTGTCGGGCAGCAGGCACCATTCCACTTCGGGCGGCGCCGGCTGCTTGTCCGGCGGGCCCATGTAGGCCCACACCAGGCCGCCGCGCTCGATGCACGGGTACGCCTTGATGCGCATGCGGTCCGCGACATGCGGCGCCGAAGGCACATCGACACAGGCGCCGCTACGGTCGAACTTCAGGCCGTGATACGAGCAGCGAATGCCGCATTCTTCATTGCGCCCGAAAAACAGCGACGCGCCGCGGTGCGTGCAGAACTCGTCGATCAGGCCCGGCGCTCCGGTGCTGTCGCGAAACGCGATGAGCTTCTCGCCCATGATCTGCACGCGCTGCTGCGGGCCGTCAGGCTCCTTGATTTCGTTCAATGCGAGCACCGGTACCCAATAGCGGCGTAGCAGGTTGCCCATCGGCGTGGCCGGGCCGGTGCGGGTGAGCAGGGTGGCAGTGGTGGGGTCCATCTTGGCGCGGGCGTGTGGCTTGTCCCGCATGGGGTCGCGGAAGGGGGTGATTCTAGGCAGCGCAGCGAGCCACGAACCTCAGCCTTGCAGGAAATGACCTACAAGCGTGCGACGTGAAGTCCGCTGTGCGCCGCCCGGTGCCACGGTCAGCATCACGACTCACTTCCCCTGGCACAGCTCATGAACAGCGACCCGGGCCACCTGCCCTTCCACATCTGGGTGCGTGATTGCACCAAGCAGATCATGCAGCTTGATCCATTGCTGCGCACGCGCGAGGCCACAGAACTCGCGGCCACCTATTGGCGCGCCCGAAGGTTGCGCCCGCGCGCTGAATCACCAGAATCGGTTGCCGAGCGCATGCTGGCACCGCCCGCGGGGCCCCTCAGATGGCTGGAGTAGCGGCCCTGCTTCAACGAAGCGTCTCCAGCACCGGCCCACCCGGCCTGCCGGCGCGCGCGGCGCTGTTTCTCGACTTCGACGGCACCTTGGCCCCGATCGCGCCACGCCCCCAGGATGTGCAGGTGCCCGATTGGGTTGTTCCGACACTGGCGCGGTTGCAGCATGGGCTTCAGGGCGCGCTGGCGATCGTCAGCGGGCGAGCGCTGACGCAGATCGACGCGCTGCTGCGTCCCCTGGTGCTGCAGGTCGCCGGCTCGCACGGCGCCGAGCGTCGCGATGCGCTCGGCGCGGTGCAAGCGCACCACGCCGAGCCGCCCGCGCAGTTGTTGATGGGTGCGCGCGAGCTGGCGTCGCGGCACGAGGATCTGATCGTTGAGATCAAGCCGAGCGGATTCGCACTGCACTTTCGCCTGTGCCCGGAACTGGAGTCGACGTGCCACGAAACGTTGGCCCGTTTGCTGGCCCATGTGCCAGGCGCCGCACTCGACTGGGAGTTGCTGCACGGTCACTGCGTGGTGGAGGTGAAACAGCGCGCCGTGTCCAAGGGCGGTGCCCTGCGGGCCTATCTGGCGGACCCGCTGTTTGCCGCCCGAATACCTGCGTATCTGGGCGACGACTGCACCGATGAAAGCGCGATGCAGGTCGCGCAGGCCGCGGGCGGGTTCGGCGTGCGCGTCGGTCCGGGGTGCACCCAGGCGCGCTACCGCCTGGCCGATACCCACGCCGTCGCTGCGTGGCTGCAGGCCGCGGCACGATCCGCGTGCGACAGCCACGCCACCGGGGCGCATGCATGAACGCCGCGGCGAGCCTGAACCTGGGGTTGATCGGCAATTGCACGATCAGCGCGCTGATCGACGACCAGGCACGGCTCGTGTGGTGCTGCATGCCGCGGTTCGACGCCGACCCGGTGTTTCACGCGCTGCTGGACTCCGCCAAGGGAATCGGCGAGGAGGGCAGCATGCAAGTGGTGCTCGAAGGCTGTGTGAAGACCGAGCAGGCCTACGATGAAAACACCGCCATCCTGCGCACGCGCCTGTTCGATGCGCAGGGCGGCGCCATCGAAGACACCGATTTCGCGCCGCGCTTTGCCCACCACGAACGGGCTTTCCGCCCGATGCAGTTGGTGCGCCGTGTCCGGCCGATCCACGGCACGCCGCGCGTGCGGCTGGTCGTGCGGCCGGGTGCCGACTGGGGCCGCACGAAGCTGGCACGCAGCCGCGGCAGCAACCATGTGCGCTTCATCGCACCCGACCTGGCGCTGCGCCTGACGACCGACGCCCCGATCACTTACCTGCTCGAAGAAACCGCCTTCACGCTGGACAGCCCGATCAGCCTGCTGTTCGGCACCGACGAGACGCTGGAAGGCCGCGTCGAAGAAAACGCGCGCATGCTCGAAGAACACACTGCGCATTACTGGCGCCAGTGGGTGCGGCGCCTGGCGTTGCCGCTGGAGTGGCAGCCCGCCGTGATCCGCGCGGCGATCACGCTGAAGCTGTGCCTGTTCGAGGAAACCGGCGCGATCGTCGCGGCGATGACGACGAGCATCCCGGAAGCGCCGGACAGCCAGCGCAACTGGGATTACCGCTACTGCTGGCTGCGCGACGCCTTCTTCGTCGTGCGCGCGCTGAACAGCTTGTCGGAAGTCAGCACGATGGAAGACTACCTGCGCTGGCTGCGCGACGCGGTGGGCAGCACCGTGGGCGAGCACATCCAGCCGCTGTACGGCATCGGCCTGGAACGCCAGCTGCCGGAGCGCATCGTGGAGCATCTCGGCGGCTACCGGGGAAACCGGCCGGTGCGCGTGGGCAACCAAGCCGCGGAGCACCAGCAGAACGATGTCTACGGCAACATCGTGTTGGGTGCGGCGCAGTCGTTCCACGACCACCGGCTGCTGCGGCGCGGAAATCGCGAGGAATTCGCGCTGCTCGAGCTCGTCGGCGAGCGCGCCTTCGCGATCCACGACCGGCCCGACGCCGGCATGTGGGAGCTGCGCACCCGGGCGCGCGTGCACACCTCGTCGGTGCTGATGAACTGGGCGGCGTGCGACCGCTTGGCGAAGATCGCGCAGACCTTCGACCTCGGCGAGCGCGTGGCGCTGTGGCGCGGGCGCGCCGACATGATCCGCGCCAAGATTCTGGCCCAGGCGTGGAGCGAGAAGCGCCAGGCGTTTGTCGAAAGCTTCGGTGGGCGCGAACTCGACGCGAGCGTGCTGTTGATGGCCGAGGTCGGCATGATCGATCCGAACGATCCGCGCTTCGTCGCCACCGTCGATGCGCTCGAGGCGACGCTGTGCGACGGCCCGTTCATGCGCCGCTACGAAGCGCCCGACGACTTCGGCGTGCCCGAGACGGCGTTCAACATCTGTGCCTTCTGGCGCATCGACGCGCTGGCGCGCATCGGCCGCACCGACCAGGCCCGCGACATCTTCAACGCGATGCTGGCGGTACGCAATCCGCTCGGGCTGCTCGCCGAAGACACGCATCCGCGCACCGGCGAGCAGTGGGGCAACTTCCCGCAGACCTACTCGATGGTGGGCATCATCAACGCGGCCATGCGGCTTTCCGCCCCATGGGACTCGCGCATTTGAGGAGGAATGGCATGAACACATCCACCGGCCGGCTCGTCGTTGTTTCCAACCGCGTCAGCGACCCGCGCAAAGTCGCCGCGGGTGGCCTGGCCGTCGCGCTGGGCGATGCGCTGGCGCGCAGCGGCGGCCTGTGGTTCGGCTGGAGCGGTAAGGTTGTCGAAGACGGAGTCCCCGGCGAGGGCGAGGTTCACGAGCAACGCTCCGGCGCGGTGCAACTCGTCACCGTCGATCTGTGCCAGGCCGACCACGACGCCTACTACGCGGGTTATTCGAACCAGGCGCTGTGGCCGGCATTGCACTACCGCCTCGACCTGGCCGACTTCGGCGCCGGTTACTTCGCCGGCTATCAGCGCGTGAATCGCCTGCTGGCGCGCAAACTCGCCGCACTGCTGCGACCCGACGACGTGATCTGGGTGCACGACTATCACCTGATTCCGCTGGCCGATGAGCTGCGCATGCTCGGCTGCCGGCAGCGCATCGGCTTCTTCCTGCACGTGCCATTGCCGCCGCCGCCGATCCTGGCGGCCATCCCCGGCCATGAATGGCTGATGCGTTCATTCTTCGCCTACGACGTGGTGGGACTGCAGACACGCGCCGATGCCGACCACTTTGCGCGCTTCGTCCAGGAAGAGGCGGGTGCGCGTGCGCTGGGCGACGGCGCCTTCGCGTCGCTGGGGCGGCGCGTGATCGCCCGGGCCTTCCCGATCGGCATCGACGTCGACGAATTCCAGCGCCTCGCGGGGAGCAACGAATCACGCCAGACGGCAGCGATGCTGAAGAAACAATACTCGAACCGGCGCCTGCTCGTTGGCGTGGACCGGCTCGACTATTCGAAGGGCCTGCCCCAAAGATTCCGGGCGTTCCGCGAGTTGCTGGAGAAGTATCCGGAACACCGCAACAGCGCGACGCTGATCCAGATCGCCTCGCCGACGCGCCAGAGCGTGCATGTCTACGAAGACCTGCGCCATGAACTCGAAGGCCTGGCCGGTGAGATCAACGGCGACTTCGGCGAACTCGACTGGCAGCCGATCCGCTACCTGCACCGCACCTGGGCGCGGCGCCGGCTGCCCGCGCTGTACCAATGCGCCCGGGTCGCATTGGTGACGCCGCTGCGCGACGGCATGAACCTGGTGGCCAAGGAGTACGTGGCGATGCAGGACGAGGCCGACCCCGGCGTGCTGGTGCTGTCGCGCTTCGCCGGCGCGGCCGAGCAGATGCGCGACGCGCTGCTCGTCAATCCGTTTGACATTCCGGCGACGGCGCAGACGATCCAGCGCGCCCTGCAGATGTCGCTCACCGAGCGCCGCGAGCGCCAGACCGCGCTGCTCGAGCAGATCCGGCAGCATGACGTGCACGAATGGAGCCGCTCGTTCCTGGAGGCGCTCTTTGCGGTCGAGCCGCCGGCAGTCGAGCCGCCGGCAGTCGAGCCGCCGCCGCTGGGTGACGATTCCACTGCGGACCACTGGTTTCCGCCACCGGACCCGCGCGAGATCGTTCGTTCGACATCGGCAAACTGAACCGGCCCACGTTTCGGCACGGCGGCATCGTCCCCAGCGGCTGTTCTATGCGGGGCCGCGGCGCGCCGCGCCGCAGCGCACACCGCGACGGCTTCCGGCAGCCTCAGGCGGCCTCAGGGGTGGCCTCAGGCCGTCGGCAGCGTGTGCGTCTTGAACTGCTCGCGCAGCCGGTTCTTCAGCATCTTGCCCGTCGCACCGAGAGGAATCGCCTCGACAAAGACCACGTCGTCGGGGGTCCACCACTTGGCGATCTTGCCGTCGAAGAAGGCCAACAATTCATCGCGCGTCAGCTCGGCATTCGGCTTCTTCACGACGACCAGCAGCGGCCGCTCGTCCCACTTCGGGTGGAACGCGGCGATGCACGCCGCCATCGCGACCTTGGGGTGCGCCATCGCGATGTTTTCCAGGTCGATCGAACCGATCCATTCGCCGCCGCTCTTGATCACGTCCTTGCTGCGATCGGTGATTTGCACATAGCCGTCGGCGTCGATGCTCGCCACGTCGCCGGTGGGGAACCAGCCATCGACCAAGGGACTTCCGCCTTCGCCCTTCATGTATTCACTCACGATCCACGGGCCGCGCACCATCAGCTCGCCGGTGGCGGTGCCGTCCCAGGGCAGCTCGTTGCCGTCGGGGTCGGCGATCTTCATGTCCACGCCGTAAATCGCCCGGCCCTGCTTGGCCTGCACGGCGTAGCGCGCCTGCGCATCCAGCGCGTCGTGCTTCGCCTTGAAGGTGCAGGCCGTGCCCAGCGGGCTCATTTCCGTCATGCCCCAGGCGTGCAGCACGCTGACGCCGTATTGCTCCTGGAACGTCCGCATCATCGCCGGCGGGCACGCCGAGCCGCCGATGATGGTGCGTTTCATCGTGCTGAACTTGAGCTTGTTCGCTTCGACATAGGTGAGCAACCCTTGCCAGACGGTGGGCACGCCAGCCGACAGGGTGACTTTCTCCGACTCGAACAATTCATGGAGCGACTTGCCGTCCAGCCCCGGCCCGGGGAAGACGAGCTTCGCGCCCGTCATGCACGCCGCGTACGGCAGGCCCCAGGCGTTGACGTGGAACATCGGCACCACGGGCAACACCACGTCGCGCGCGCTCAGGCTCAGCGCGTCGGGCAAAGCCGCGGCGTAGGTGTGCAACACGGTGGAGCGGTGGCTGTACAGCACGCCTTTCGGGTTGCCCGTCGTGCCCGACGTGTAGCAAAGCGAGGATGCGGTGTTCTCGTCGAACTGCGGCCACTCGAACTGGTCGTCCTGCGCGTCGAGCAAGTCTTCGTAGCACAACAGGTCCGGCAACTTGATCGATGCCGGCATGTGCGCGCGGTCCGTCATCGCGACGAGGTGGCGCGCCGTCTTCAACCGGCCCGCGACCGCTTCGATGATCGGCAGGAACGTCAGATCGAAAAACAGCACCTGGTCTTCAGCGTGGTCGGCGATGTAGACCACCTGGTCCGGGTGCAGGCGCGGGTTCAGCGTGTGCAGCACCGCGCCGGTGCCCGACACCGCGTAGTACAGCTCGAGGTGCCGGTGCCCGTTCCACGCCAGCGTGGCGACGCGTGTGCCGGGCGTGACCCCCAGACCGGCAAGCGCATTGGCCATGCGCCGCGAACGCGCCGCGAGATCGCGGTAGCTGATGCGGTGAATGTCGCCCTCGACGCGGCGCGACACCACCACCTGCTCGCCGTGGTGGCGCTCGGCGTGCACCAGCAGCGACGAGATCATCAGGGGTTGCTGCATCATTTGTCCGAACATGGGGGTCTCCTGGGTGGGCGAAAGCGCGGTGCCGCTCGGGCGGGCGAACCCGAGAGGTGCCGGCAGTTTATCGAGGTCGGCGCCGCGGGCGGCGGCTGTTCGAAACGCCTCGATGTTGTGGGGCCGGGACCCGCGGCGGCGCGTTTTTCCTCGCGCTCGTTCGGCTGGGTCACGGCGTCGCAAGCGCAGGCGGCTTCGCGCGCCGCCGCAACAGCATCATCGCCGCGGCGCTGAGCACGAGCGCGAAGCCCAGCCAATCGGCGGCGCTCGGGCGCTCGCCCACCAGCGCCATCGCGCCGAGCACGCCCACCACCGGTGCCGCGAGCACGGTCAGCGACGACACCGTGGCGCTGAGCACTTCGAGCAGGCGCGCCCACAGCACATAGCCAAGCGCCATCGCGATCACGACGTGATACGCCAGCGCCCATGAGACGCGCGGCTCCCATGTCGCCGGGAGCTGCTCGCCCGCCACACCCGCGGCGATGGCACCCATCGCTGCGCCGAAGGCGAGTTGCCAGGCGGTGATGACGATGCGGTCGCCCACCGGCGGCCAGCGTTTCGTCGCCACCGTTCCCGCCGCCCAGCCCAGCGCCGCGAGCAGCGGGAACAGCAGGCCCAGCAGCCCGACCTGCGTGCCGCTCGCGGAAGGCACGACCCAGTCGCGCAGCACCGGCCAGGCCAGCACCGCGATGCCGGCGCTGCCCAGGGCGAGCGCGAGGCTGCCGCGCCGGCCGGGCCGTTCGCCGAGCCAGAGCCAGGCGAGCAGGGCCGACATCATCGGCATCGTGTACGTCAACACCGCGGCGCGCGACGTGGTGGTGTGGAGCTGGGCAAAGGCGGTGCAGAAGTTGAATACGGCAATCGTCAACAAGCCGCCCACGGCGATGCCGGGCCAGGCGCCGGGCGGCGGGCGCAGCCGCTTGCCTTGCGCGAGCGCGATCAGCGCCAGCAACAGCGCGCCGCCACCCAGGCCGAGCCAGCGCAGCGTGAACGGCGGCACGGCGGACAAGATGATCTTGATCACCGGCCAGTTCAGGCCCCACGCGAGCGCGAGCAGCGGCGCGATCAGGACCGGGCGCATGGGGCCGCAGCGTAGTGTGAGTGTGGGGTGGCGCGGGCCAAGGCATGTTCAGGCACGCGTGGCCGTGGGCTTGGGGTGCCGCGCGACAGACGCAGCGCAAGCCCCGTCACGGGCGGCGCCGGATGGATGCCGGAAGATTGCGCCAAGGCAAGTCCGCCGGGTCTGCCGCCATCGGGCCGGGCGCCTTGGCCACCAGGATGTGGCTCGCGTGCGGCTGGAAATCGGCGCGAAAGTGGTTCGAGCTCTTCACGACGACGATGCGCATCGCTTCAGTGTGCATGCCCACCATGCGCAGCAACTCGCGATCAAGAAGCTGTTTCTTCCCGCTCACCACGGCGATGCGCACTCCCTCGATCTCCAGGCAGGCGCTCGGGCCCAGGCGCACCGTCAGCCCCGTCATCATCGGCCCGGTGAGGGTGCACTTGCCGTCACTCAAGCCGAGTACCTTGAAGCGGCCGCGCAGCGGTGGGTCGCTGTTCTGGCCGGTGAAGGTGGGCACCGCGGTGCCGAGCAGCAGGTCGAGTTCTGCGCCGACTCCCGCCTCATGCGCGGCTCGCGCCGCCGCCGGGTCGAACAGCAGGCCGAGCGCCACCTGGCCGGGGAAGCGCTTGCCCGCGCCCTGCGCGAGCAGCGCGTGCAGCATGCCGGTGGTATTGCTGTCGCCGCCGGCGCCGGGGTTGTCTTGGGTGTCGGCGATGACGACTGGCTTGGCTGCGGCATCGGCAAGGCGCAGCGCCTGCGTCACCGCGTCACGCGCTTCGAGGAACTCGAGCTTCCACTGGTCGGGAATGCTGACGCGCCGGTAAAGCTGCTCCACCGCGGTTTCGGCGGCCGGCCCATGGCCCCAGACCATCGGCGCGCACTCATCGAAGTCCGACGCCGGAAAGCCCATGCAGAAGCTCAACGTGGCGGCGTGCTCGCGCTCCAGTGCTCCGAGTTCGTCGTAAAGGGTCTTGGCGGGCTCGGTCCAGGTG
>JANOLJ010000119.1:0-5309 GCA_031419715.1 Burkholderiales bacterium | reverse complement strand
GCGACGAGGTCGCAGTGGATCAGGAAGCCGGGGCCGGTATAGCCCGAGCGCGCCATCTCCTCGAAGACGATGACATCGAAGAGGTAGTCGGCGCCGGCGCCGCCGTAGCGCTCGGGCACGGTGCAGCAGAGCATTCCCGCCGCACCCGCCTTGCGCCACAGTTCGCGCGGCACCACGCCGTCGGCCTCCCAGCGTTCGTGGTGCGGTGCGATCTCGCGTGCGATGAAGCGCCGCACCATGTCTCGAAAGGCTTCGTGCTCTTCGTTGAACAGTTCTCTCTTGAACAAGAGTGATCTCCCTCGAACCTCGTCGGGCCGGGTCAATAGGACTTCGGCAGGTCGAGCACCTTCTCGGCAATGAACGACAGGATGAGCTGTTCCGTGATCGGCGCGATGCGGGTAATGGTGACCTCGCGCAGCAGCCGCTCGACGTGGTATTCCTTCGCATAGCCGAAGCCGCCGTGCGTCAGCACGGCTTGCAGGCAGGAGTCGAAGCCGGCGCGCGCGCCAAGGAACTTGGCGGCGTTGGCCTCGGCGCCGCAGGGCTGGTGGTTGTCGTACAGCCACGCGCCTTTCAGCACCATCGCCCACGCCGCTTCGAGCGCCATCCAGCGCTCGGCGAGCGGGTGCTGGATGCCCTGGTTCTGGCCGATCGGGCGGTCGAACACCACGCGTTCGCGCGCGTACTGCGCGGCGCGGCGCAGCGCGTCCTGGCCGATCGCCACCGCCTCGGCAGCCACCAGCAGCCGCTCGGGGTTCAGGCTGTGCAAGATGTAGGAAAAGCCCTTGCCTTCTTCACCGATGCGGTCGCTCTCGGGAATGAACATGCCGTCGATGAAGAGGGCGTTCGAGTCCACCGCCTTGCGGCCCATCTTCGCGATGCGGTGCACCTCGATCTTGGCGCGGTCCAGGTCGGTGTAGAAGATCGTGATGCCGTCGGTCGGGCGCGCGCAGTCTTCGAGCTTGGTCGTGCGCGTCAGCAGCATGATCTTGTTGGCCACCTGCGCAGTCGAGGTCCACACCTTCTGCCCGTTCACGCGGTAGCCGCCGGGCACTTTCTGCGCGAAGGTCTTGATCGCGGTGGTGTTCAGGCCGGCGTCGGGCTCGGTGACGCCGAAGGCGCATTGGTCCTGGCCCTGCACCAGCCTGGGCAGCCAACGCTGGTGTTGCTCGGCAGTGCCGAACACGACGATCGGGTGCGGGCCGACCAGGTTGATGTGCACGGTGGACGCCGCCGCCATTGCGCCGCCGTGGCTGGCGACTTCATGCATCATGATCGCGGCTTCGGTCACGCCCAGGCCGGCGCCGCCGTATTCGGTAGGCATCGTGATGCCCAGCCAGCCCGCGTCCGCCATCGCGCGGTGGAACTCGCGCGGAAAGACACCGTCGTCGTCGCGCGCCAGCCAGTAGGCGTCGTCGAACGAACGCACCACGGCGCTCACGCCTTCACGAATGGCGCGCTGGTCGTCGCTGATCGAAAAATCCATGCCGGTCCGTGCAGGTATTGAGCAGTGCGTGCAAGAGTTCCGTGAGTGCCGCGCGTGAACAGGACTTTGCGTCGCGCGACGCGGCGCGTGACGAAGTCGGCGGGCAGGTGGCGGTGCGAAGCTAACCGGGTGGTACGGCAGTGAGGCTATTTTGCGATCGTATGCGTGCGAACGGAAACAGGGAAACCCTGGAGCCGGCACACGCTGTGAACAGCGTGAACGCGATGTTGTGACCCCGCGAGCCGATGCAGGCTCGGGCGGCGGCGCACGTCGCAGCGGCGCACACCGGTTACGTGTCGTTGCGCGCTAGGTCTGAAGTCGCGGCTCGTTGCGCCGAAAACTCAGACGTCCAGGCGCGGTGAACGACGCCGTCGCCATGAATCATGCAAGACCCAGGCAAGGAGTTTGTCATGTCGATTTCATCCATCTCGCTCACTTTCTTCAGCATGACTGGCGCTGCGCCAGCGGCTGCCGCGGTCGCCCCTGTACCTCCGGAAAGTGGCGCGCCTGTGCCGGCGCCGCATTCCTGCGAATCGGGTGGCCGCACTCAGGGGCGGCGCAATGTGCTCTATGAGGCCATGATGGCGGCGCTGCGCGAAATGGGCTTGACGGCGGGACCGGCGCAACCGGCACCCACACCAGGCGCGCCGGCAACCGGCGCCACGCCAGCGCCCGCGGCGGCGGCGGTGGCACCGGCGCCCGTGGTGGTGGCACCCAGCCCAGCGCCTGTGGCCAGTGGTGTTGTTGCTCCCACCGAACCGGCCACGCCGCCGGCCGCGAGAGTCGAAGACGCCGTGTTTTCATTCGCCCACGCCCTGTGGCAAGCGCTGCGCGGCGGTGAGTCCGAGGGTGGGCGCCGGGAGCATCGCCATGGTGGCGATGACGAAGGGCATCACGGTCATCGACGCCAGGGTCGTGAACACGGCCATGGCGAAGGTTACGGAATGTCGCGCGGCTATTCGGGCTTGGCAACGCGCCTCGAAGCCCTCGCGCTACGGTTCGACACTGGCGCCGGTGCCGCGAACCCTGTGCCCGTGACCCCGGTGGCGCCCCAGGCTGGAAGCGCGCCGCCGGTCGTGGCGCCTTCGCCTGTCGCGCCCCCGGTGGGTGGTGGGCCGGCTCCCGTCCCGGCGGTGCCCACACCGCCGAGCGCAGCGTCGGTCAGCCCCTTGGCTCAAGCCTTTGAAGCGATGATGAATGTGCTGCGCGCACTCAACCCGAATGCCCCCGCGCCTGACGCCGCGTCACCGAATCTGGCCGCGTTCTTGCATAGCCTAGCGCGCGGCCTGGATACGGACCGCACGACGCCGATGCTGTCGGGAATCGGCATCGTCATCAATGTCAGTGCCTGAGCGACTCGGCCCGGTTTTCACTTTCGCTCGTAGTTGACGAAGCTGAACTCCAGGCCGCTTGGGGCAACGCAGGTCTCGCGCGAGATCTCCTTGAAGTTGCCCTTGTCCCATCGCGGAAAGTAGACGTCGCCTTCCAGGTCGGCGTTGATCTCGGTCAGGAACAGCTGATCCGCCAGGGGCAGGGCTTCGGCCCAGGCCTGGGCGCCGCCGATCACAAAGACCTTGGGCGCATCGGCGGCCAGCGCCAGCGCCGCCGACAATGACGGCACCGCTTCGGCGCCCGCGGCGCTCCAACGTGGGTCGCGAGTCAATACGATGTTGCGCCGCCCCGGCAGCGGCTTGCCGATCGACTCCCAGGTCTTGCGCCCCATGATGATGGGGCAACCCATTGTCAGCTGCTTGAGGCGCGGCAGGTCGCCGGGCAGGTGCACGAGCAAGGCGTTGTCCTTGCCGATCGCGCCATTGCGCGCGACCGCGGCGATCAGGGCGAGGGTGGGGCGAGCCATGTTGCGCATTGTCGCAGCGCGTTGCCGGCGGTCGCGGCGACACCGCGCCTGCTTGAGGGGCGTACCCAATTGCGTTCGATCGCATAAGACTGACGAGTTGGGAGTATTCGTTGTTGGCTCGTTGCTGACCTTCGTGGTTCGCCGCATGCAGATGTCGAGCAGCGTGGGCCGGAGAACGGGGGCGCCGCCGTCGCCCTGCAGCCACGACGATGGCAGGCCGACGCCTTGTCGACAGTCAGCAACGAACCGCAAGCAGATTCCCCGAAGTCGTCAGTCCCATGCGACTGAGCGCTCCTGCGTATCAGGCGGTCACTGGCAACTTCGCCGCTTCTTCGCCGTGGGCAATGTGTTCGCGCATCAGGCGCTGTGCCTGTGCCGGTTGGCGGCCGAGCAGTGCGGCCAGGAGGTTTCGATGTTCCAGCAGTGATGCCTCGACCCGGCCTTGTTTGAACAAGGAATGGTGACGGTTGAGCTTCATCACTTTGCGCAGGTCGATCATCACCTGTTTGCCCCAGCGGTTGTCGGCGATGTCGAACAGGCGCAGATGAAAGCGCTCATTCGCGGCGAAGAAACGATCGCGGTCGTGGACGCAGGCTTCGAGTTCCAGGTGCAGGCCTTCGAGTTCGTGCAGTTGCTCTGGGCTGGCATGGCGCGCCACCGTGGCGGCGGCGTCACCCTCCAGCAAGCCCAGCAGGTGAAAGACCTCCGTCAGGTCGCGCGTGGAGACCTCCGTGACATAGGCGCCGCGGCGCAGTTTCATCGTCACCAGGCCTTCGCTGGCCAAGACCTTCAGCGCCTCGCGCAGCGGCGTGCGGCTGATGCCGAATTCGATGGCCAGGGCCTGCTCGTCGATCCAACTGCCCGGCCCGAGTTGATGCCCGAGGATGCGCTGGCGCAGACGCTCGGCGACGGTTTCGTAGAGCGCCGCTTCGGGCAGATGCCGCTGCATCGCGCGCCTCACGGCGGGCACAACGCGCGGTTTCGCGGCGGGGGTGACCATGCCGAGGAATATAATTCAATTTTGAATTATGAGGTCGTGGGCGAATGCCGCGGGTCAGGATGCGGCACTCGTGAGCGGCGCGAAAGTACCCAATGCCCGAATCATCCAACTTGCACGCTGGCCACGCCTTGCCCGAGTGGACACGGGTCGCCGCGAAGTCGGCGCCGCAAGGCACGGTCGAATCGCTGGATTGGCTCACGCCCGAGGGCATACGCGTCAAGGCGCTGTACACGGCCGCCGATCTGCAGGGCCTCGCTCACGCCGACACGCTTCCGGGCTTCGCGCCCTTTGTGCGCGGACCGCAGGCGACGATGTACGCGGTGCGGCCGTGGACGATCCGCCAGTACGCGGGGTTTTCCACCGCTGAGGCGTCGAATGCCTTCTATCGCCAGGCGCTGGCCGGTGGCGCGCAGGGCATCAGCGTGGCGTTCGATCTCGCTACACATCGCGGCTACGACAGCGACCACCCGCGCGTCACGGGCGACGTGGGCAAGGCCGGTGTGGCGATCGACAGCGTCGAAGACATGAAGATTCTGTTCGACGCGATACCGCTGGACAAGGTGTCGGTGTCGATGACGATGAACGGCGCGGTGCTGCCGATCCTGGCGGCTTATGTGGTCGCGGCGCAAGAGCAGGGCGTGGCGCAGGAGCAGTTGAGCGGAACGATCCAGAACGACATCCTCAAGGAGTTCATGGTCCGCAATACCTACATCTATCCGCCGCAGCCGTCGATGCGCATCGTCGGCGACATCATCGAGTACACGGCGAAGCACATGCCGAAATTCAACTCGATCTCCATTTCGGGCTATCACATGCAGGAGGCCGGTGCGAACCAGGCGCTGGAACTGGCCTTCACCTTGGCCGACGGCCAGGAGTACGTGAGGACCGCGATGGCCAAGGGCATGGACGTGGACGAGTTCGCCGGCCGCTTGAGCTTCTTCTGGGCGATCGGGATGAACTTTTAT
>JANOLJ010000118.1:0-11334 GCA_031419715.1 Burkholderiales bacterium | reverse complement strand
TGATGCGGAGCGCTGCATCGAATGCAATGGCTGCGTCACCGCGTGCAAGGCCGAACACGACGTGCCCTGGGGCGTGAACCGGCGCCGCGTGGTCACGCTGAACGACGGCATTGCGGGCGAGAAGTCGATCTCGGTGGCGTGCATGCACTGCTCCGACGCGCCCTGCATGGCGGTGTGCCCGGTCGACTGCTTCTACCGCACCGACGAAGGCGTGGTGCTGCATGACAAAGACGCCTGCATAGGCTGCGGCTACTGCTCCTACGCCTGCCCGTTCGGCGCGCCGCAGTTCCCGACGAACGGCACCTTCGGCTTGCGCGGCAAGATGGACAAGTGCACCTTCTGCGCCGGCGGCCCTGAGCTGAACGGCAGCGCGTCTGAGAACGAGAAGTACGGGCGCAACCGCCTGGCCGAAGGCAAGCTGCCCGCGTGCGCCGAAATGTGCGCGACCAAGGCGCTGCTCGGCGGCGACGGCGACGTGGTGGCCGATATCTTCCGCACCCGCGTGCTCAACCGCGGCAAGGGCAGCGAAGTCTGGGGTTGGGGCACGGCTTACGGCAAGCCGACGAAATCATGATCCGCCTTGTTGCGTTGGCCGGCGTTACGGCGTTGATTTTCGGGCTCACGGCATGCGGCGAGACGCCGCAAACCGCGGCAACGCGCAAGCCCGACACCAAGGCCTGGCAAGGCGCGGACAACGCGTTCGCGGCGTCCGGCTGGAAGAGCGGCGACAAGACGTCCTGGGAAGAACAGATGCGAATTCGCGCCCAGGCACAAGACGAATACGCCAAGACCAAGTGACCACGAGGATTGCCGTATGCACCGCTTGATTCGATCGCTTGCCGTTGTCGCGGCGCTGAGCGCGGGGTGGTTCAGCGGCGGCGCCGCTTGGGCCCAGGACGCTGGCAAGGCCGGGCCGCCTGCGGGTTTTGTCGCGCCGGCCGAGCCCAAGCCCGATGAGTCGAACGCGCAGCGTGGCAAAACGCAACCGGGCAACAATGCGCCGTTCTGGCGTGCGGTGCGCGATTCGGCGGATAGCACGAACAGCGTGCCCGGTATTGAGCCGGACCCGTTGATGCAGCCGTTTGTCCAGTACCCCGGCGCCAAGTTCACGAATGCGGGCGAAGCCTGGCGCCAGGTTCGCAACGACTGGATCATTCCCTATGGCGGCTCGCTGTTGTTCCTCACCGTGCTCGCGATCGGCCTGTTCTACTGGCGGCGCGGGCCGCTGGGCCACAGCGACGCCGGCAGCGAAACCGGCCGCAAGATCGAGCGCTTCACCTACTTCGAGCGCGCCGCGCACTGGAGCAATGCCAGCGCGTTTGTAGTTCTGTCCGTCTCCGGCTTGGTGATGGCCTTCGGCAAGTTCATCCTGCTGCCGGTGATGGGGCTCACGCTGTTCGGCTGGCTCACCTATGCGTTGAAAACCGCGCACAACTTCGCTGGGCCGCTCTTCGCCGTGTCGCTGCTGGTCGTGATCGCCACCTTCATTCGCGACAACATGCCTGCCAAGGGCGACCTGACTTGGCTGCTCAAGGGCGGCGGCATGCTCAGCGGCCAGGAAGTGCCGTCGCACCGGTTCAATGCCGGCGAGAAGGTGGTCTTCTGGGTGGGGGTGTTCGCGCTCGGCCTGGTCGTCGTGGGCTCGGGCTTGGTGCTGAACAAGCTGGTCCCCAGTTTTGACTACTCGCGCGGCAATATGCAGATCGCGCACATCATTCATGCCGTCTCCGCGGTGTTGATGATGACGCTGTTCCTGGGCCACATCTACCTCGGCACGATCGGCACGAAGGGCGCGTTGCAAGCCATGCGCACCGGCGTCGTTGACGACGCCTGGGCCAAGGAGCACCATGAGCAGTGGCACGCCGACGTGGTGACGGGCAAGATCCCCCGGGTGCGCACGCCCGGCGCGGCCCTGGCGGCAGATGCGCAGGCCCGTCCTGCCGCGCAAGTTTGAATCGTCTCCGGTCTGAGGAATACACCATGCGTTGTCTCTCCATCGCCTTGTTCAGTGCGTTCGCCATGTCTACTCCGGCATGGGCCAAGTTGCCGCCGCTGAACGACGAAGCCAAAGGCAAGGCGGCTGAAGCCGCCGCCAAAACGGCTCATGGCAACAAGGTCGCCGACTTTCAACTGTGCAAGTCGATGGACAAGACGGCGACGAAGTACTACGCGTCGATGAAAGCCGCGTCGAAAGACGCCAAGCCGCCGAGTGAAACGCCAGCCTGCGCTGACCCCGGCCCCTTCGTCATGCCAGCCCCTGCGGGCGGGCCCGCTGCTGCCGCAACGCCCGCTGCCGCCGCAGCGCCCGCCGCAACGGCAGCGCCAGCGCCAGCGGCAACCGCCGCTCCGGCAGCGCCCGCCAAGAAGTCCTGAGCGCCTCGCTGCACCCACGCCTGACCGCGGCGAGCGCGCCGCTGGTCGAAGAGGTGAGCGTGCTCGACGAGTACGGCCATCGACGCACAATCTCGATTCCCGCGGAACGTGCGCTGACGGTGTTCGTCGACAAGCGCGAACTCGTGACCCTGATGACGCTGGGCGCGGCGCCCGAACTGCTGGTGCTGGGCTACCTGCGCAACCAGCGCCTCGTCGAGTCACTGGACGACATCGACTCGATCACGGTGGATTGGGGCGTGAACGCCGCGGCCGTGAAGACGCGCGCCGGCATCGAACGCTTCGACGAGAAGACGGCCAAGCGAGTTGTCACCACCGGCTGCGGCCAGGGCACCGTGTTCGGCAACCTGATGAACGAGCTGGACACGCTCACGCTGCCGGCCCTGGACGACCCGCGCGCACGCCTGAGCCAGGCCACGCTGTACGGCCTGCTGAATGCGATGCGCGTGCAGGAGAGCACCTACAAGTCATCGGGCTCGGTACATGGCTGCGCGCTGTTCCAGCAAGACGAGCTGCTGATGTTTGTCGAAGACGTCGGCCGGCACAACGCGATCGACACGATCGCCGGTTGGATGTGGCTGCAAGGGCAGACCGGCGCGGACAAGATTTTCTACACGACGGGCCGACTGACGAGCGAGATGGTGATCAAGTCGGCGCAGATGAGCGTGCCCATCGTCGTGTCACGCAGCGGCATCACGCAGATGGGGCTGGAGATCGCGCAACAACTGGGCCTGGCTTTGTTCGGCCGCGCCACGAACCGCCACTTCATCTGCTATTGCGGCTTCGAGCGCTTCGATGCCCAGCCCGAGCCGGTGCGCGCCCCGCCAGCCGCCGGTTGAGTAACCTCAAGTTCCTACTCCCTCTCCCCCGGGAGAGGGCCGGGGGGAGGGCGCCGTCAAGCAATGCGCGCCATGTCGCGCAGCACGGTCGGCCCGACGCGCCGCTCGATTTCCGCGAGCAGCGGCTTGTTCCAGCCGAGCATGAACAGACCTTCGGCGCTGACGAACATCGGCCCGACGAGCAGGCCCGACAGATCGTCGACGAACGCCGGCTTCCTGCCCTCGTACCAGTGGCCGATGAACTGGATCAACCAACCCGCGACAAATAAACCGACGCCCCAGGCGAGCCACGCGGCAGTGCTGCCGCCGGCCACCAACTGCCCCAGCCAGAGCAGCGCGGCAACCTCCAGGCTCACCGCTAAGCCGAGCAGCAGGTTGCCCCGGGTCAGGTACCAGGCGGCGACGGGCGCGAACACCAACCAGGCCGGCGTGAGCATCGTATCGCCCACCGCAAACGCCGGGCGCGCCAGCAGCACACCGACGGCGAACACGATCATCGGCACGCCGATGAAATGGCTCATGATGTTGCGCCGGTCGCGGTGGTACTCGGCGTACTGGCTCAGCAAGTCGACGGCAGAGCGCATGATGAAGTCTCGGTGTGGCTGGGACGGGCGAATGTTAGGCCAAGCGCGGCGAGGTGAATACCCCCGGATCGATTGACCGCGTCGAGCGATGGCGATGGGCGCCGCCGCAGGCGCGCTGCCTACAATCGTCAAGCACCCAGCGAGATCAGAAATGAGCATCAAGAGCGATAAGTGGATCCGCCGCATGGCGCAGCAGCACGGCATGATCGAGCCCTTCGAGCCCGGCCAGGTGCGCGTGGGCACCGATGGCCAACGCATCGTCAGCTACGGCACCAGCAGCTACGGCTACGACATCCGCTGCGCGCCCGAGTTCAAGGTCTTCACCAACGTCTACAGCACGGTGGTGGACCCGAAGAACTTTGACGAGCGCAGCTTCGTCGACATCCAGGCCGACGTCTGCGTCATCCCACCGAACAGCTTTGCCCTGGCGCGCACGATCGAGTACTTCCGCATTCCGCGCAATGTACTGACGATCTGTCTCGGCAAGTGTTTGACCGCCGACACCCGCGTCGTCGATGCGGACACCGGCGCCTATCTCCCGATCACGGACTTCAAATGGGGCCGCAAGACGATCGCGTTGAGCGAATGGCAGTTGCAGGCGACGCGCGTGGCCGAAATGATCCCGCAGGGGCGCCAGCCGGTGTTCGAATTGCGAACGAAGGCGGGTTTGCGCATCAAGGCGACGGCACAACATCCGTTCCGGCAACTCCACGGATGGACGGCGCTGACACTGCTGAAGCCGGGGGATCGGATTGCTGTCGCGCGCGAGGTGCCGGTGTTCGGTAGGACGCCACTGGGTGAGTGGGAGGCACCGCTGCTCGGCCTGATGATTTCAGAGGGGCAATGCGATACGCCAGGACACAGCCCGACGTTCACCAGCAGCGATCCGGTCCTGGTGCAATTGCTTGAGCGCTGCGTCGCCCAGGGCGATTTGGGAACGGTGACGAAGAGACCCCGGTTCGGATATCGGCTTGTCAATCATGCGGGGCGCGGTGGAACACCCGAGCGCAATCGCAGTTCGCAGTGGCTGCGAGCCTATGGACTCAACGTAGGCGCCGGCGACAAGTTCGTGCCGCAAGCCGTCTTCACCGCGCCCCGGGCCCAGGTGGCGAAGTTTCTGCGTGCACTGTTCTCAGGCGACGGTGGCGTGTATGCATCGGGGGACTCGTTCTACCTTGAGTACTTCTCCAAGTCGCGGCGCCTGATCGACGACGTGCACCACCTGCTGTTGCGCTTCGGCGTGTTCTCGCTGATCCGTGAGAAGCGTACGAGCATCGGAACGATGGCGTATCGAATTCAGATCACCGACCGAGAGCAGATTGCGCGATTTGCCCAGCAAATCGGATTCTGGGCTGAATCGGTCAAACAACGTCGACTTGAGGAGCAGATCCTTCCGCAACTCGGACAAGCACGTCTGCGCAGCAACTTCGACACCTTGCCGCGCGAAGCTTGGGTGGGACTGCGCACGGCCGCCGCCGGCAGCGGGTTGTCGCTGCGATCACTTGGAATTCCAGGAACGAATCCGACGCAGTCGGTCTCACTGGCTATCGCGGCACGTTTGGCGGCGTCCACGGGGCACGGCGAGCTTTCTAAGTTGGTTGACGGGCCGGTGTGGGATACGGTCGAGTCGATCGAGCCCGCGGGCGAAGAGGAGGTGTTCGACTTGAGCGTGCCGCGCCTGCACAACTTCGTCGCGAACGGTTTTGTCGTCCACAACTCGACCTATGCGCGCTGCGGCATCATCGTCAACGTCACGCCGTTCGAACCCGAATGGGAGGGCTATGTGACGCTCGAATTCAGCAACACCACGCCGCTGCCGGCGAAGATCTATGCTGGCGAAGGCTGCGCGCAGGTGCTGTTCTTCGAGAGCGACGAAGTCTGCGAGACCAGCTACAAAGACCGCGGCGGCAAGTATCAGGGCCAGACCGGCGTGACGCTGCCCAAGGCGTAGCGGCTGGACAGGAGAGCCGCGCCCCCAAGCCGCGCGGCGGTAGCGCGCCGGGTCCACGCGTGGCGTTCGGCTGTCGCGCCATCCCGCTCGTGCATCATTTGGCAGCTTTGCCCGTGCGCGGCCGAGATGGCCGTTGTGCCCGGCTTAATTCGATGCTTCGGGTGTGTCCCGGCGCCGCTATCTTTGCGATGTGCTGCCGCTTGCGGTGGCCAACGAACACGCAAAGGTGAGGTGCATGATGGTCATTCCTTTCGTTCAGAGCCCGTACCCGAAGAGGCCTGGCGCCGCCGGCCACACGGCGCCGCGCGATGCCACGCACAGCGAGCCGATACCTCTGGTGGGCAATACGGACCCCTGGTCGTGGCTGCTCGCGGCGTCGTTGAAGATCGACCTGTGGCGGCTGGCCCGCTTCAACGAGCTGATGGCGACGCACCGTATGCCGGTGCATCTGGGCCGCATGTTCCGCGACCCGGCATATGCCTTCGAGCGCTTGTCGCTGGGGCATGGCACGGGCAACGCCGAGCTGAAGGAGCTGGCATTGGAGATGTTCGAGCAATACCTGACGCTGGAGCGGCGCCGCCGCACACCCGGTGTACAGCCCACCGCGTTCGGCGAGCACTGACCCGACCCAAGGCGCCACAGGCGCCTAAAACGTCCCCGGCAGCAAGATGCCGCGGTCCACATCGGCCAAGTGCGTTCGCCCGCAGAACGCCATCGTCAGGTCGAGTTCCTTGTGGATGATCTCTAGCGCCTTGGTCACACCGGCCTCGCCCATCGCGCCCAGGCCGTAGGTCATCGCCCGGCCGATGTAGGTGCCGCGCGCGCCCAGGGCCCAGGCCTTGAGCACGTCTTGGCCGCTGCGAATGCCTCCGTCCATGTGCACTTCGATCTTCGAGCCGACCGCCTCGACGATCGCCGGCAGCGCGCCGATGCTCGACTGCGCACCATCGAGCTGGCGCCCGCCGTGGTTGCTGACGATCAGCGCGTCGGCGCCGGAGTCCACCGCGATGCGCGCGTCTTCCACGTCCTGAATGCCTTTGAGGATGAGCTTTCCTCCCCAGCGCTTCTTGACCCACTCCACATCGTCCCAGGTCAATCTCGGGTCGAACTGCGTTTGCGTCCATGCCGACAGGTCGGCCATGTCGGACACACCCTTGACGTGACCGACGATGTTGCCGAAACCGCGCCGCTGCGTGCCCAGCATGCCCAGGCCCCAGCGCACTTTGGTGGCCAGGTTGACGATGTTCGGCAGTGTCATCTTCGGCGGCGCCGACAGGCCATTCTTCAGGTCTTTGTGGCGCTGGCCGATGATCTGCAGGTCCAGCGTCAGCACCAGCGCACCGCAACGCGCCGCCTTGGCGCGATCGATCAGGCGTTCAATGAAGTCGCGATCGCGCATCACGTAGAGCTGGAACCAGAACGGCGCGGTGGTTGCGGCGGCGACGTCTTCGATCGAACAGATGCTCATCGTCGACAGCGTGAACGGAATGCCGAAGTTCTGCGCCGCGCGCGCCGCGAGAATTTCTCCGTCGGCGTGCTGCATGCCCGTCAGCCCCACCGGCGCAATCGCCACCGGCATCTTCACGTTCACGCCCACCATCGTGGTGGCGGTGCTGCGCTTCTCGATGTTCACCGCCACGCGCTGGCGCAGCTTGATGTTCTGGAAATCCGACACGTTTGCGCGGTAGGTGCTTTCCGTCCACGAGCCCGAATCGGCGTAGTCGTAGAACATGCGCGGCACGCGCCTTTTTGCGAGCAGGCGCAGGTCTTCGATGTTGGTGATGACGGGCATGGTGGGTCTCCGGCAATCTTGTGCAGCGCCCCATGGGCGCGCCGCTATGGTTCGAACAGCGGCAGACTGTACCCCGGGCGCGGCTCGCGAGCCTCATGATTTGACCGCGCCAGCGATGGCGCCGCCGCAGCCTGCGGCGCGACCAGGTCCGAGACCTTCGCGAGTGCCCCCGCGCGCACGCCCAGCAGGCGCAGACGCCTGGTGAGGTCCACGCGTTTCAGGCACAGACCGGCGGCGCGCCGAATGGCCGTGGCGTCGAGCGTGTGCGCCGGCAAGGTGAGGTCGCGCGTCACGCAACTGAAGTCGTGAAAGCGCAGCTTGATGCCTATCGTCTTGCTGGCGTAGCCCTTGCGCGCCAGATCGCCCGCCAGTTCATTGCACAGCTCGGTGAAGATGGCGCCAAGCATCTCCCGGTCGCGCACCGCGTGCAAGTCGCGCTCGAACGTCGTTTCGCGGCTGATCGACACCGGCTCGCTGTGCGTGACCACGTCGCGTGAATCGCGACCATGCGACGCCTCATGCAACCAGGCGCCGTAGCTCTTCCCAAAGTGCTCGATCAAGAATTGCGGCGCGGCCGCGGCCACGTCGCCTATCGTGTGCAGATGAAAACCCGCGAGCTTTTGCGTCGCTTTCGGGCCGATGCCGTTGATCTTTTTCGCGGCCAGCGGCCAGATGCGGGTTGCAATTTCCTCGGCGCGCAGCAGCGTCAGGCCGTTCGGTTTGTCCAGATCGGAGCAGATCTTGGACAGCAGCTTGTTCGGCGTGATGCCCACCGAGCAGCTCAGGCCCGTCGCCGCGAGCACCGCGTCTTTCAGCGCCAGGCCGATCGCGCGCCCGCCGTCGGCGTGCACGCCCGGCAGCGCGCTCAGGTCGACATAAATTTCGTCGATGCCTCGGTCTTCCACGTGCGGCGCGATGGCGCGCACGGCGGCCTTGAACATCTTCGAGTACTTGCGGTACTCGTCGAAGTCCACCGGCAGCAACAGCGCGTCGGGTGCGAGCTTTGCCGCCTTCATCATGCCCATACCGGAATGCACGCCCAGCGCCCGCGCTTCGTAGGTGCTCGTTGTGATGACGCCGCGGCCCGTGTATTCGCGCAGCGTGGCATAGCGGCGGCTGCCGTCGGCTTGATGCACCGGTTGGTGCCGCTGCCCGCCGCCGATCACGACCGGCTGGCCGCGCAACTCGGGGTAGCGCAGCAACTCGACGGACGCATAGAACGCGTCCATGTCGAGGTGCGCGATCAGGCGTGGCGGCGTGGTGTTCACGGTGCTTCCGGGGCGGCTGGCGTAACGGGCCGCCGCCGGGTCAACGGATCGTTGGAACTGGACATGCATACAGCATAGCGCCGCGCGTCAACGCAGGCAAGCCGCAAGCGTGGCTGCTATCGTCTCGACGTGGCGCCTGCCCCGCATCGGCAGACGTCTGCTCACCGGCGCCGATACGCCGAATCTTCATTGACACGCCGCGCGACGCGCGAATCACTCCCCGCATGAAACACAGAACCGCGATCGCGTTGATGGTCTTCTCCGCCTTGCTGTGGAGCATCGGCGGCGTGGTGAGCCGGCATCTCGAATCAAGCGAAGGCCTGGAGATCACGTTCTGGCGCAGCAGCTTTGCATCGCTGACGGTGCTCGCCTGGTTCCTGCTGCGCCCGCGACGCGCGGGCTCGGCGCCGCCGTTTGCCGTGCTCACCCAGGGCGGCGCCGCGGTGTGGATCAGCGGCGTGATGTGGGCCGTGATGTTCACCTGCTTCATGGTGGCGTTGTCGCTCACCAAAGTGGCCAACGTGCTCATCATGCAAAGCCTGGCGCCGGTGTTCACGGCCCTGCTCGCTTGGGGGCTGTTGCGCAAGCGGGTGGGCGGGCGCACCTGGCTGGCGATTGCCGTTGCCGCGGGTGGCATCGTCACGATGTATGCGTTCGACGTGTCGGGCATGGAGGGCCGCCACATCGCGGGCGTGCTCGTCGCCTTGTTCATTCCCGTGGCGGCGGCCGTCAACTGGGTCGTGTTGCAGCACTCGGGGCAGAGTGTGGACATCAGCGTGTCGGTGCTGGTGGGTGGCGTGCTGTCGGCGCTGGCGTGCCTGCCGTTTGCCTGGCCGCTCGAGCTGTCCACGCATGACCTGGCCTTGCTTGCGTTGCTCGGTGTGGTGCAGCTCGGCATTCCGTGCGTGCTCGTGATGCGTGTTGCGCGCCATCTGTCGGCACCCGAGATGGCGCTGCTGGCGTTGCTGGAGGTCTTGTTCGGCATCATGCTCGCCTGGGGCTTCGGTGGCGAGCGGCCCGGCCTGGCGACGCTGCTCGGCGGCAGCGCCGTGCTCGCCGCGCTGGTGTTCAACGAGTTGTCGAAGCCTTCTGCCCGGGCGTCGGAATCGGTCGTCGCCTGAAGCGCGCGCGCACCCGGGCCTCGCACCCTCCTGGCCCGCCGCGCGCTCCTGTGCATGCCGGGCGGGCATCGGCGTTGTCTGACAAGAACTCCCGGCTTGAGCGGACACGAGGAACGAGGGCGCGCAGGTACTCTGTGGGGGAGTCTTCGATTCAGGCCCATAGACCAAAAAAGGGGCCAATCGCCACCACGGTCCACGGGAGCCCACATGCTGACAGACCTGCCAATCGGAGCGCACCTCACCTCGCCACGCTGGGGTTACGCGCACCACGGCCTGTATGCCGGCGCCGGGCGCGTGATCCACTATGCCGGGCTGCACGGCATGTTTCAAAGCGGGCTCATCGAGGAAGTGGCGCTGGAATACTTCGCGCTCGGCAATGCCGTGCAGGTGCGGGCCTGGGTGGCGCCGAAGTTTTCAGGCGAAGCCGCCATCGAACGCGCCCGCGCCCGCCTGGGCGAGAACCGCTACAGCTTCTGGGACAACAACTGCGAGCACTTCGCGCAGTGGTGCATCTCGGGAACGAGCCGCAGCGAGCAGGTGGATTCATTCTCGGCGTGGCTGCGCAAGGTCTTGAACCGGCTCATGATCGGGCGGATCGGGGCCTACTTCGGCCTGAGAGCCTCCCAGGCCCCTGTCGGCGCCCGGCGTTCGCGGAGAAACGATCTTGCGCTACAAGGTGAACGGCAGCGCCGCGATGACCGAAATAGCATTGGTGCGAGCGTATAGCGGTTACAGCCGTTGTGGTGCGAGCCCGCCTGAGAGCCTGGTCCGGGGATCGTCGGCGACAGTGGTGAGCACAGTGATGTGCATCCCGTTCATGAGATCGAGTCGAATTCGACGAATCCCATGGCGCTGCCGTTCGTTGACTATCTTGGAGCAAATGGCAATGCGCAAGCGAGATGATGATCTGGTGTTTCCCAACGCGGCGGGTATCGACGTGGGCGGATCGAGCCACTGGGTGGCGGTGCCCCGACATGCGAGTGATGACCCGGTACGCGAGTTGGGTCCAATGACCGGCGACCTCAACGCGATGGCCGACTGGCTGATTGCGTGCGGGCTGGACACGGTGGCGCTGGAGTCCACCGGTGTGTGCGACGCCAAGCTGCAAGCGCTGCTGGGCGAACTGGGGCAGCGCAAGGTCGATCTGGGCAAGGCGCCGCGCGCGGGCAGCAAATCGCGCACGGAGTTCGATGCCCGTCAGACCCTGGCTAACTGGGCCGGGGTGGACCTCACTCGCATCAACGGGCTCGGGCTGGCGGCGGTGATGAAGATCTTGTCCGAGATCGGGCCGGACCTGAGTCGCTTTGAAACCGTCAAGCACTTCTGTTCGTGGCTGGGGCTGTGCCCGGGCACCAAGATCAGCGGCGGCAAGGTGCTCTCGGCCAAGA
>JANOLJ010000117.1:0-19522 GCA_031419715.1 Burkholderiales bacterium | reverse complement strand
GCTCGTGCCGATGAAGTCTTTCAGGTCCAGACCCGGGTTCGTGAACTCCTTGCCTGCGCCTTCCATGTAATCCGACAGCGCGAGGATCTTGCCGTAGCGGTAGTGCGTGCCAATCAGATCCGAGTCGCTGATCCAGCCGTCGTAGATCGACTTGCCGGATTGCATCGACGTTTGCAGTTTCTCGACGACGTCGCCTTCCTGAATCAGGTCGTGCTTGACGGTGATGCCGGTGATCTCGGTGAACGCTTTCGCGAGCGTCTTGCTCTCGTACTCATGCGTCGTGATGGTTTCCGAGACGACGGAGATTTCGGTCACGCCCTTCGCCTTGAGCTTCGCGGCGGCGTCGATGAACCACTTCAGCTCGGCGGTTTGCTGCTCCTTGCTCAGCGTCGACGGCTGGAACTCGCTGTCGATCCACTTCTTCGCCGCGGCCTCGCCGCCGGTGGCGGCGGCCGGTGCCGACGCGGGTGCGGCGACCTTGGGTTCTTCTTTCTTGCCGCAGGCGCTGATCGCGAGAACGATCGCGCTCAGCGCGGTGACGGCTAACAGTGAACGCTTCATTGCTTTTCTCCTCTAGGGTTGGACACGAACTTGCTGATTTTCATTGGAACTCCTCTGACACTTCCCGAGTACTCACGATGACGCCGGTGGGGAAGACATTCCGGCCGTCGGTTTCAACCTTTGCGCCTAGCCCTTGCGCCTAGCCCTTGCGCATCACCGCGGCGAGGACCAGCATCGATACCACGAAGCTGATCCAGATCGAAGGTTCATTTTCCATGCCGAACCAGCCCTTCATGCGGCCACTGACGGCGACAAACGCCAAGTTCACATACGCCGCACAAAGCAGGCCGATAAAGAGCCGGTCGCCGCGCGTCGTGGCGATCGGCAGGAAGCCTTTGCGCAGCACGGTCGGGGATTTCAACTCCCACACCGTCATGCCGATCAGCATCAGGACGATACAGCTAAAAAACACCGCCACGGGCAATGTCCACGCCATCCAGTTGAACATGGTCAGACTCTCCCCATCGCAAAACCTTTTGCGATGTAGTGGCGCACGAACCAGATCACGATCGCCCCGGGAATGATGGTCAGCACACCCGCCGCGGCGAGCACGCCCCAGTCCATGCCTGAGGCGGACACGGTGCGCGTCATCGTCGCGACGATGGGCTTGGCGTTGACGCTGGTCAAGGTACGCGCCATCAGCAGCTCGACCCAGGAGAACATGAAGCAGAAGAACGCCGCGACGCCCACGCCCGCCTTGATGAGAGGAATGAAGATCGTGACAAAGAAGCGCGGGAACGAATAGCCGTCGATGTAGGCCGTCTCGTCGATCTCGCGCGGCACGCCGCTCATGAAGCCCTCCAGAATCCACACCGCCAGCGGCACGTTGAACAACAGGTGCGCCATGGCCACGGCGATGTGCGTGTCCATCAGGCCGAGCGTCGTATAGAGCTGGAAGAACGGCAGCAGGAACACCGCAGGCGGCGTCATGCGGTTCGTCAGCAGCCAGAAGAAAACGTGTTTGTCGCCGAGAAAGCTGTAGCGCGAAAACGCATACGCCGCAGGCAGCGCGACCAGCAGCGACACCACGGTGTTGATCGCCACATAGATCAGCGAATTGATGTAGCCCGAGTACCACGACACGTCGGTGAAGATGGTGCGGTAATGCGCCAGCGTGAACTCGCGCGGCCACAGGCTGAAGCCGGAGAGGATCTCCACATTCGTCTTGAACGACATGTTGATCATCCAATACACCGGCAGGATGGCGAACACGAGGTAGAGCACGAGCAGAATCGTGCGCTTCTTGAAGCGTCGTTCATCCATGGCCGGTCTCCTTGTCAGCGGTGCCTACGCGCTGCATCCAGTTGTAGAGGATGAAGCAGAGCAACAGGATGATCAGAAAGTAGATCAGCGAGAACGCCGCCGCCGGCCCGAGGTCGAACTGGCCGACTGCCTTTTGCGTCAGGTACTGGCTGAGGAACGTCGTTGAATTGCCGGGGCCACCACCCGTCAGCACGAATGGTTCTGTGTAGATCATGAAGCTGTCCATGAAGCGCAGCAGCACGGCGATCATCAGCACGCCGCGCAGCTTTGGCAATTGGATGAACCGGAACACCGCGAACTTGGATGCGCCGTCGATGCTCGCTGCCTGGTAGTAGGCGTCGGGAATCGCGCGCAGACCGGCAAAACACAGCAGCGCGACGAGTGGCGTCCAGTGCCACACGTCCATCAACAGTACCGTCAGCCACGCGTGCGTCGGGTTGCCGGTGTAGCTGTATTCGATGCCCATGCCTTTGAGCGCGGCGCCCATCAGGCCGATGTCGGCGCGGCCGTAAATCTGCCAGATCGTGCCGACGACGTTCCAGGGAATCAGCAGCGAAATCGCCAGCAGCACGAGCACGAGCGACGAGCGTGCGCCCTTGGCCGGCATGCTCAGCGCCAGCGCAATGCCCAGCGGAATTTCGACGAGCAGGACAGACAGCGAAAAAACCATCTGGCGCCACAGGGCCCCCTGCAAGTCGTCGTCACGCATCACCGACTTGAACCACTCGGTGCCGACGAACACGCGCCGCTCGGGCGAAATGATGTCCTGCACCGAGTAGTTCACCACCGTCATCAGCGGCAGCACGGCCGAGAACGCCACGCAAAGCACGACGGGCAGGATCAGCAACCAGGCTTTTTGATTGACGGGTTTCATGTCGCGCTGGCCTCCTCGATGAGGCGCTCATCGGCGTAAAAACAGGTGTGCGCGCCGATCAAACCGAGCCAGACGGATTCACCGACACGCGGGATCGCCTGGCCGCTGGACAGGCGCATGCGGACCAGTGCATCGCCGGGGCCTGGGTCGGCTGCGGCTGCGACGCCCGCGCCGCCGATGCCGACGCCCGCGCCCGTGCCGACCTGAGCGCTCACCAGCCAATAGGTGCCGATGTCCTGAACCTTCTTAACCGTCGCCGGCACCGCGCCCGCATCGTTCGCGCCGACCAGCGTCACATACTCGGGGCGGATACCGAGCGTGAACGCCGCGATGTCGCGCGGTACGCCGCGTGGCGCTGCGAAGCTGCTGCCGGCGACCTCAAAGCCGCCCGCATTGCGCCGCGCCGGCAAAAAATTCATTCCCGGCGAGCCGATGAAGTGGCCGACGAAGGTATGCGTCGGCCGCTCAAAGAGTTCTGACGCCGTGCCGATTTGCACCGCGCGGCCACGCGTCATCACGACCACCTGTTCGGCAAACGTCAGCGCCTCGATCTGGTCGTGCGTGACGTAGATCAGCGTCAGTTTCAGTTCGTGGTGAATCTGCTTGAGCTTGCGCCGCAACTGCCACTTCAGGTGCGGGTCGATCACGGTCAGCGGTTCGTCGAACAACACGGCCGACACGTCTTCGCGCACCAGGCCGCGGCCGAGCGAGATTTTCTGCTTCGCGTCCGCCGCCAGCCCCGCGGCACGGGTATCGAGCTGGCCGCTGAGCTCAAGCATTTCCGCAACCTTGCCGACGCGTTGCTTGATCTTGTCCGGCGCCACACCGCGGTTGCGCAGCGGAAACGCCAGGTTCTCGGCGACCGTCATCGTGTCGTAGATCACCGGGAACTGGAACACCTGGGCGATGTTGCGCTGCTGCGGTGTGCGCGCCGTCACGTCCTGCCCGTCAAAGCGCACGCTGCCGGTGGAGGGCGTGACGAGACCCGAGATGAGATTGAGCAGCGTTGTCTTGCCGCATCCCGACGGGCCGAGCAGCGCATACGCCCCGCCATCGTTGAACGTCATCTTCAGCGGCAGCAGCGCGTAGTCTTCATCGCTGCGCGGATTTGCCTTGTAGGCATGGGCGAGGTCGAGGTCGATACGTGCCATGTCAGTTGCTCTGCTGCGGCTCGCGCGGCCTGGTGCGTGTATCTCGTCCAGCGCTGGTGGAGGCGCGCTTTCGGCCCGTTGCTGATTTTCGTTGCGAGCTGCATGCTGGCGTCGAGCAGCGTGGCAGGCGGCCTGGGGTACGTTCTCCGGTCCACGCTCGCGGGGCACCGGATTGCGCCCACCGCAGTGGCGCCATCAACACGGTGTTCTCTTGCGCAGGTCGACGACACCGCGAATGGGACCTGCGCCCGTACCCCAATCCGCCAGCCCCGACACCCGGCCGGCAGGCAAAGGCGTGGCATGCCACCGGAGGTTGAAACAGGGCGGCGGTGGTGCCCCCGGGCGCTGGCCCGATTCGGGGTGTCCTCAACTTGCGCTGGGAGTAACGTTGTTGACGCAACTGCGCGTTGCAGTTTGCGACGCTGCCCCGCGAGCGTGGGCCGGAGAACGGGGGCACCACCGTCGCCCTGCAGCCACGACGAAGGCAGGCTGACCCTGCATCGGCAGTCAGCACCGGGCCGCAAGCCACTGCACGCTCCTTGGCAAACGCGATGTGTCGCATCTAGATCGCCCCCGCTTCGGCCTGACCTGGCGCGACGAGCAACTCACCACCGGCGTCGAATACATGCACCTGAGCCGGGTTCAGATACAGCGTGATGGGCTCGCCCAGGTTGAACGTGTGTACGCCGCCGAGTTGCGCGACGACTTCGCCGACGGATGTCGATGCGTGAACGAAGGTGTCGGAGCCGGAGATCTCGGCGAGTTCAACCTGGCCTTGCAGCGCCACGTCGGCGTCGCGTGAGCGCACGCGCAGCGCGCTGGCGCGCACGCCTACCGTCAATGTGCCGTCGGCGCGCGCCGGCAAGGGCAGCTTCAAGGTCAAGCCGCCGACGAGCGCCACGCCGTCGCCGACCGCCGTGCCGGCGAGCAAATTCATCGGCGGATCGCTGAACGCGCGCGCCACGCGCATCGAACGCGGCCGGTGAAACACTTCCGTCGTCGGCCCGTATTGCAGCAGCTCGCCGCCGTCCAACACGGCGGTGTAGCCGCCGAGCAGCAAGGCTTCGGTGGGCTCGGTGGTGGCGTAGACGACGGTCGATTCGCCACTCGCGAACAGCGCGGTGAGCTCGTCGCGCAACTCCTCGCGCAGCTTGTAGTCGAGGTTCACCAGCGGCTCGTCGAGCAGCATCAGCGGCGCACGCTTGGCCAACGCGCGCGCCAGCGCCACGCGCTGCTGCTGGCCGCCCGACAGTTCGGCGGGCAGGCGGTTCAAAAACGCCTCGATGTGCAGCTTGGCGGCGAGCTCGTGCACGCGCGCGGCGATGTTCTTCTCGCGGCGCAATTTGAGCGGCGAGGCGATGTTGTCGGCCACACTCATCGACGGGTAATTGATGAACTGCTGATAGACCATCGAGACATTGCGGCTGCGCACCGGCACACCCGTCACGTCGGTGCCGTCGGCGAGCACCCGGCCTTTGGTGGGTTTGTCCAGCCCCGCCATGACGCGCATCAACGTCGTCTTGCCGGCCTGCGTGGCGCCGAGCAACACCGTCACGGCGCGCGGCACGAGCGTCAAGTTCAGCGGGTAGAGGTGGGTCGCCACGCCTTGCCGCTGCTCGATGTGCTCCAGTGTCAGCTTCATGCCGTCTCCTGCGCGCCGTGCGTGGCGGGCTCTCGCCAATGTTGCGCGCACCACAGGGCCACCGCATTGCGCTGCGTCACATCGAGGTGCAGGCCGAGTTTGCTGCGGCGCCACAGCACGTCGTCCGCGCAGCGCGCCCACTCAGTGCGGTACAGAAACTTCAACTCCGCCTCGAACAGGCCGGGCGCCACTTCGGCGCCGAGCTTGCCCGTGCCCAGCAGCGCTTGCACGCGCGAACCATAGGCGCGCGCCAGACGCCTGCACAGCGCCGAGGGCAGGTCGGAGTAGCGCAGCGCCAACGCCTGCACAAAGCGCGTGAAGTCGGTGTCGGGCCGCAACGCCGGGCCGATCCACGCCGACAGGTCGCCGCCGGGCAGCGTGGCCTTTTCAGTCCAGGCGCCGCGCGCTGTGGCAAGAGGGGCCTGCAGCATGTCGGCGGCTTCTTCGGCGAGTTTGCGAAACGTCGTGATCTTGCCGCCCCATACCGTCAGCAGCGGGGCAGGGCGCGCACTGGCTTTGCTGCTGCGCTGTGGCCAGTCGAGCTCCAGCAGGTAGTCACGCGTCACCGCCGAGGGGTCGCCCGAGTCATCGTCGAGCAACGGTCGCACGCCCGAGTAGCTCCAGACCACGTCGCTGGGTGCGACCGCGCGTTCGAAGTAGCGGCTTGCCTGGTCGCACAGGTACTTGGTTTCGGCGGCGTCGATGCGCGCCTGGTCGATGCCGCCGAAATGTTCAACGTCCGTCGTGCCGATGAGCGTGAACCGGCCTTCGTAGGGGATCGCGAAGATGATGCGTTTGTCGGGGTTCTGGAAGATGTAGGCGTGGTCGTGGTCGAACAATTGCGGCACGACGATGTGGCTGCCCTTCACCAGGCGCAGCGCTTTGGGCGCGGGCACGCGCACCTGGTCCGCGAGCACCTGCGCCGCCCAGGGCCCGGCGGCGTTGACCAAGGCGCGCGCGTTGACATTCAGTATGTCTCCCGTGGTGCTGCGCAGCTCGACGCGCCAGTGCCCGGCCGAACCGCCGACGTCGCGCCACGCGCGCGTGCAGGCCCAGCGCGTCAGCACCGTCGCGCCGCGCGCCGCGGCGTCCACCGCGTTCAGCACGACCAGGCGCGCATCATCGACCCAGCCATCGGAGTAGACGAAGCCCTGCGTGAACTCGCGCTTCAGCGGCGCGCCGGCCGGATGCGTGCGCAGGTCCACGGCATGTGAGCCCGGCAACACTTCGCGGCGCGCCAGATGGTCGTAGAGGAACAGCCCGGCGCGAATCATCCAGGCGGGGCGCATGCCAGGGTTGTGCGGCATCACGAAGCGCAGCTGCCACATGATGTGCGGCGCGCTGCGCAGCAACAACTCGCGCTCGGCGAGCGACTTGCGCACCAGCGCGAATTCATAGTGTTCGAGGTAGCGCAGCCCGCCGTGGATCAACTTGGTCGACGACGAAGAGGTGTGCGACGCCAGGTCGTCTTTCTCGCACAGCAGCACGCGCAAGCCCCGGCCAGCGAGGTCACGCGCGATGCCGCAGCCATTGATGCCGCCGCCGATGATCAGCACGTCGCACTCCTGCGGCGCGCCAGGGGCGGTGCCCGGCGGCGGTACGGTGGGCGTAGCGATGTCCAAGGAGCAGTCTCCGAAAACCGGCCCGCACGGCGCCCTGGCGCTACGCTGGCCGCGACTCTGTTCGAGTTCGACTTGCAGCGAATGTATTCGTATTGAGTTCCTTTTTCCACATCGTTTACCCTCATTTGCTTTCGTATGAGTTCGTTTTAGATTTCCACGGTGACGCCAAACCCCCGTCAGACCGAACTCCTGCAGCAGGTGCGCCGCAGCGGCGCGATGTCGGTTGAGGCGCTCGCGCAAGCCTTTGGTGTGACGCTGCAAACCGTGCGGCGCGACGTGACGCTGCTCGCCGAAGCCGGATTGCTGGCGCGCTTTCACGGCGGCGTGCGCGTGCCGAGTTCGACCACCGAGAACATCGCCTACCGCCAGCGGCAGCAGCTCAACCTGAACGCCAAACAGGCCATCGCGCGTGCCGTGGCCGCAGCCGTGCCCAATGGCTGCTCGCTCATATTGAACATCGGCACGACGACGGAATGCATCGCCCGCGAGTTGCTGCGTCACAAGGCGCTGCGTGTCATCACGAACAACCTGAACGTCGCGGCGATCCTGTCCGACAACCCGGATTGCGAAGTCATGGTCGCCGGCGGCACGGTGCGCACGCGGGACCGCGGCATCGTCGGCGAAGTGACGGTGGAATTCATGCGCCAGTTCAAGGTCGACATCGGCCTGATCGGCATCTCCGGCATCGAGGGCGACGGCACGCTGCGCGACTTCGACGTGCATGAAGTGGAAGTGTCGCGCGTCATCATCGAACAATCGCGCGAAGTCTGGCTGGCCACCGACCACAGCAAATTCAACCGGCCGGCGATGGTGGAACTCGCCACATTGAGCCGGCTCGACCGGCTCTTCACCGATGCGGCGCCGCCCGAGCCGTTCCCGGCGCTGCTGGCCGAGGCCGGCGTGCGCTGCGACATCGCCGCTTGAGCCGCGAACTTCCGAAGTCAACCCAGCGCCGCAGGAGCCCCCGCCATGCCAAGCCACATCCTCGCCCTGGACCAGGGCACTTCGAGTTCGCGCAGCATCGTTTTCGATGCGCAGGGCGGCGTCGTCGCGATGGCGCAGCGCGAGTTCCGCCAGATCTATCCACAGCCCGGTTGGGTGGAGCACGATCCGATGGAGATCTGGCAAACCCAACTCGCCACCGCTCAGGAAGCGCTCGCCAAAGCGCACCTGCGCGCAAGCGACATTGCCTCGATCGGCATCACGAACCAGCGCGAGACGACGGTCGTGTGGAACCGCAAGACCGGCGTGCCCGTCTACAACGCCATCGTCTGGCAAGACCGGCGCGCCGAGCCGACCTGCGCCGCACTGCGCGCGAAAGGCCTGGAAGGGCTCATTCGCGACAAGACCGGCCTCATCATCGACGCCTATTTTTCCGGCACCAAGCTAAAGTGGCTGCTCGACAACGTGGCCGGCGCACGCGCTAGCGCGGCGCGCGGTGATATCGCATTCGGCACCATCGACACCTGGCTGATGTGGCAGTTGACGGGCGGCGCCGAGGGCGCAACTCGAACCAGCGCGATCCACGCCACCGACGTGAGCAACGCCTCGCGCACGCTGCTGCTGAACGTGCGCACCAACCGCTGGGACGATGAACTGCTGCGCCTTCTCGACATTCCCGCTGAGGTGCTGCCTGCCGTGCACGCGTCGAGCCACGTTTACGGCCACACCCAAGCCAAACTGCTCGGCGCCGCGCTGCCCATCGGCGGCGTGGCTGGCGACCAGCAAAGCGCGCTGTTCGGCCAGGCGTGCTTCAAGGCGGGCCTCGCGAAAAACACCTACGGCACGGGTTGCTTCATGTTGATGCACACCGGCGAGAAATTTCAAACGAGCGGCAACGGCCTGATCACGACGAGCGCAGCGCAGCCCACCGCGACCCCAGAGTTCGCGTTGGAGGGCAGCGTCTTCATCGGTGGTGCCGTCGTGCAATGGCTGCGCGACGGCCTGCACGCGATTCATTCGAGCAGCGAAGTCGAGCAACTCGCGCAAAGCGTTCCCGACAGCGGCGGCGTGATGTTCGTTCCCGCCTTCACCGGCCTGGGCGCCCCCTACTGGAAGGCCGACGCGCGCGGCGCCATCGTCGGCCTCACGCGCGGCAGCACGGTCGCGCACATCGCGCGCGCGGCGCTAGAGAGCATCGCGTTCCAGAGCGCGGCGTTGCTGACCGCGATGAGTCGCGACGCCGTCGCTGCGGGCGGCGCCACGGTGGCGGAGTTGCGCGTCGACGGTGGCGCTTGCGTGAACGACCTGCTGATGCAGTTCCAGGCCGACCTGCTGGGCATTCCCGTCGTGCGGCCGAAAGTCATCGAGACCACGGCGCTCGGCGCGGCCTACCTCGCCGGCTTGAGCTGCGGCATCTACAAGGGTCTGGATGAGCTGAGCGCGCAGTGGCAGGTGGAGAGGCGCTTTTACCCGACGCTGTCGCGCGACGCGGCGCAGGCGCTGATGCAGCGCTGGGAGCATGCGGTGGCGCAGGCCACGCTGTAGCGCTGCGGCGTTGCCGCTGCCTTGCCGGATTCGCTGCCGGCCTGCTGCTCAAGGATCGCGCCGCTGAACTCAAGCGCTGGATCGCAGGGGCGCATGCCCTGACCCCAGGCCGATCAGCGGCAGCAGGCGCTGCCGCCCCGCGGGCGTGACCTCCACCACGCGGCGCCCACCGCGCGCTTCGGGAGAAGAGGCCTTGCGCAGCCAGCCGCGTTCGAGGCAATGCGCGAGCAGCGCGCGCTCGCCTACTCCCCGTCAAGCAACAACGCCAGCATGCGCGAGCGCGCGGGGTCGGCGACCATGCCCGCCACCCGGGCCAGACGTGGTTCATGCGCGGTGGCCCGACGGCGCGTCATGACAACGCGATGCGCGAGTCGGCCGGTGCCTGATCGCGTTCGTTCAGCCCGTAGTCGCGCAGCACCTCGGCGACGCGAATGCGATAGCCGGCGAAGACCTCCGCGCGCCCTTCCTGTTGCCCCGCACGGTGCGAGGCCCGGTTGCGCCACTCGTGCACCGCCGCCTCGTCGCGCCAAAAAGAGAGCGAGAGCAGCTTGCCCGGTGTCGTGAGGCTCTGAAAGCGCTCGACGCTGACAAAGCCGTCGATCGCGGCGAGCTCGGCGCGCATCGCCGCGGCGAGGTCGAAGTAGCGCGAAGCCTTGTCCGCTTGCGGCAGCACTTCAAAAATGACGGCGATCATGTGACGTTCTCCAGAATCGTGCGCTCCTCGCGCAGTATGAAACGGTCGCGCTGCGCGCGCTCGAAATTCGCGCAGCCTTCGGGGTCGGCCTTGAGCCGCGCGCGGTAGGCCTCGTAGTCGGCGAGCGTATCGAAACCGATCAGGCCCCAAGCGATGTCGTTGCTGCCTTCGTGCGGCAGAAAGTAGCCGATCATGCGCCCGCCGCAACGCGGAATGATGCTCAGCCATCGGTGCGCCTAGTCGGCGAATGCGGCGCGTTGGAACGGGTCGATCTGGTAGCGGATGAAGCAGCTCAGCGGCAAGGCGGAGTGGCTCCGTGGTGAAGCGAACAGTCTGCGCTCCACGCCCGCCGTGGGCAGAGGGCGCGTCTCGAATGTCAGAATCAGGATAGACGCTAAATTATAAGTAGCGTCTGCTACGAAACCATATGTGGGCCCTGTTGCTCGTCACGCTCCCGACCCAGCCGAACGCCGTGCGCCTGCGCATCTGGCGCTCGCTGAAGGGCCTGGGCTGCGCGGCGTTGCGTGACGGTGCCTACGCGCTGCCGAGCGAACATGTGGCGACACTCGATGCGATCGCCGTCGAGGTGCGTGAACACGGTGGCAGCGCCAGCGTGCTCGCGCTAGCGGCGCGCGACGAGGCGCGGCGTCGCGAGGTGCTGGCGCTGTTCGACCGCGGCGCCGCCTATGCGCAGTGGCGGGCCGAGGCCCAGACGTTGGCGAAAGAATTCGAGCGCCTGGGCGACACCGAGGCGCGCCGGCGCCTGCGCGGCGTGGCCGATTCGCTGAGCGCGCTGCAGCGCATCGACTACTACCCCGGCACGGCGGCTGAGCAGGCGCGCTCTGAACTGCTCGCGCTGCGCGCCGCGCTCGACGCGTGCTTTTCGAAGGGCGAGCCGCCTCGCACGCCACGCGGCGCGCTCGGCTTCGACTACGACGGCGCGCGCTTTTCGCACATCGGTTCGCGCGTCACGTTCGAAGTGCTCGCCGCGAGCTTTGGTCTGGAGCGAGACCCGAAGCTGCAACGCATCGCCGCCGCCGTGCACTATTTGGATGTCGGCGGCATCCCGGTGGCTGAAGCGCCCGGGCTGGAAAGCGTGCTCGCGGGGCTGCGCGCGCTGCACATGAACGACGATCGTCTGCTGGTCGCCGCCGCCAGCGTGTTCGACGCGCTGTACGCGGCGCCGGCAAGCGGCGGTGCCGAAACCGCGCAGCCGTGATCGTTGCGCAAGCGTGCCGCTGCCAACGTTGTGTACGACGTGCCATCGACGAGGCCGAACGCCACTTTGGGAGTTGCCACTTGACCTCTACCCCACCGCCCGAGGGCAGCGCGCGCGCGCAGCAGCCGACACCTCTGGTCGACGCCCCCAGCGCCGTCAGCTTCACTGAAGCGTTGAGCTTCTGGTTGAAGCTCGGCTTCATCAGCTTCGGCGGGCCGGCCGGGCAGATCGCGATCATGCACGCCGAGCTGGTGGAGCGGCGCCGCTGGATCAGCGAGAAGCGGTTTCTGCATGCGCTCAACTACTGCATGCTGCTGCCCGGGCCCGAGGCGCAGCAGCTCGCCACCTACATCGGCTGGTTGATGCACCGCATGTGGGGCGGCATCGTCGCAGGCGTGTTGTTCGTGCTGCCTTCGTTGTTCATCCTGATCGCGCTGTCGTGGATCTATCTTCGCTTCGGTGACTTGCCGGTGGTGGCCGGCATCTTCTTCGGCCTGAAACCCGCCGTCACCGCGCTCGTGCTGCACGCCGCGCACCGCATCGGCACGCGCGCCTTGAAGAACGCCTGGATGTGGGGCATCGCCGGGGCAGCGTTCGTCGCGATCTTCGCCTTCGACGCGCCGTTCCCGGCGATCGTGGTCGCCGCGGCGCTGATCGGCCACTTCGGCGCGCGGCGCTGGCCCGATGTGTTCGCGCTCGGTGGCGGGCATGGCAGCGCGAAGCAGAGTTACGGGCCGGCGCTGATCGACGACGCCACGCCCACGCCAGCGCACGCGCGCTGGTCGCGGCCGCACTTGCTGAAGGTGCTGGGCGTGGGCATCGGCCTGTGGCTCGCGGCGATGGCCTGGCTGATCGCGAGCCACGGCGTGCAAGGCACGCTCACGCAAATGGGCTGGTTCTTCACCAAGGCCGCGCTCGTCACCTTCGGCGGTGCCTACGCGGTGCTGCCCTACGTCTATCAAGGCGCGGTCGAGCAGCATCAATGGGTCACGGCGGTGCAGATGATCGACGGCCTGGCCCTGGGCGAAACCACGCCCGGCCCGCTGATCATGGTCGTGGCCTTCGTCGGTTTCGTTGGCGGCTGGGCGAAACAAGTGCTCGGGCCGGATTCGCTCTTCCTCGGCGCGGCGCTCGCGGCCAGCGTGGTCACGTTCTTCACGTTCCTGCCGTCGTTCATCTTCATCCTCGCCGGTGGGCCCTTGGTCGAGTCCACGCACGGCAAGCTTGGATTTACCGCGCCGCTGTCGGCGATCACCGCCGCGGTCGTCGGCGTGATCTTGAATCTGGCGCTGTTCTTCGCCTATAACGTGCTCTGGCCATTGGGATTCGGCGGCCGCTTCGATGCCGTGTCCGCAGTCATCGCCATGGCAGCGGCCATCGCGCTGTTTCGGTTCAAGGTGGGTATCATTCCCCTGCTCGCGGCGTGCGCGGCCGTCGGCCTGGCGGTCACCTTGGCCCTGCCCTCGATGCGCTGAGAATTCGCACCCGCCAGCAAGCTTCGCACAGTGCGAAGCTTGTTATTCTGGTTCGCATGCGAGTCTCGGAACTTTCACGACAAACCGGCGTATCGGCGAACCGGTTGCGGCGCTATGAGGTGCTGGGGCTGATCCGTGCCGAGCGGCGCGGTTCGGGCTACCGTGAGTTCGCCGACCGTGTGAAGCGCGAAGTCATCTTCATCGCGATGAGCCGAGACCTCGGCTTCTCGCTCAAGGCCATCGCCGAGACCTTGCCGCGCTACCGGGCCGGCACGCTGACTTTCGATCAGATGGTCGAGCTGATGCGCGAGCGAATCGCGGAAGTCGATCAACAGATTGCAAGCCAACGTGCGGTGCGCAAGAAGCTCGTGTCGCACATCGCCTGGCTCGTCAAGCGCAAACGCGAGTACGGCAAACGCGCGAAGGCCGAAAAGTCGCCGGGTTGGGCGGCGGCAAAGGCGGCCTTGAAATGAACCCGACCGACAGCATGGCCGAGAGATTGCGCGAGGCGGTCCTTACGATGCCGATGGCGCAAACCTTGAAGCTCGGATTGCGCCGCATCGAGCCCGGCCATGTGGAACTTGAAATGCCGATCCAAGAGGCGTGGTGCTTTCGCCCCGGGCAATTGCAAGCCGCGGCGGTTTTCGCGGCGGCTGACTTTGCCGCGGTGGCCGCAGCGGCCACCTTGCTCCCACCCGGCTTCATCAACGCCACGATCGACGGCACCTTGAAGATCTTGGCCCCCGCGCGTGGCAGCCAACTGGTGGCGCGCGGCCGCGTCGTCCACGCGGCGCGCTTGCTGACGGTATGCGCCGCGGAGGTGTTCGCCGTCGACGATGGCAACGAGACGCTGTGCGCCACTTGGTTGGGGACCGCGCGCAACATCGATACCGCGGGCCGGCCATGATGCCCGCCGGCTACCTGCCACACACGCGGCGCAGCCCGCTCACCGACTCGTGGGAGCCACTGTTCGCGCGTGAAACCGCCGGCGCGGTGCAGCTTGCCGTGCAGCTCGCGGTGCAGATTCGTGAGGCCCACTGCAACGCGCGCGGATTCGCGCATGATGGCCTGCTGTCGGCCCTGGCGGACAACGCGATGGGCTTGTCCGCCGTGCACCAGGCGCGCCAACAGATGGCCGCAAGCGCCGCGAATGCCGTCACCGTGGCGTTGAGCCTGGACTTCATCGCCGTGGCACAAGTGGGTGAGTGGGTCGAGTTTCATCCAACGGTGCTGAAAGTCGGGCGCACCCTGGCGTTCGTGGAATGCAAAGCGGTCTGCGGCGAGCGCCTGATCGCGCGGGGCAATGCGAGCTTTCGAATGGTCGGTGTCGAGCCGGCCACTGACAAACCCGCCTAGCGGCTTGGTCGTCGCTGGCAGTTCGCCGGTGCGTCGCGTGGAGCTATGCTCCATCGGCCACGATGCCGCGCGCCGCGCGACCATGCCAGCTTTCTTCGGACGAGATCGGCTCGGCGATCTCGCCGCGCACCTCGGGACACCGCGATGAACGAGCCCGTATTCCAAACCCTGCCGATCAACGGCATCCAGATGCGCGTGGCCGAGCAAGGCAGCGGCCCGATGGTGCTGTTCTGCCACGGCTGGCCCGAGTCGTGGTACTCGTGGCGGCATCAGTTGGCGGCGCTGGCGGCGGCGGGCTACCGCGCTGTTGCACCGGACATGCGCGGTTATGGCGGCACGGGCGCGCCCGCCAGTGCCGAGCAGTACACCATGCTGCACCTGGTGGGCGACATGGTCGAGCTGGTGAAGGCGCTTGGCGAGAAGCAGGCGGTGATCGTTGGCCACGACTGGGGCGCGCCGGTGGCCTGGACCTCTGCACTGTTGCGCCCCGACGTGTTTTGCGCCGTCGCCGGGATGAGCGTGCCCTTCACACCGCCGGGCAAGATCGACTGGCTCAGTGCCTTGCAGGCGCAAGGCATCACGACGTTCTATATGCAGTATTTCCAGACGCCGGGCGTGGCGGAGGCTGAACTCGAAGCCGACATCGAAGCCACGCTGCGGCGCATCTACTTCAGTGGTTCGGGCGACGGCCCACAGCAAGCCACCTTCGGCGTGCTGGAGCCCGGCGTTGGCCTGCTGAGCAACACCATCGACCCGCTGGCCGGCGGCGGCGCACTGCCGGCGTGGCTGCCGCAATCCGACCTCGACCACTACGCCGGTGAATTCAAACGCGCCGGTTTTCGCGGCGGCCTGAACTGGTACCGCAACCTGCGCCGCTCGTGGGAATTGCTGATGCCGTGGCGCGGCTGCATCATCCGCCAGCCGGCGCTGTTCATCGCCGGTTCGCGCGACAACGTAATGCGCTTTCCGGCATCAAAAGCGCAGATCGAAGCCTACCCGCGCACGCTGCCTGGCCTGCGCGGCTGCCACATCCTGGAGGGCGCAGGCCACTGGATACAGCGCGAACGCGCGAGCGCTGTCAACACGTTGCTCTTGGAGTTCTTACGGGGGCTTTGACTTTCGCCGCGCAGGCCCGATCAGCGCCCCGTCCACACAGGTCTGCGCTTCTCGTTGAACGCAGCCAAGCCCTCTTTCGCGTCTTCGGTCTGCGCGAGCAGTGCGATCTGGCTTTCGGTGAACGCGATCGCCTGGTCGAAGCTCATGTCTTCGATGGCGCGCAGCGCATACTTGCCGCGCCGGATGGCGGTGGGCGATTTGTCGGCGATGCGGCCGACCAGCCAGTCGGTCTTGGCGTCGAGTTGCTCGGCCGGGACGACGTGATTGACGAGGCCGGCGTCCTTGGCCAAGTCAGCGCTGAACGGCTCACCACTCAGCGCCCACTCGCGCACCAAACGCCGCGGCGCGATGTGTTGCAGCAGGCTCAACACCTGCATCGGGAACACACCGACCTTGACCTCGGGCAGACCGAACATCGCGTGATCGGCCGCGACCGCCATGTCGGCCATGCACAGCAAACCCATGCCGCCGGCCATGCACAGGCCGTTGATGCGGGCGATGACGGGCAACGTCGCGTCTTGCGCCTCGCGCAACAGGTCGGCGTATGGCGCGGTCGGCCGCGCCAGGTCGAACGCAAAGCCCTTGCCGGGCTGCAGATCGCCGCCCGCGCAAAAAGCCTTCTCGCCTGCCGCCGTGAGCACGATGACTCTCACGCCGGCGTCGGCGTGCGCCTGGCGGTAGCCCTCGCGAATGCCGACAACGACCTCGGCATTGATCGCATTGCGCTTGTCGGGCCGGTTGATCGTGATCCAGAACGCATGACCACGCTTGTCATGCAAGACGGGGGCGGTAGGGCTCATGGTGACTTCGCGGTTTTGTGGGTGCCTGGGTTGGCGGCACCGCTGGTGGACTCGCTTGTGGATCCGCTTGCGGACCCGCTGGTGGATTCGCCGGTCGACCCGCCAGTGGTTTGCGCGTCACGCTCGATCTCGGCAACGACCCGCAGCGCCGGAACCTGCTCACCCACCGCCACGGTAAGCGCCTTGACCACACCGGACAGAGGCGCCGCGTGAACATGCTCCATCTTCATCGCCTCCAGCGTCAGCATCGGCTGGCCGGCGCTGACCCGCTCGCCCACCGCGACCAGCACCGCAACGACGCGCCCGTTCATCGACGCGCGCAGCTTGCCATCGCCACCGCGCGCGCCATCCTGACGCAACGTGGCGGCGCGCGTACGGTCTTCGACCTGAAACGGCTCGCTGCGGTAGTGCAGCAGCAAGCGCGTGCCGTCACGGTGGTAGACCGCGCTCTCCATCACGCCGTCGCAGATGAAGCGAACACTGTGTGTGCCGACGTCGACCAGCTCGACCTCGAAGCGCTGGCCTTCAACGTTAACGTTGCAGCGGCTCTGGCCTGGCTGCGTGAGCGACACGACGCGCTTGGCGCCGTCGATCTCGAGGTGCAGATTGATCGGCAAGCTGTTCACCAACTGGCGCTTGGTGCTGCGTGGCGCTGCGCCAGTTGGTGCCTGCGACAACAGCGCCGCGCCGAGCGCGCAGGCGCGTGGCTGCGACTCGGCGTCGCGCTGGAGCAGTTCGCTCAAGTGCTCGCCGATGAAGGCCGTGGTCGCGCCGCCCCGCGCAAACACCGGGTGCGCGAGGCAGTGCACCAGGAACACCTGGTTCGTCGTCAGGCCCAGCGCGACCGTGTCTTGCAGACCGCGCAGCAGTTTTCGGCGCGCTTCGTCGCGCGTCGCGCCGTGGCCGATGAGCTTGGCGATCATCGAGTCGTAGTAGGGCGGGATTTCGGCGCCGGACTTCAGCGCGTGCTCGGCGCGCAGTAGCTCCGGCGTGTGCCACAGCGCCAGCGTGCCGCTTTGCGGCATGAAGGACTGCCCGGCGTCTTCCGCGCAGAGGCGCACCTCGATCGCGTGGCCGTGGAATCGAACGTCGGCCTGAGCGAGCGGCAACGCCTGGCCGGACGCCACGCGCAATTGCAGGTCCACCAGGTCGAGCCCCGTGATCGCCTCGGTCACCGGGTGCTCGACCTGGAGCCGCGTATTCATCTCCATGAAGTAGTAGTGGCCCTCGGCGTCGAGCAGAAATTCGAGCGTGCCGGCGCCTTCATACGCAATCGCCTTCACCGCCGCCACGGCGGTCGCGCCCATGCGCTCGCGAAGCGCGGGCGAAACCGCGGGCGAGGGCGACTCTTCAATCAGCTTCTGGTGGCGCCGCTGCACCGAACAGTCGCGCTCGCCCAGGTGGATGGCGTTGCCGTGGCGGTCGGCAAAGATCTGAATCTCGATGTGGCGCGGCTCTTGAATCGCACGCTCCAGGATCACGGTGGCGCTGCCGAATGCGTTCTTCGCTTCCGACTGTGCACTGCGCAGCGCGTCGGCAAAGTCTTGGGCGGAGTTCACGAGCCGCATGCCGCGCCCGCCACCACCGGCCGTGGCCTTGATCATCACCGGGTAGCCGATGCGCGCCGCCTCGTCGGCCAGGCGCGGTTCGCTCTGGTCCGCGCCCTGGTAGCCAGGAATGCACGGCACGCCGGCCTCCAGCATCAGGCGCTTCGCGCCGGCCTTGTCGCCCATCGCCCGAATCGCCTGCGGCGAAGGGCCGATGAAAACAAGCCCGGCGTCGCCGCAGGCCTGCGCGAAGCCGGCGTTCTCCGCCAGAAAGCCGTAGCCCGGGTGCACCGCGTCGGCACCGGTTTTGCGAGCGGCGTCGATGAGGCTCGCGATGTTGAGGTAAGACTGCGCCGGCAGCGCCTGCCCGATGCACACCGCCTGGTCGGCTTCCATCACATGGCGCGCGCCAGCGTCGGCGGTGGAGTACACGGCCACCGTGCGGTAGCCCTGCGCGCGCGCACTGCGCATCACCCGCAGCGCGATCTCGCCGCGGTTGGCGATGAGGATCTTGTGGAACGGGGTTGGTGCGGCGGTCATGCTGGGGGTGTCTCGAGGTGTGCGGCCTCTGGGAATTGGCTAAGCATACCGGGGCGTGCCACGGGCCTTGCAATGCGCTTGCGCCAGGCTCGCTGAATGGCCGTGACCCGCGAGGCGCTTGGCGGCGTTGACCGGCGCCGCGGCGCCACACGCGCGAGTTCGGCGGGTTCAGGCGTGACTGTCGGGTGCTGGCTGCCGATGCCGGTCAAGTCATGAACTCGCTGCGTCTTCTTCAGGGAGCTTCTTGAGAGGAGAGGTTTCCGTCCCCGTGGTTCTGGTGTAGTATGTGTACCTGCAATGCAGGAGATACACATCGTGCGAACGAATATCGTCATTGACGACAAGCTCATGAAGGATGCTTTGCGGGCGACGGGAGCGAAAACCAAGCGTGAGGCGGTTGAACTTGGGCTGAGGACGCTCGTGGACTTGCGAAGGCAAGAACAGGCTCGGCAACTCCGCGGCAAGATTACATGGGAAGGCGACCTCGATGCAATGAGGTCGGACAAGTGATTCTTGTCGATTCAAGTGTTTGGATCGACTACTTCCGTGGCGCGGCGACACCGCAGGTTGAATTGCTGGACGGCTTGTTCGGCCGGAGGCGATTGGCGGTTGGCGACTTGATCGAGGTTGAGGTATTGCAAGGTGTCCGCGATGAACGGGAATTCAATTTGGTACGCAGAACACTGGACGCGTTTACCAAGATAGATCTTGTTGGCCATGAGGTGGCGATCAAAGCGGCCAGGAACTTCCGAACACTTCGTGGAATGGGCATTACCGTTCGCAAGACCATTGACACTGTGATAGCGACGCGCTGCATAGAAGACGGGCTGACGCTCCTTCACAGTGACCGAGACTTCGATCCATTCGTGGTGCACCTCGGCCTTCGCGTGGCGTACGCGGGGCGGTCCAACATGTGAGGTAAGCAGCGCGTGGAGGCCGCAGGCCGGAGCGAGTCGACTTGACAAGGGGTAGGCTGCGCATTGAGGAATAGGCGAAGCGTTCGCCGCCGCACCTCGTTGCGATCCAGCCACCGCTGTGTCCCTCCGGCAAATCTGCATGATTTGACGATTTGAACTGAGTACCTTCTGCTTTCATTGCAACATTGGATGGAGGTCGGCGATGAAGGTGATGGGCAAGGCGGTGCAGGTGAAGGCGAGCGCGGACGCGCTGACGCA
>JANOLJ010000116.1:0-20166 GCA_031419715.1 Burkholderiales bacterium | reverse complement strand
ACGCGGTGGCGCCGCAGCAGACCTTCGTTGCCGAGATCGACGGCACCATGGTGCCTACTGTTCGCAACGCCACTGACGGGGCCGATCGACGCAAAGGCAAGAGCGTGCAGTGGCAAGAAGCCAAAGTCAGCTTGGCCCTTGCGCAAGGCAGCACTGAACTGGTGTACGAGGCCACACTTCTGGGCGATGTGGACACCGCAGGCCGCCAGATGCGCGCCTGTGCCAAGCGCGCCGGCTTTGGCAAGGGCCACCGCGTGCACGGCGTAGGCGACGGCGCACCGTGGATCGCTACTCAGATGCTGCAGCGCTTTGGCAGCCAAGGAAGCTACCTGCTGGATTTCTACCATGTCTGCGACTATCTCAGCGCTGCGGCCAAGGCCATTGAGCCGCTGCCTGCGGCTGGCCAACAGTGGCAGAAGACCCAGCAGGACAGGCTGCGAACCGACCAGCTGGACGACGCGGTACTCAACGCCCTGCAGCCTCACCTGGAGCCTGCCGGCGGCGAAGATGCGCTGGCTCCAGTGCGTCAGTGCCACCGGTACCTGAGCCAGCGCTTGCAGCAACTGGACTACAAAAGCGCCATCGACCAGGGGCTGCCCATCGGGTCAGGCGAAATTGAAAACGCCCACCGCTACATTGTTCAAAAGCGTCTAAAACTGCCCGGCACCTGGTGGCTCGCAGCCAATGCCGATCACATGCTTGCGCTACGCGTGAATCGCGCCAACGGCGAATGGAATGACTACTGGGCTACGTCGTACCGCTACGCGGCCTGACTGGCACACCAGTTTTGATCGCACCCGCTGTGGCCTGCGGCGCACCTTCGCCGTGCACAATTCGAGTCCCGGCGCCCTGAGGGATTGCACTGATTTCCCAAGAAATGCGCAGGGGAACTAGAATTTGGTTTCGGGGTCACAATGACCATCGTCATCAACTCGGAGGTTCCATGAATCAAGGCCTGCAAACTGCTTACGCTGACCGATTCGGCCCAAGCGTTTCGGTGGAGCAACGCAACCGCGTTTTGCGCAACACGTATTGGCTGCTTGCGCTGTCGATGGTGCCCACCGTCGCAGGCGCGTGGCTTGGCGTATCCACCGGCCTCATGCGCGGCATGGGCGTCGGAATGAGCGCGATCATCTTTCTTGCCGGGGCCTTTGGTTTCATTTATGCCATCGAGAAGTTGAAGAACTCGGCAGCCGGGGTGCCCGTGCTGCTCGCATTTACCTTCTTCATGGGGCTGATGCTGTCCAGGCTGATCGGCGCGGTCCTCGGCCTGTCGAATGGCGCCGGATTGATCATGACGGCTTTCACCGGCACGGGATTGATCTTCCTCGGCATGGCGACGCTCTCCTCCGTGATCAAGCGCGACCTCACTGCGATGGGAAAGTGGCTGTTCATCGGCGCCATCATGCTGCTGGTGGCGGGCTTGGCGAACATCTTCCTGCAGTCCAGCGCCCTGATGATCACGATTGCTGTCTTGGCGATCGGCATCTTCTCAGCCTTCATCCTCTACGACCTGAAGCGCGTGCAAGACGGTGAAGAAACGAACTACATCACCGCAACCTTGGGCGTCTACCTGAGCCTGTACAACGTATTCCAATCGCTGCTCGCGCTGCTGGGCATCGCTGGCAACAACAACGAATAAGACGCAACGACCGAATCAAGAATGGGGCCTTCGGGCCCCATTCTTTATGCACCGTCCACGTGTGGTTGCGTCGGGAGTTCGGACCGTTCAAACACCGCAATGCTCTCCACATGAGCGGTATGTGGGAACATATTGACGGCGCCTGCGGCAACACAGCGATACCCGGCTCGATGCACCAATAAGCCCGCGTCGCGCGCCAATGTCGCCGGGTTGCAGCTGACGTAGACGATGCGCTTCGGCATCTCGATTGACCGACCACTTTGCAACTCCTCGGCGACGTCTGCCAGTGCCTTGACAAGGGCAAATGCTCCTTCGCGCGGTGGGTCGACGAGCCATTTCTCAGCCGGCCGGAGTGTGACGAGGTCCGCCGCCGATATTTCGAACAAGTTGCGTGCAGCAAAACTCGTCCTGTCCTGCAACGCATTGCGCTCGGCGTTTTCCCGGGCGCGCTGCACGAGGACTTCGCTGCCTTCGACGCCCAGCACTTCACGCGCGAGGGTCGCGATCGGCAGTGTGAAATTGCCAAGTCCGCAAAACCAATCGATGACGCGCTCGTGCGCCTGAAGCTCAAGCAACCGAACCGCGCGTGCGACAAGGACACGGTTGATCTGTGAGTTGACCTGGGTAAAGTCAGTCGGCGTAAACGCAATCTCGATGCCGAACTCAGGCAGGCCGTACACAAGCGGCACATCCGCCTCCAGCAACGGGTGCGCGCTGGCCGGACCGTGCGGTTGCAGCCACCACCGCACGTTGTGCAAGGCGCCAAACTCAAGCAGTCGTGCCTGATCGGCCGGGCCCAGCGGATTCAGGTGGCGCAATACCAACGCCGTGCTCGTGTCGCCCAAGGCAAACTCGATCTGCGGCAGGCGATCGCGCTCGTCCAGATTCGCAATCAGCTCGCGCAACGGCAGCAAGAGCGCGCTCAACGCGGGTGGCAAGATGTCGCAGCGGCTCATGTCTGCAACGTAGCTCGACTTGCGCTCGTGAAACCCGACCAACACTTTGCCCTTCTTGGCGACGAACCGAACCGACAGACGACCTCGGTAACGATAGCCCCACGCCGGCCCTTCGATCGGCCGCAGGATCTGTTCGGCGCGAACCTTGCCGACGTGCCACAGCGCGTCTTCCAACGCACGCTGCTTCACTGCCAACTGCGCGCCCACGTGCAGATGCTGCATCTTGCATCCGCCGCAGGTTCCGTAGTGCGGGCATTGAGGCGTGACGCGCTGGGCGCTTTCGCGTCGCCAGGCGGTCGGCGTGGCCTGCTCCCATTGGTTCTTCTTTCGCCCAACGCTGACGGTCACCTCCTCGCCCGGCAGCGCTCCATCGACAAAGACAACCTTGCCTTGCGCGTTGTGTGCAACGCCCTGCGCCTCGATATCCAGCGACTCGATTCGCAACCACTCTTGAGATCCTGTCATCACCCATTATCGGAGGCTCGGCGCCGGCCTCACTTCGCCCCTCGCCCACGAAGACGACGCACGCCGCTGCTACACTCGCCGCGCCAGGAGAGAGCCTTGATCGATGAGGCCGCCGAAGGCGCAGAACCCGTCTTGAGGCGGGCTCGAACGCTCAGGCAAAAGGACTGGCGCACGCCCTCGATCGATGTGAAGGGCGTTCCTTGCTGGAGAGAGGTTCGCTCGGAGCGAACCCACCGAAGGGGCAAGCGATTCCGGCCAAGTGCGGAGTTGTCAATCTCTCAGGTAGAGCGGACAGCCAGGACATGCCCGGTGCGCAAGTTGGCGCCGGTGAACCGGGTGCCCACGGGCACACTCCTACCGGAAGGTCGCCATGTCCGACACTGAACTGCTGACAACGCCGCTGCACAGCCTGCACCAAGAACTTGGCGCCAAGATGGTGGCCTTCGCCGGCTATTCGATGCCTGTGAGCTACCCCGCGGGCATCCTCGCCGAGCACCGCCATTGCCGCGGTTCGGCCGCGCTGTTCGATGTATCGCACATGGGTCAGGTCCTCTTGCTTGGCGATGACGCAGCGAAGGCTTTGGAGACCTTGGTGCCCGCGGATGTCGTTGACCTGGGAGTGGGCAAGCAGCGCTACTCCTACTTCACGAACAGCCATGGCGGGATCGTCGACGACTTGATGATCACGCGACGCGAAGGCGACCTTCTCGTCGTCGTCAATGCGTCGTGCAAGGTGGCTGACATACGCCACCTCATGACGCACATCGGCCACCGTTGCATGATCCAGCCCCTGCCGGACCAGGCCCTGCTTGCCCTGCAAGGGCCACTGGCCGCTGTGGCACTTGGTCGGCTGAATGCTGAGGTGTCGCGCCTGGTGTTCATGTCGGGCGTGAGTGTCGAACTGCTGGGAACGATCTGCCATGTCACACGAAGTGGCTACACAGGCGAAGACGGTTTCGAAATTTCGGTACCCGCGCAACTCGCCGCCGACCTGGCGCGCGCATTGCTCGCGATGCCCGAGGTCAAGCCCGCCGGGCTGGGAGCGCGCGACACCTTGCGCCTGGAGGCAGGCATGTGCCTGTACGGCCACGACATCGATGCGAACACGACGCCCATTGAAGCCGGCCTGGGCTGGGCGATTCAAAAGAGCCGCCGCCCTGGTGGCGCTCGTTCCGGCGGCTACCCCGGGGCCGACGTTGTGGCGGGCCAGCTCGCGCGTGGCACCGCGATCAAGCGCGTCGGCCTGATGGGGTTGGAGCGGGTGCCGGTGCGAGAAGGAGCACTGCTGCACGACGCGCAGGGCCACAAACTCGGCAAAGTCACCAGTGGAACGCTCTCCCCCAGCGTGAACCATCCGATTGCCATGGCCTACGTCGCGGCCAATCACGCCGCGCCACGCCACGAAATTTATGCGGACGTGCGAGGCAAGGCGCAACCGATGCGCATCGAACCCCTGCCGTTCACGCCCCACCGCTACTTCCGCGGTTAGGCGCCGCCCTGCCACGCAACCTCCGGCCATTCACCCACCGCCAACTCAGGAGAGACCGATGACGACGATGTACACGCCCGACCATGAATGGATCAATATCGAAGACCATGAGGCAGCAACCGTGGGCATCACGCACCACGCGCAAGACGCCCTCGGTGACGTGGTGTTCGTCGATTTGCCCGCCGTCGGCAAGAACTTCAAGCGCGGCGAAGTGGCAGGAGTCGTGGAGTCCGTGAAGGCCGCCGCTGACCTCTACATGCCCGTCAGTGGTGAGGTGGTCGAGATCAACGAAGCGCTTCGCGCCGACCCGTCCCTGGCCAATTCCGACCCCTTGGGCCACGGCTGGTTCTTCAAGGTTCACGTCAGCAACATGGGTGAATTCGAGCATCTGATGGACGGCGCCGGGTACGACGCATTGCTCAAGACAGTCTGAACCGAGCGCCGCCTTTTGCACCGCGCCATCGCCGACCCCAGTCACGCCTGAATTGCCCTCAGATGCCAGCTTTTGCTCTCTCGTCACTCGAAAACCCGACCGAGTTTCAAGCCCGCCACATCGGCATCGATAAGGCCGATGAACTTCGCATGTTGTCGGTGATCGGCGCCGCATCGAAACAAGCCTTGATCGAAGCGATCATGCCACGCGGCATTGCACGCAGCACCGCAATGAACCTGCCAGCGCCCGCGAGCGAGGCGAATGCGTTGGCCGAGTTGCGCGCCATCGCACAGCAAAACCGGGTGCTCAAGAGTTGTATCGGTCAGGGCTACCACGGCACGCATACGCCAGGCGTCATCTTGCGCAACGTTCTCGAAAACCCGGCCTGGTACACCGCCTACACGCCATATCAAGCGGAAATCTCGCAAGGCAGGCTGGAGGCCCTGTTGAACTTTCAGACCATGGTGTGTGATCTGACGGGACTGGCCATTTCAGGCGCGTCGATGCTGGACGAGGCCACCGCCGCCGCCGAAGCAATGACGCTCGCGCTTCGCGTGGGCAAGTCCGAAGCCAAATGCTTCTTCATCGCCGACGATGTGCTGCCGCAAACGATTGAAGTCGTGCAGACTCGGGCCAGACCGCTGGGCATCACAGTTCAGGTCGGCCCCGCTGACGCCGCCGCCCGTGCCGGCGCGTTCGCGGCGCTGTTCCAGTATCCCGGGGTCAGCGGAAGAGTGCGCGATCTGCGTCCGTTGATCGAAAGCGTGCACCAGGGCAATGGGTTGGCGATCGTCGCCGCGGATCTGCTGGCCCTGACGCTTCTGGTGTCGCCCGGCGAAATGGGCGCCGACATCGCCGTGGGCACGACGCAACGCTTCGGTATGCCCATGGGCAACGGCGGCCCACACGCCGCCTACCTGGCGACCAAGGATGAATTCAAGCGCTCGCTGCCGGGGCGCTTGGTCGGCGTCAGTGTTGACGTCCACGGCTTGCCCGCTTATCGGCTGGCGCTGCAGACTCGCGAGCAGCACATTCGCCGCGAAAAGGCCACGAGCAACATCTGCACGGCCCAGGTGCTGCCTGCGGTCGTCGCCAGCATGTATGCCGTTTACCACGGTGCCGAGGGCCTGCGGCGCATCGCGCGCCGCGTTGCCAGCTATGCGGCGGTGCTCGCTCGCGGGCTGCGCATGTCGGGCGTGGAGTTGCATGAGGTAAGCAGTTTCGACACGCTCCACATCAAGACGGGTGCCCGCACCGACGCTGTCTTGCAGGCTGCGCTGCAGGCTGGCTACAACCTGCGCAAGGTGTCGCCTACCGGTGTGAGCGTCACGCTTGACGAAACGACGACTCGCGGCGACGTCGATGCCCTGTGCTTCGCTGTGTGCGACGCGTTCGCCTCGATGCAACCGGGTCAGGCCGGTACGGCCTCGCGCGGCGCGAAAGCCTGGTGGCAAGGCATCGACGCCGGAATCGAACCCCTCTTCCCCGAGGCACTGGCGCGCATCAGCGCCTTCCTCGAACACCCGGTGTTTCACCGTCATCGCAGCGAGACCGAAATGCTGCGCTATCTGCGCCGGCTCGCCGACAAAGACTTGGCGCTGGACCGCAGCATGATCCCGCTGGGTTCGTGCACGATGAAGCTCAATGCGACGAGCGAAATGATCCCCGTCACCTGGCCAGAGTTCGCGAATGTGCATCCGTTCGCACCGGCAGATCAACTCGGCGGCTACACGGTTCTGCGCCAACAGCTTGAGGCGTGGTTGTGCCAAGCCACCGGCTACCGCGGCGTCAGCCTGCAACCGAATGCAGGCTCGCAAGGCGAGCTGGCGGGGCTGCTCGCAATCACCGCGTGGCACGAATCGCGCGGTGACTCCCATCGCAACATCTGCCTGATTCCGGAATCCGCCCACGGCACGAACCCGGCCAGCGCGCAGATGGCGGGTCTTCAGGTGGTCGTGACGCGCTGCGACGAGTCCGGCAACGTAGACCTCGCCGACCTGGCGGCGAAGTGCGAGCAGTACAGCGCGCGCGTCGCGGCGGTGATGATCACTTATCCGTCCACCTACGGCGTCTTCGACACGCAGGTGAAGGAGCTGTGCGCGCTGGTGCATCGCCACGGCGGCCGGGTCTACGTTGACGGCGCCAACATGAACGCCTTGGTGGGCATTGCCGCGCCAGGTGAGTTTGGCGGCGACGTGAGCCACCTCAATCTGCACAAGACCTTCTGCATACCGCATGGCGGTGGCGGGCCAGGCGTCGGTCCGGTTTGCGTTGTCGAAGACCTGCTGCCGTTTCTGCCGGGTCACCGCAGTTCCGGCACCGACAGCGAGCGCCGCGTGGGAGCGATTTCAGCGGCGCCACTGGGCAATGCAGCCGTGTTGCCCATCAGCTGGATGTACATGCGAATGATGGGCGCGCAAGGTCTGCGCAACGCCACGGAAGCCGCCATCCTGTCGGCGAACTACATCGCGGCGCGGCTGGCCGATCACTACGAGGTTCACTACAGCAGCAATCTACCCGGCATCAAAGGTGGCGGCGTCGCGCACGAATGCATCCTCGATTTGCGGCCGCTGAAAGACACCACCGGCGTGAGCGCCGAAGATGTTGCCAAGCGCCTCATCGACTACGGCTTTCACGCGCCGACGTTGAGCTTTCCGGTGCCAGGCACATTGATGGTCGAGCCCACCGAAAGCGAATCGCTGTTCGAACTCGACCGGTTTTGCGACGCCATGATTGCCATTCGCTCGGAAATCGCTCGCGTATCAGCGGGGCATTGGCCGCGCGACGACAACCCGCTGAAGAATGCGCCGCACACAGCACAAACACTGCTCACCGACGCCTGGGCGCATGCCTATACGCGCCGTGAAGCGGCGTATCCGCTGCCCGGTGTCAGCCAGTCGAAATACTGGTCACCTGTGGGCCGGGTGGACAACGTCTGGGGCGATCGCAATCTCTCGTGCACCTGCCCACCACTGAGCGAATACCGAGACTAACCGGTCCGCTACTTCTGGCTGAGCTTCAAACCGCCCGCCCCCTGCTCCAGGCGGTTCAAGTGATTCAAGAACGTTGCCGCGTTCTGGTAGCCGATGACGCGCGCTGAACCCAGCTCCTCGCCGCCGGGCCTGAAGAACAGAATGGCCGGCGGACCGAACAGGCCGAAACGCCGCATCAGGGCTTTGTCGTCAGGCGAATTCGCTGTGACGTCGACGCGCACGAGCGTCATTTCGCTCAAGCGGCGCCGCACCGAAGCGTCGGTGAACGTGAACGCCTCCATTTCCTTGCACGACACGCACCAGTCGGCATAGAGATCAAGCATCACCCAGCCCTTCGAGCTGTTCAATGTGGCGTCCAGGCCAGCGAGGTTGATGACTGGCTGAAACGCCAGGTCGGACTTGTGCGCGCTCTGCGTTGTGGCGACATCGCCGCGTGCTGCCGACAGGTGCGCCAAAGGCTGAAGCACGTCGCGCCCACCCGAGGCGGCACCGACCCACTGCAGCGCAGCCAGGACCGCAAGAAAAATCCCCGCACTGCGTGTCAGCGCATGGCGCGGCGTCACGGCGCCTTCGAACCGCTCGAACGCGCCCAGGTAGACCGCGCAACCCAGCAGCAAACCACCCAGCGCGAGCATCACGGCCCATGCCGGCAGCACCGGCGCGACGATCCAGAGCGCCACGCCGAGCAGCATGAACCCGAAAGCGTGCTTGACGCGCTCCATCCATCCGCCCGAGCGCGGCAGCACCGCACCGGCAGACGCGCCGAGCAGCAACAGCGGCGCGCTCATGCCGATCGCCATGGCGAACAACGCCACGCCGCCGAGCACCACGTCGCGGGTCTGGCTGATGTACACCAACGCCCCGGCCAGCGGCGCCGCGACACAAGGCGAGACGATCACCGCCGAGAGCCCACCCATCGCAAACACCCCGGCATAACGGCCGCCCTGCAAACGACCCGACACCTGAGCCAGGCGCGACTGCACAACCGCTGGCATCTGCAGCTCGTAGGCGCCGAACATCGACAGCGACAGCACCACCAGCAACAGCGCGAACGCGCCCAGCACCCAGGCGTTTTGCAATGCCGCAGCCAAACCTTCACCTAACAAGCCGGCCGCCATGCCGAACAGTGTGTAGACGACGGCCATGCCCAGCGAATACGCCAGCGCCAGGCGAAACCCACGACCGCGCGTGGACACGCCGCCCTGGCCGACGATGATTGAAGAAAGAATCGGCACCATCGGCAGCACACAGGGTGTCAGCGACAGCAGCAAACCCGCCAGCACGAAGGCACTCGCGACCCACAGCAGATTCTTCGACTCCAGGGCGAGCGAGAAACCGCTGCGGTCGGCAGCGTCGCTCGTGGCGACTTCATTCACCTTGGCAATTCCGGCACCTGCCACCACCGGCATCCAGGCCGCGGCTTGAGCTTCGCTCAGCAGAGCCAGGCGCATTGGCGCACCGCCTTGACCCGGATCAACGCGAAACGCGCGCTGCGTCGGCGGATAGCACAAGCCCTTGTCTGCGCAACCCTGATTGCCAACCACCAACTTGAACGGTGCGGTCGCGGGGCTGGCCAGCGCCACTGTCATTGTGACGCTGTCGCGAAAGGTCTCGACGTCTTTCTGGAATGTCTCGTCAAACTTAATCTTTCCCTTAGGCACCTGCAGCGGGCCCAGCTTAACTTCTGGCGGACCCGCTTCCGCGCTGAACTTGTCGCCATAGAGGTAGTAACCGGGCGCGACGTCGAACCGAATCTCAATGCGCTGCCCATCCAGCGCCCGGCCGGACAGTTTGAATGCCACCTCGGGCTCAAGAAATTCATCGGCAGCTTGCGCAAAGCCCGCCAGCAAAACCCAGGCCGCTGCGGCAACCCAGGGAAAAAATCGTTTCATCACATGGCTCCAGTTTGTACGCCAGCCCGGCGCGGCCTGCGCTGCGAAGTCACGCCTCGCCTGGCAGGCCCGAGGGCGAGAGGGTACACCGTTGCGCACCTGCCCCGACTGCCAACGCCCGATGTTGGAGGCGATGCACCGTGCGGCAGTTCCATGGCTGACCGGATTTAGGGCGAATCGCCATGGGCCCATGCGCCGTCGGCATCGGGGTGGGGAGCCCCACCCCATATTCATAGGATGGCGCGAACCCAATCGAATCCTTAGACTGAAATTAATCGATGCATAAAGAACTGAATTGATTGTCCTAAGGTAGGTGGCCTGGAATACCAGGTCAGGTTACCGCAGGGGCTGGCAATTCGAACACAGATCACCAACTTTAACCACTGCGCCAATGTGCGCCATAACGTCTAGAACGGGAGTGATGAAATGAACAACAATGACGGCTCGCGTTCCCAGAAGGGCCGACGCGATCTTCTGAAAATCGGCGCTGCGGCGACCGCCTCCACTGCGTTGCCTGCCCAACTTGGGTTTACGTCGGTGGTGGCCAAAGACCTACCGCCTGGCCCGACCACGCCGCCTTTCCTCGTGCCCTTGCCGATGCCCAGCATCAAGGTCGCTGAAAGTGCACTCTTTCCCGCGCCGACGACCCTGGCGAATTTGGCCAACGGAGAAGCGGGCCGGGAAGCGCACCAAGGTTTGGCCCATTGGCCAGTGAAGAAGTACTACAACCTGCGCGTCAAGGAGGGGATGCACTCCTACCACCCCTACGTGCCGACACAGAAGATTTGGGGCTATGACGGCACGGTACCCGGCCCGACATTCATTGCCTACCACGGCGAACCGGCGATGGTTCGAATCCACAACGAACTTCCGCAGTCCACTATCGGCCATGGCTCGCCGGAAATCTCAACGCATCTGCACAACGCGCATTGCGGTTCGGAGAGCGACGGATTCGCAGGCAACTACTACAGCAAGTGGAAGAAGGGGCCGACGCTGGGAGCAGCGGGCGGCTACAAGGACCACCACTACCCGAACTGCTACGCCAACTACGACCGTTACGACGCGACCGACGGCGATCCGCGCGAGGGCATGGGCACGCTGTGGTACCACGACCATCGCATGGACTTCACCGCCGGCAACGTGTACCGCGGCCTGGCGGGCTTCTATTTGATGTTCGACCACATTGACACGGGCAATGAGCGCGACACACGCGACACTGCGTTGCGCCTGCCCAGCGGTGTGGGCGTGCATGACATTCCCCTGGCACTGACCGACATGTTGTTCGACTCGAGCGGCAACATCATGTACGACCAGTTCGAGAACAAGGGCCACATGGGCAACCGGTTTTGCGTGAACGGCAAGATCCAGCCCTTCTTCAAGGTCCAGCCGCGTAAGTACCGCTTCCGTTTTCTCGACGCGAGCCTGGCCCGCTACTACGAGCTCTACATCGTTCGCGGAACCGAGAACCTGGAGTACGACCACATCGCGAATGACGGAAACCTGTTGCCGGCGCCGCTGAAGACGAAGAAAGTTCAACTCGCTCCGGCGGAACGTGGTGACATCGTGTTCGACTTCGCACCCTATGCAGGGTGGAAGTTGTACCTGGTGAACCGGCTGATCATGAAGGACGGGCGTGGCCCGGACGACACGACCGTCAACGTTCGCGACGCCAGTGGCAATCTCGTGCACCCCGGCGTCCAGCTGATGCGCTTCGACGTGGCCTTCTCAAGCACGCCAGTCGAAGACCCGAGCCGGGTTCCGCCAGTGCTGCGCGCCTTGGCACCCATCAACTTGACAGAGGTCACGAAGACACGCAAGTTCAGGTTCGACAAAGTCAATGACGTCTGGACGGTCAACGGCAAGATCTTCGATCCCGAAGTGGCAACGGCGAAAGTCAAACGCGGCGCGACGGAGATCTGGGAGCTCGAAGGCAACGGTTCCTGGCACCACCCGGTCCACATCCACATGACCGAGGGGCGGATCTTGTCGCGCAATGGCAAGGCACCTCCACCGCACGAACGCGCCCGCAAGGATGTGTACTCGGTCGCCCCGGGTGAGGTGGTGCGCGTGCTGCTGCAATTCAGTGACTTCACGGGGAAGTACATGATGCATTGCCACAACCTGACCCATGAAGATCACTCCATGATGATTCGGTTCGACGTCGAAGCCTGATTCAACGCACCGCCACGCTGACCCTCACGCCCCACGAGCCCGGAGCAAACTCAATGATCGCCAAGAGACACTTGTTTTCACTGTTGGGCGCGACGGCCGTCACCGCCACGGTGGCGGGCACCGTGCACGCGCAACGCTCCCGCCCCGGGCCGCGCGCAGGTTACTTTCCGAACTCGGTTCTGCACACACATGACGGCCGCAAGCTGCGCTTTTACGACGACCTGGTCAAGGGTAAGGTCGTCGCGATCAACATGATGTACACCTCGTGCGCGGGCGTTTGCCCGGGAAACACAGCGAATCTGAAACAGGTTCAGGAACGGCTGTCCGACCAATTGGGCAAGCATGTGTTCATGTACTCGCTGACGCTGCGCCCGGACGTGGACACGCCCCAGGCTCTGGCCGAGTATGTCGATCGTTATGCCATTCCCAAGGGCTGGACTTTCCTCACCGGCAAGCCGGCGGAAGTCGACGTGATCCGGCGCAAGCTGGGTTTCTTCAACGAAGACCCAGTGCTCGATGCTGACTTGAACCTGCATACCGGCATGGTGCGCGTCGGCAACGAGACTCTGGACCGCTGGGCGATGAGCCCGGCGTTGGGCTCGGCCAAGCAGATCGCGCGGTCGATCCTCGAGCTGCGTACCTGATCGGCGGCCGGGCGCACCGGGCGTTGCGGTTCGCCGCGCCATGTCAGCGTTGGACTTGGCGGGCCCGAGCACAATCGGTGAATGTCGCAACTCTTCGAACTCCACCCGGACAATCCGCAGCCCCGCCTGATCCGGCAGGCCGCGCAGATCCTGCACGGTGGTGGCATTGCCGCGATACCCACCGATTCAAGTTACGCCCTGGTATGCCACCTCGACGACAAGAGCGCGGCCGAAAACCTGCGCCGCATCCGGGGCGTTGACGACAAGCACCATCTGACCTTGCTCTGCCGCGACCTGAGCGAACTCGCGAACTACGCGCGCGTGGACAACCGACAGTTCCGCTTGCTCAAACTGGGAACGCCGGGGCCCTTCACGTTCATCCTGGAGGCGACCAAGGAGGTGCCGCGCCGCCTGTCGCATCCGTCGCGGCGCACCATCGGGCTGCGGGTGCCGGACCACCAAGTCACGCAGGCGCTGCTCGCGGCGCTGGGCCAGCCCCTGCTGGCCACCACGCTCATCGCGCCCGGGCAAGTTGAGCCGATGAATGACGCCGCGTTGATCCGGCAGCGCTTCCAGAAAGTGGTTCAGGCCGTGCTGGACGCCGGAGCATGCTCGATGCAACCCACCACCGTTGTCGACTTGAGCGCCGGCTCGGCCTTGGTGTTGCGCCTGGGCCGCGGTGACCCCGCCGTGCTCGGCTTGTCAATCGAGCTGGACGCGCAAGGGTAGGCGCGAAATCAAAGCCCGGCGGGAAGAACGCCGCGCTCGATGCAGGCCACCGCGGAGTGGTTGTGGATCGATTCGAAGTTTTCGACGTCCACCCGGTAGCGCCCGATGCGCCGATCAGCGTTGAGCAATAAGGCCACGTCGCGCACCATGTCTTCAACGAACTTTGGGTTTTCGTAGGCGCGTTCCGTGACCCACTTTTCATCGCCTCGCTTGAGCAGCGCCCAAATCTCGCTCGATGCGCTGTCTTCGGCGAATCGCACCATTTCTTCGAATCCGATGTCGCCGAGAAGCTCGGCGCAGATCTCGACCTGGGAGCGCTGGTTATGCGCTCCATATTCTGAGATCTCCTTGGAGCAAGGGCAAAGCGACTTGACTGGCACACCCACGCCCGCCCAGATGGTGGCGGTTGCGTCGCGCTGCTCGGCGACCCATCGCCCCTGATATTCCAACAAGCTCTGCACCCCCGACACCGGTGCCCGCTTGCGCAAGAAGAACGGGAAACGCGCTTCGATCCGCCCTTGCGTCGCACCGAGTCGCTCCAGCATCGCACCCAATTCGCCGCGCAGGCTATTCAAACCCACCGGTTCATGCAGCGCGTCAAGCCAGGCGACCAGCCGCGACATGTGTGTCCCCTTGCGCTCGGCGGGCAACGCCACGTCCAGGTTCCACACCGCCACGCTGGTCGTGACCACGCCCCCGATTCGAAGCGCAATGGGATACCGCACCGATCGAACGCCGACACGCTGAATCGCCAGGTGGCGTTCGTCTCGCGCGCTCTGGGTGTCGGGTATGTGCGGGTCGGCTTTCAATGGTTCACCACCGAACGCAACACCGCCGTCTTGGCGCCGAAGCGTTCGACGATAGCGTGTTCGATCCCCGCAGCGTCCAGGCCGCAACGAGCGAGCAGCTTGGCGGGGTCGCCGTGTTCGATGAACTCATCGGGCAAGCCCAGATTCAGTATCGGAACCGAAACACCCGCCTTTGCGAGCGCTTCGAGCACCGCGCTGCCTGCGCCACCCGCGATGCAGCCCTCTTCGACCGTCACGAGGCAGTCGTGGCTGCGCGCGAGTTCAAGGCACAGTGCCACATCAAGCGGTTTGGCGAAGCGCATGTTGACCACCGTGGCATCGAGCGCCTCGCCGGCCGCAAGTGCCGGGTACAGCACGGTGCCGAAGGCGAGGATGGCGATGCGCTCGCCGCGGCGTCGCACCTCGCCCTTGCCGAACGGCAGCGCCACCATCTCCGATTGAACCGCGACACCCGCGCCGCTGCCACGCGGATAGCGCACCGCCACCGGGTGGTCTTGCAGGAACGCCGTGTAAAGCGCCTGCCGGCACTCATTTTCATCGGCAGGCGTGAGCACGCTCATGTTCGGAATACAGCGCAGGTAGGCGATGTCATAGGCGCCCGCGTGGGTGGGGCCGTCAGCGCCGACGATGCCTGCGCGATCAAGCGCGAATACGACCGGCAGGTTCTGGATTGCCACATCGTGAATCAACTGGTCGTAGCCGCGTTGCAAGAAGGTCGAGTAAATCGCGACGACGGGCTTCAAGCCTTCGCAGGCCAGGCCGGCGGCGAAAGTCACCGCGTGCTGTTCGGCAATGCCCACATCGAAGTAGCGGCTTGGAAAACGCTTCTCGAACTCGACCATTCCCGAGCCTTCGCGCATTGCCGGCGTGATGCCGATGAGCCGTTCGTCCTTTTCCGCCATGTCGCAAAGCCACTGGCCGAACACCTGCGTGAAACTTGTCTTGGGAGGCTGTGCGGGTTTGAGAAAACCCACCGCCGGATCGAACTTGCCGGAGGCCGCGTGGTAACCCACCGGGTCGGCCTCGGCGAGCTTGTAGCCATAGCCTTTGCGCGTGACCACATGCAGGAACTGCCGTCCTTTGAGGTCGCGCAGGTTCTCCAGCGTGGGGATCAACGATTCAAGGTCATGCCCGTCGATGGGGCCGACATAGTTGAAGCCCAGTTCTTCGAAAATCGTTCCCGGCACGATCATGCCCTTGGCATGTTCCTCGAAGCGGCGCGCCAGTTCGAACAGCGGTGGCGCGTTCTTCAAGACGGTTTTCGCCGTGTCGCGCGCCGCCGCATAGAACTTGCCGCTCATCAGGCGCGCCAAGTAGCGATTCAGTGCCCCGACGGGCGGCGAGATCGACATGTCGTTGTCGTTCAACACCACGAGCATGTCGACGTTCGACACGCCCGCATTGTTCAGTGCCTCATAGGCCATGCCGGCGGACATCGCACCGTCGCCGATGATCGCCACTGTTTTGCGGTCCTCGCCCTTTTGCTTTGCCGCCAGGGCCATGCCGAGCGCCGCGGAAATTGATGTCGACGAGTGGGCGGTGCCAAAGGCGTCGAACTCGCTCTCGGTGCGCAACGGGAAGCCGGAAATGCCGCCCAACTGGCGCAACGTGGCCATGCGCTCGCGCCGGCCGGTCAGAATTTTGTGCGGATAGGTTTGGTGGCCGACATCCCACACCATGCGGTCGTGCGGCGCGTTGAAAACATAGTGCAGCGCCACCGTCAGCTCCACCGTCCCCAGGTTGGAGCCGAGATGGCCACCGGTCTGCGACACGCTTTGCAGCAGGAATTGGCGCACCTCACCGGCCAGTTGCGCCAGTTCGGTCCGCGTCAGGCGCTTCAGATCGGCTGGGGCGTTGATGGTTTGCAGCAGCGAATGTTTCATGAGCATGCCGGCATCCTAACTGTCTCGCTCGACCACTTTGTCCGCCAGCACGCTTAGCCATGCGGCATTCGGCAGCCGGCTGCTGACCAAGGCCGCCTGGGCCTGGTCGCGCAAGTCGTCGGCATGGCGCCGGGCGGCGTCCAGGCCGAGGATGGTGACATAGGTGGGTTTGTTGTTGTCGATGTCTTTGCCCGCGGTCTTGCCCAAGATGGCGGAGGCCTGCGTCACATCGAGGATGTCGTCAACGACCTGAAACGCCAGACCCAGCGCTTCGCCATAGGCGTCGAGCGCGGCCCACGCCTGGTCGCTCGGGCTGCCGCACGCGGCACCCATCAGCACGCTCGAACGCAGCAGCGCGCCGGTCTTGCGGTGGTGCATGTCGCGCAGCACCGCTTCGTCAAGCGCCAGGCCGATGCTGGCCAGATCGATGGCCTGGCCACCCGCCATGCCCGCATGCCCGGCGGCGCGCGCGAGCAGCGCGCACAAACGCGCCTGCAACGCGGCGGGCACGCCTGAGTCGGGCGTCAGTACCTCGAACGCCAGCGCCTGCATGGCGTCGCCGGCAAGCATTGCCTGCGCCTGGCCGAACTGCACATGCACTGTGGGTTTGCCACGGCGCAGCACGTCGTTGTCCATGCAGGGCATGTCATCGTGAATCAGCGAATAGGCGTGAATCAGCTCCACCGCGCAGGCAGCGCGCATCGCCGCCTCGCGCAGCCCGCCCACCGCCTGGCTCGCCGCGAGCACCAACAGCGGACGCAGGCGCTTGCCGCCATCGAGCACGCCGTAGCGCATCGCCTGCCCCAGGCCCGCTGGTGCGTCTTCGGGCACCCATTCGAGCAACGCGCTTTCGACGGCCTGCAGCTCAGCCTTCATCCACTGTTCGAACTCGCCCAGGTTCATGACGCAGCCCAGGGTTTCAGGCGCCCTTCTTCCAGTACCTTGACCTGAACCTCCACGGCGTCCAGGCGGGCGCGGCAAATTTGCAGCAACTCGGCACCGCGCTGGTAGGTTTGCATGAGGCGATCGAGCGGCAACTGCCCGCCTTCCATGGCCGCAACCATGCGCTCAAGCTCGCCGAGCGCATCTTCATAGCTCAGGTCGGCCTGCGCAGGCGTGGTGGGTGTCGTGGTTTTTGCCATTCTTGTGTCCGCAGCGATTGTAGTCAGCGCCACCAGCCTCATGTGGCGGTGCCAGCGTTGTGATCGCCAAGGCACGAGCGGGTTTGCGAGCGCAGCCGGCGCGCCCGCCGCAGTTTAGAATCCGCCGCCCTGCTCGTCGCGCCATTCGCGCCAGGCCCACCCGGTCAAGGTGGGTGGTTTGGATTGTTCCCTGAGGTTGCCTTTACAGATATGTCCGACCTGAGCATCGGCCTTTGCGCGGCAGATCGAATCCACTCGCAACTCAGCGTGTCGAGTTACTTCGACACCGCTCAGTTCGAGCGCGAGCGCGCGCTGATCCTGGACCCAGCGCCACGCTATGTGGGGCATGAGTTGAGCGTTCCCGCTCAGGGCGACTACCATGCCCTGCCGCAGGAAGGCGGAGGCCGAGCGCTGGTGCGCACGGCGCGTGGGGTGGAACTCGTCTCCAACGTCTGCCGGCACCGGCAGGCGGTGATGCTGAGCGGCCGCGGCCACACCGGCAACGCCATCGTCTGCCCCTTGCACCGCTGGACCTATGCCACGAACGGGCAATTGATCGCGGCGCCGCATTTTCCAGACGATCCCTGCCTGAATCTGAAAAATTACCCCTTGCAGCGCTGGAATGGCCTGCTGTTCGAGGCAGGCCCACGCGACGTGGCCAGCGAACTCTCTCGCCTGGGCCCGAAGGCCGACTTGAATTTCGACGGCTATGTGCTTGACCGCGTGCACCTGCATGAGTGTGGCTACAACTGGAAGACCTTCATCGAGGTCTATCTTGAGGACTATCACGTCGGCCCCTTTCACCCCGGCCTGGGCAACTTTGTGACCTGCGACGACCTGCGCTGGGAAATGGGTGAGCACCACTCGGTGCAGACGGTCGGAATCGCCACGCCGGGCGGCAAGGTGCTGGGCCGCCCGGGCTCGGACGTCTACAAGAAGTGGCACGACGTGGTGCTCGGTTACTCCGACGGCCGCACGCCCCGCCAGGGTGCCGTCTGGATGACCTACTACCCGACCCTCATGGTGGAGTGGTACCCGCATGTGCTGGTCGTCTCCAGCCTGCATGCGACCGGGCCGCGCAAGACGCTCAACGTGGTCGAGTTTTTCTACCCGGAGGAGATCAACGCGTTCGAGCGCGAATTCGTCGAGGCACAGCAAGCGGCGTATATGGAAACCTGTGTCGAGGACGATCAGATCGCCCTGCGCATGGACGCCGGCCGCGCCGCCCTACTGGCGCGCGGTGACGATGAATACGGCCCGTACCAGAGCCCGATGGAAGACGGCATGCAGCAGTTTCACGAGTGGTACCGGCGCGCCATGAACGGGGCCACAAATTGAGCGCGTTCGCGAAGCCTCTGATCGGTGCCGAGCGGCTGCTTGAACTGCAGCTTCTTGGCCAGGCGGTCGTGCTGATCGACGCACGTTTCGACCTGACGAACGTTGACGCCGGACGCGACGACTGGCGCCTCGGCCATTTGCCGGGTTCCGTTTATTGGCATCTCGATGCCGACCTGTCCGGCCCCAAGACCGGGCGCAATGGCCGGCACCCGCTGCCGAGCCGCGCCGACTTTGCGCGCACGATGGGGCGCGCCGGCATCACACCGGCGAGCCTTGTGGTCACGCTCGACGCGCAAGGCGGCGTGTACGCAGCGCGCGTCTGGTGGATGTTGCGCTGGATGGGCCACGACGCGGTGGCGGTACTCGATGGTGGAACCGCCGCATGGCGCGCGGCCGGCGGTGGGCTAAGCACCCAGCCGACCACACCCGACAGCGCCCCACCCTACCCGGAGCGGGCGCCGCTCGTCGGCACGCAAGACGCCGCGGGCCTGGCCGCGACGCTCGGTCGCGTGCGCTTGGTCGATGCCCGGGCGCCGGAGCGCTTTCGCGGCGAGGTCGAACCGCTGGACGCGCAGGCTGGGCACATCCCGGGTGCGCTGAACCGGTTCTTCAAGAACAACCTCGGGTCCGACGGCCGCTTCAAGCCGCCCGAGCAATTGCGCATCGACTTCGCTGCCTTGCTCGGTGGCCAGGGCGCCGAGCAGATCGTCCACAGTTGCGGTTCGGGCGTCACCGCCTGCCACAACCTGCTCGCCATGGAACATGCCGGCCTGAGCGGATCAAAGCTCTACCCCGGCTCGTGGAGCGAGTGGGCATCTGACCCCGCACGGCCCATCGCCCGAGGCTGAGAGCGCTCGACCCGGCAGGCGCGGCATTGCTTGACGCAAATCAAATACAGACTTCACTGGGCGGGGAATACTTCAGCCACACCGAAGGAGCCACTCATGTTCAAACGCATTCTGGTCCCCACCGACGGATCTGACATCACCGACAAGGCCGTGAACACGACCATCACGCTGGCAAAGGCGATGGGCGCTTCGGTCTACACGATCAGCGTCAAGGAGCCTTTTCCCTACAGCGCCATCTCCGAAATGCAGCCCACGCCGCCACAGGAGTTCTATGACGCTCAGGAGCGCATCGCCGCGGCGCGGGTCAAGACGGTCAACGACGCCTGCGCCGCAGCCGGCGTGACCTGCCAGGGCCACACGGTCGAAGCCCTGCATCCTTGGGAGGCCATCATCGACCACGCCGCACGCATGGAGTGCGACCTGCTGGTGATGGCATCGCACGGCAGGCGCGGCATGGTCGCACTGCTGCTGGGCAGCGAAACCCAGAAGGTGCTGACGCATTCAACGATTCCGGTGCTGGTGGTGCGCTGAGTCCGGGTGGAGTCAGTGGCCATGGGCCTGACTCGTGGCCAGCGCAATCAAGCCCAGCCCGGTCGCCAGCCACGCCAGTTGTGAGAGAGTCTCACGCAGCGTCAGCCGGTGTTGCAGCTGCGGAATCAGGTCGGCCACCGCGACATAAATGAAGCTGCTTGCCGCGATCACGAGCAGGTAGGGAAACAGTTCCGTCCACG
>JANOLJ010000115.1:0-14153 GCA_031419715.1 Burkholderiales bacterium | reverse complement strand
TGCGTCAGCGCGTCCGCGCTCGCCTTCACCTGCACCGCCTTGCCCATCACCTTCATCGCCGACCTCCATCCAATGTTGCAATGAAAGCAGAAGGTACTCAGTTCAAATCGTCAAATCATGCAGATTTGCCGGAGGGACACCATTTGCTGCCCGGATACCTGAGCGCGGCGGAGCGACGCTTGGGCGCCTCAATCGACGCGCCGGTTCCGAACAGATCCTGCATTCTCGCAATCGCTATCTCAGCCAATCTAACCCCTCAAGCTGTCTAAATATCCAGTATTGTTGACGCCTCGGAGGTCCATGTCAATGCCAGAAAGCAGCAACACCCGGGCTGACGCTCTGGTACGCGCGAGTGTGCGCATCACGGCCTCGCCACCGAAAACTGCATCTTCTGCGGCTCGCGCACATCCCCTTCGCGGCACACGGCGAGCACCTGGGCGAGCACGGCGCGGGTGTCGCGCGGGTCGATCACGCCGTCGTCCAGCACCTGGGCGCTGGTAACGAACACGCTCATCTGGCGGTCGAAGCGCTCGATGATGCTGCGCTGCAATTCGTCGAGCTTGGCCTGGTCGACCGCGCCTTTGCGGCGCATGCCGGCCTCGGTGACGATCGCCATCGTCTTCGCCGCCTGCTCGCCGCCCATCACGGCGGTCTTGGCATTGGGCCAACTGAAGCAGAAGCGTGGGTGAAAACCGCGCCCGCACATGCCGTAGTTGCCGGCGCCGAACGACGCGCCGCAGTAGATCGTGATCTGCGGCACTGTGGCGTTAGACACCGCCTGGATCATCTTCGAGCCGTGTTTGATCATGCCCGCTTCCTCGAACGCGCGGCCCACCATGTAGCCTGTCGTGTTGTTCAGGTACAGGATCGGCGTGCGCGCCTGGCAGCAGGCCTGGATGAAGTGAGTGGCCTTGTTCGCGCCGGCCACGTCGATCGGGCCGTTGTTGGTGATCACACCCAAGGCCCAGCCTTCCAGCCGGATCGTGCCGCAAACAGTGGCGGGGCCGTAGTTCTGGCCGAACTCCAGAAAGTCGGAGTCGTCGGCGATTCGTGTGATCACCTGTTTCATGTCGACCGGGCGCTTGTGGTCCATCGGCATGATGCCCAGCAGCTCTTCGGCGTCGAAGCGCGGTGGCTTGAAGCTGGGTTCGGTGCTCTGCTGCGCGGGCGCGCCGCGATTCCAGTCGATGCTGGCCAGAATTTCGCGCGCCAGGCGAATCGCGTCGCGGTCGTCTTCGGCCAGGTAGTCGCCCAGGCCCGAAACGTGGGTGTGCATCACGGCGCCGCCGAGTTCTTCTTCGGTGGCCACTTCACCGGTGGCCGCCATCAGCAGCGGCGGGCCGGCGAGAAAGGCGCGCGAGCGGTCGCGCACCATCACGATGTAGTCCGACAAGCCCGTTTGGTAAGCGCCGCCAGCCGTGGACGAACCGTGCGTCACCGTCACCACCGGCAAACCCGCGGCCGACATGCGCGCCAAGTTGCGGAACAGCCCACCGCCGCGAATGAAATGCTCGACGCGGTAGAGCATCAGGTTCGCGCCCGCACTCTCCACCAGTTGCACGAACGGCAGCTTGTTCTCCAGCGCCAGTTCCTGGATGCGCAGCTGTTTGTCCAGGCCCATCGCTTGCAGCGCGCCAGCGTCGATGCCCGAGTCTGACGCCGTGATCATGCAGCGTATGCCCGAGACCGTGCCGATGCCGCCGATCACGCCGCCGCCGGGCACGCTTTTGTGAAGGTCGGCCTGGTCCAGGCCCAGGCCGGCGAGCGTGCACAGCTCGAGAAACGGCGTGCCGGGGTCGAGCAGCAGCGACACGCGCTCGCGCGGCAGCAGTTGCTGGCGCTTCTCGAAGCGCGGGCGCGACTCGGCCGACTTGGCGACGCTGCGCTGCTCGTATTCGCGCACGCGGCCGATCAGCTCCAGCATGCCCGCGCGGTTTGCCTGGAACGCTTCGCCGCCGGGGGCAATCGTGGATTCGATGATGGCCATGGGGTAGGGGAGGTTGAAGGGTCAGCGCAGCCGCACGCGGAACTTGGGAATCAATGCACTGGGCTGGTACGAGAGTTTGGCGCGGCGAAACCCCGCATGCCCCATGTCTTGCTCGAAGTTCAGCCACCGTACCTGCGGCATTGCAGCGCAAAAGTGCTGGAACATGTGCTGGTAGATGCCCTTGTAGCGGCTCAGTCCCTTCGCAAAGCGCACCACCCACACGCCGGCCTGCAGCGGCTGCGCGAGCACGAAGCCGGCGGGCGCGGCATCGGCGTGGTGGATGAACCCGTGCAGCCCGAGCCGGGGCGCGTGTTGCAAGGCTTCGACGCAGGCGGTTTCGTCGGCTTCACCCGCCGCCTTACCCTTGTCTTGCATCCAGCCAGCGAGTACGTGCAACGCTTCTTCGAGCCGATCGGTGGCATAAGCCCACGCAGTCACGTCGTGCGCCGCATGCAGTTGCTTCACGAGGTTGCGTTTCTTGTTCAACGCCGCGCCGCGGTAGTGCAGGAAGTGCGTGGCCGGGTAGAGGTAGTCGGCGTCGTCTCGCAGGGCGGTCCACTCGAAGCACGCAGGGTTGAGCGCATTCACTTGCGTGGCACTGATCGGGTAGTAGCAGTCATGCCCATGCAGCAGCGTGCGCACGGCATCAAGCGGCGCGTTCTGCAATTCGAACAGCGGCAGCAGGTGGCGCGCGCCATCGTAGGTGCGCCCCGAGATGCAGGCCAGGCGTCCCGGCAGGTAGCGGTAGTCGTGCGGCCGCCGAAACAGGTAGAGGTTCGCGAACCTCGGTTCGGACAATGCGTGTTCAGCCTGACCGTGCGACAGAGCGGACAAGGCAGCGTCGATTTCGCTCATCTGGTCCAGGCTGAGCGGCACGCCGGCCTGGCGGCCCGCCGCCGTGCGTGGCGCCTCGCTTGCGCTCAATACGTCACCCGCCGCACGCCCGGCGCCGGGCCATCGGCCGGTGGGCCGGCGAAACACTGTGCCATGCGCAGCCAGGGCCCGACGCCCGCGCCACCGTATTGCAGCGCGGTGTCCTCCACATGTCGGCGCTGCGTGACGAGCAGGCAAAAATCTTGTGCCGAGCCGCGCACAAAGCACAGATCTGGCGGCTCGTTCGATGGCTTGCTCGACGCTTCGTTCGGCGGCTCGCCCGACGCTTCGTTCCAGGTCCACACGCTGCCGTCCGGCGCGGCCAGCTCAACGTAAGGCGGCTGCGCCGGAACCTCAAGCTTGCGGTTCTGAAACGTCCAGCGAAACGTCGTGACGCCCAGGTGTGCGATGTGTTTCAAGCGCGCGCTGGCCGGTCGCTCGCGGCACACCACGTCCCACACATCCTGGCCGTGGGCCCAAGTTTCCATCAGCCGCGCGGTGGCGAAAGAGCGCGCGCTCATCGGCGGGCCGTACCAGGACAGGCGCGCCTTCGGGTCGAGCTTGGCCAGCGCCGCGACCAGGCCTTCGTGTAAGGGCCGCCAGCGCGCCAGCAGGGCTGGCCCGTCGAGCGCGCGGTAGCGTTCGCGCGCGACTGCGCTGATCTCTTCACCACGCGCGATGCGCTGGCCCAGCAGCACAGCGTCGCGCGTGAAGGCGGCTGGGTCGGTGGCAGATTGCAGGCCGGTCTCGTCGAAGTAGCACAGGTGCGCGACCTCGTCCCACGCCGACCAGCCGTAGAACTTGCTCGGCTCGCGCCACTGCGCCAGGCTCAGGTTCGCGCACAGCGCGGCCAGGGCGCGGTACTCGTCGAGCAGGTCTTGGCAGATGGCTTGCATGGCGATCCCGATGTTGCGGCTTACCAGCGTTGCGGTGGTCTGCGCGACGTATGGAAGACGCGCAGTAGTTCCACCGTGTCGCCCCGAACCCGGTACGGGACGATGCACCGCGTTTTGAGCACGACCAATTCGCGCGTGCCTGGCACACGCCCCGGATGCCCGATTCCCGGCTGGTCCTGGAGCACCGCCACGGCCTGGAGGATGCGAGCGACCACCATGCGTGCGGCTTCGGGGTCGTCGGCCGCGATGAAATTGGCCTCGTCGCTCAGGTTGCGCAGCGCGGTGCGCAACCACCTAAGCCGCATTCGGTTTCCATTTTTTGGCCAGCGCTGCGACTTGCCTGTCGCTCGCGAAATCGCCTGCGTCGGCCTCGGTGAGGGCGGTGCGAATCTCGGCGATCTGCCATTCGTTGTGGTCGACAAACTCGCGTATCGCCTCGGCGGCCAGAAACGACTTGCTGCGCTGGGTGGATTCGGCCAGGCGGTCGAGCCTGTCCTTCACGTCGTCTTCCAGCCGAATCGTCATCGTGGAACTCATTGCCAGCTCGGTGTGGTTGAATGTGTACATCGTAGCACCGCCCATGCATGCTCTATCTCGGCGCGCCACCGCGCTGAGCCCGTCAAACCTCGCACCGCACCTTGCGTTGCATCAACCCGCCGCAGGCAACACCATGAACCGCGAAATCACACCCGCCCTACGCACCGAGCTCGCCCCCACCGGCACGCTGCGCGTGGCGCTCAACTTGTCGAACTTCCTGCTCGTCAACGCCGACACTGCGCAGAGCGCCGAGCCGGCAGGCATCGCGCCCGACATTGGCCGCGAACTCGCGCGGTGCCTGGGCGTGCCTATCGCCTTCGTCAAGTACGCACAACCGGGATTGCTGGCCGCCGCGGTGTCGTCTGGTGCCTGGGACGTGGGCCTGATCGGCGCCGACCCGCTGCGCGCAAGCGAGATCGCGTTCACGCCGGCCTACCTGGAAATCGAAGCCACCTATCTGGTGCCCGCGGGCTCGCCGATTCGCGACTTGCCGCAAGTCGACCGCCCCGGCGTGCGCATCGCCGTGGGCGACAAGACCGCCTACGACAAGTACCTGCGGCGCACGCTGCAACACGCGCAGCTGTGCCGCGCGAACGGCCTGGACGCGTCATTCGAGCTGTTCGTGCTTGAGAAGCTCGATGCGCTGGCCGGCCTGAAGCCGCGCCTCGTTGTGGATCAACAGAAGCTCCCCGGCTCGCGCCTGTTGGCAGGGTGCTTCACTTCGATCCAACAAGCGATCGGCACGCCGTTGCAACGCGGCGCGGCGGCGGCGTATCTGCGCGAGTTCGTGGCGGAGATCCGCGCCGGGCTGGTGGCGGAGTTGATCGCAAAACACGCGGTGCATGGCGTGTCGGTGGCGCCCGCGCCGTGAGGCAGGGCAGGCGCACCGCCCAGCCTCACGGCATTGCGCGCTTCGTCAGCGACCGGCCTTGCTCTTCTTTGCCGCAGCCTTGGCTTTGGGCGCGGCTGCGCGCTGCGCCTTCATGGCCTTGACCGCTGCCGATGGCTTGACCGCTGCTTTCGCCGGCTTGGGCGCCGCGGGAACCTTGGGCCCCTTCTTCACCTTGGCCGGTAAGGCGCGCGTGCAGGCGTAGCCGCGCTCAACCCATTTCGCCATGGCCGCGGGCGTGAGCGCCAGCGCGCCGGGGAAAAGCGCGTATTGCTTCATCGTCCGGCCCATGATGACGGCGGGCCGCTTGGGCGCTTCGTCGGGCAGGCGGACCAGCAGGCGGTCTTCGTGCAGGCCGGCGAACATATTGCCGTTGACGAAGGCGCAGGGGCAGCCGAACATCTGCCGGCGTTCGACATCGGGCGCGGCCGGCAGCGCGGCAAGGACATGACCACGCACTTGGGCGCCGACAGGTCCGATCCATGGGCGAAAGCAGTCCGGTTGAATGAAGAGCTATCCACCGGACTCCCATCGCGGTGAGAATCAAGGAGCGTGAAGCTCTTCCCGCAGCACGCGCCGCAACGTTGCAACGGTCAGCGGTTTGACCTCTGGTTTACTCTTGCCTGTACTGGTCGCAGCCTTTCGCAGGATCGTATTGATCAGGGTTTGATAGCCGATGCCTGCGGCCTCCGCTTGGGCTCGAAAGTGTTCGATGACATCGTCGTCGAGCATGATGGTGATGCGGGTCTTACCGGGAGAAGGAATTGCCGCCCCGCGTTTGGCTTTGCTGAAGTCGTACTCACTGCGCATGGTATCGGTCTGCCTCGCCGCGACTGGCCTTGCGAGCGGAAATCAGGCGCGTCCGCTCTTCGCGTTGGGTATGAATGACCACCAAAACACGGCCCAGGGAATCCACGCCGAGCGTCACAAACCTTCGCTCCGTTCGAGAATCCGGATCCTCGATCGTCAGTGCCATCGGGTCACGAAGCGCTTGTTCGGCATGCGCGAAGCCAACACCGTGCTTGCGCGAGTTTGTCTTGGCCTTGGCCGGGTCGAACTCGATCGACATGCGCCATTATGCATACCAGATGCATATATGCAAGCGCCGAAGGCGTTCTTGGCGGCTGGCCATCGGCAGCCTCGGCGCCTGAAGCCTTGTTCGTCGGTGCGCCGATTGTCGGCGCCGCCACCGTGTGCAACCCAGTCCAAGCCGCGCGCCGCGCCAGCGCAGCACAATGGCCGCCCAACCCACGCCATCCAGGACCACCCATGCTGCACCTGCACCACTACCCCGGCAACGCCAGCCTCACGCCGCACATGCTGCTTGAGGAAATCGGCGCGCCCTACCGGCTCGACCTCGTGGACCGCACGAAGGGCGCGCACAAGTCGCCCGCGTACCTGAAGCTCAACCCGAACGGGCTGATTCCGGTGCTGGTCGATGGCGACCTGGTGCTTTACGAGACGGCCGCGATCTGCCTGCATCTGGCCGACACGCACCCGCAAGCCCAGCTCGCGCCGCCGCTGGGCACGCCCGAGCGCGCGCATTTCTACAAGCGCCTGATGTGGTTGACGAACACGATGCAGGCGATGCTGATCCACTACTTCTACGGCGAGCGTCTCGTGGACGAAAGCAATGCCGGCGCCGCGGCGCAGATCAAGGCGCACGCCGAGGCGAAAGTAGGAGCGATGCTCGACCAGCTCGACGCCGAACTCGCCGGCCACGGCCAGCCCTGGCTGCTCGGTGCACATTACAGCGTCGTCGATCCCTATGCGCTGATGCTGTGCCGCTGGACACGCGGCTTCAAGCGCCCGGCGCGCAGCCTGCCCAACCTGGCGCCCTACCTTGAACGCGTGCTGGCCCGGCCGGCGGTGCAGCGCGCGTTCGAACAGGAAGGTCTGGCGCGGCCTTGGGTGTGAGGCCCCCGAGAACGCGGGACTCCTCCCGACACGCGGCGTATTCGCTGCCGTGACATCCCGGAACAGTGGATCGCACTTGCCGATTGGTCCAGGAGCCCGCATGCCCACCCTACGCGTCACATGAACCACCTGCCACCAGGCGCCTCTCTGGCCAGCCTGCGCTGGCGGGTTCAAGATGCACACAACGACGCCGGCCCGGATCCTCCCGGGTTGACCGCTGGGCGCAACCGCGCCTCAAGTCCCGACGCCACAAGGCTTGCCGTGATGGCGTTCGCGATTGCATTCGCCTTCGCTCTGCACAGCCCTGCCCGCGTGCCGACCGAGGGGCAACATCGATGGCGGCGGCTGCGCCGGATGGCGCCATGCCCGGCGGCACGGCGCGCGATGGCAGCGACGACGTTGACCGACGACTACTCGGCGCGGCGTGGGCTCAACAGGTGGTGAATGGCGACGCCGATGCCGGCGCCGATCGCCTCGGCAAGCATGAACCCAGGCACGCTCGCCGGCGCGATGCCGGAGAAGCTGTCGCTGAACATGCGCCCGAACGCCGCCGCAGGGTTGGCGAATGAAGTCGAGGCCGTGAACCAGTACGCCGCGCCGATGTAGCAGGCAACCATCGGGGCCATGCGCGCTGGCGGGGCACGCAGGATGACGAGCAGCAGCCCGGCCGTCGCCACCGCTTCGGCAATCCACTGTCCGGCGCCGCCGCGAACCCGGGTCGAGAACTGCACGATGCTCATGTCGAACATGGCATGCGCAAGCCAGGCACCGAGCACGGCGCCGGCAAGCTGCGCCGCGACATAGGGCGCGAGCAGCCTGCGCGGCAGCGCGCCACGCGCCGCCATCACCGCCGACACGGCAGGATTGAAAAGCGCACCGCTCACGGGGCCGAAGACCTCGATCAGCACGTAAAGCCCGGCGACTGTCGCCAGTGTGTTGGCGAGCAGCGCGATCGCCGCGTTGCCGTTGGACAGGCGCTCGGCCATGATGCCCGAGCCGATGACCACGGCCAGCAGCAAGGCGGTGCCCAGCGCCTCGGCCAGCAGTTGGCGGGGCACGGGGCTCACGATGGGCTTCGCCAGAACATTTCAGCTCCTGCCGATGGCTTGGATCTCGCGCTGAACGCTTGGCTTGTCCAGCGAAGCAAAAGGCAAGGCCAGCAGCAGCTCAATGCGCCGCTTGAGCGTCACCGCCGCAGCGAGGAAGGCCTTGGCCTGCTCGTCATGCGTGCCCTGCACCGCAGCGGGGTCGGGCACGCCCCAATGCGCCGTCATCGGCTGGCCCGGCCAGAACGGGCAGGCCTCGCCGGCCGCGTTGTCGCACACGGTGATTGCATAGTGCAGTGGCGGCGCGCCAGTTCTGGTGAACTCGTCCCAGCTCTTGCTGCGAAACCCGTCGGTCGCAATCTGCCAGGCCGCGAGCGTGTGCAGGGCCAAGGGGTTCACCACGCCCTTGGGCTGGCTGCCGGCGGAGTACGCCTTGAAGCGACCGCCGGCCAAGTGGTTCATCAAGGCTTCGGCGAGGATCGATCGCGCCGTGTTGCCGGTGCAGATGAACAAGATGTTTCGGGTCGTCGTATCGGTCACGGGTAATCGCCTCGGCAGTGGGAACCTGGCGCATTCGCCGCGTGTGGCGAAAGCCAGGTCGATGCACGCGCCATGGAGCATTAACTTCGCATTGTCGCCCTCGACGTGAGTGCTACTTGATCGCCGAATCGTTGCCGCCCTGGGGCAGGCTCGCGCCCGCGGGCAGCGTGCCATTGCGCACCAGCAGGTAGACCACGATCGCGGTCTTCTGCCGGTCGTCGAGCTTCGCCGGGTTGTCGAAGGGCATCAGCAACTGCACGTACTCGAACAGGCCCTTGGCCGTGCCGAACTTGGCGATGTCTTGCCCCGGGCCCCATATGGGTCGGGGGAACACGGCCGCATCGCGCCCGCGCGTGCCATGACACAGGGCGCAGTGTTGCTGGAACTCGGCCGCGCCTTGCAGCACCTGGGCGCTGGCGCCTTCGGGCGGTGGCGGTGGTGGCCCGCCGGGCGCTTGCGCGAAAGCGGCGCCGCTGGCGCCGAGCCACAGCGCCGCCGCGGCGAGCCACCTCACGCCCGCCGGGCGTGGCGGCGACCGCACTCGGGTGGTGCTGGACGCTCGGGACGCTCGGAGTGCCCGCGGCACCTCAGACGACACGGATGCGGAATTTCGGGATCGCGCCGTTGGCCATGCCGAGCTGGTTGAACGGCACCGTCTCAGGCTGCACGTTGCCGGCCATGTCGATACCGCGGGTTTCGATCGCGTGGTCGCCCGCGCGCGCGTCCCAGTGGAAGTCGAACCGCACCCAGGTGTAGCGGCCGAGGTTCGGGCCCTGGATGTGCGCGCGCTGCCACGGCCCGCCGTCGACGCGGAACTCGACGTCGCGCACGCCGTGCTGCGGCGCCCAGGCGAAGCCGCGCACCAACTGGCGTCCGGCGCTCAACGTCGGCCACTCGCCGCGCTTGAGCGGGTAGTTCGCCGGAATCGACGGTGACTTCTCCAGCACGAGCGGCACCGTGATGAGCGTCTTGATCGGCATCCACGTCACCATCGGGCCCTTGACATCGACCGCCGTGATGCCGCCGATGAACTCGTCGTCCGCGCCGATTGCCGGGGCCGTGTAGGCCGGGCCGATGTAGGCCTCGCCGCGCGTGTTGAGGCGGCACCAATGCTGATGGCGGTCCACACGCATCTCGGTCAGCCACTTGATCGACGCCGTGCCGCCCCAGCCCGGCACCACCAGCCTGACCGGTGCGCCGTGGTCGGGCGTCAGCGCATTGCCGTTCATGCGGTAGCAGATGCCGATGTCGTCGCCGCGCGCAACGAGTTCGGACACCGGCATCGGCCGGCCCATGTCGCCGCCATCCACCCCGGACCAGAACAACGCCGACTTCGCATCCTTCTTCAGGCCAATCAGCCCGAAGATGTGGCTCAGCGGTACGATCTGCCACTCGGCCTGGCCCACAGCGCCCAGCACCCAGTTGCCGCCGGCCACCTGCATCTGGTCCTGCTGCTCCCAGAACAGGCTGCGGCCGTTGCCATGGCACTCCATCGTCGCGATCACGGTTCGCGAAGGCATCTTCAGCAAATCGTCGTAACCGATCTCGAGCGCGCGCTCAAGCGCGTTGCCGTGGATCTTCATGCGCCAGTTCTTCGGATCGAGCACCGGCTTGGCCTCGACCAGCGGTGTGGGGTAGTGGTTGCGCACGTAGAACTCTTCCACCGGTGTCATGTAGGTCGAGAAGTTCCAGTAGTTGCCGCTGCGCACAGTGGCGCCGATGTTCAGCAGGCGCGAGTCGTCTTACAACAGCGCCTTGCGTGGCGGTGCGGCGGGTGCGGCGGCTGCGGCGGGCGGGGTTGCCGAGGGCGCCTGCGCGGCTGCGCCCGCAGGCAGGACCGCCGCGGCGCCGAAGGCCGCGGCCGACACGAAAAAACTCCTGCGGTCGGCCTGCGGGCCGATGCGCAAGGCGTGCTCGACAAGAGCGCGTTCCTGTGCGGATTGATTCTGGCTGGACATCGCCGGTCTCCTGCGTTGTGGGGCTCGATCGCCCTTGTGAGTGGGGGACATTGCATGCGTGCTTCGGGTTTGCCCGGTTCGCATGCGGCTCAAATCCTGCAAGATGCGCGCCATGCCCGGTGTCTTGCGATCGAATCCCGTTTGCCCCTCGTGCCGCGCGCCGCGCGCCGGTGTTGCCGGTGGCGAAGTCGTAACCTGCGCGAAGCGCAGCGGCCCATTCGCGTTACGCGATCGAAACGTCCCTGGCCGCCGCGCCCTGCTTCGAGCCGGCGTCGGTGCCGCAGTGCTGCTCACGGCGGCCGGTGCCCGCGGGTTGGCCGCAGGTGCTTCGCCGTTGCGCTTTGCCACCACGCCGGTGTTTCTGGACGACCAGATCGCGCTGCTTGGGCGTTGGCAAAGCCATCTCGAGGACCAGCTCAAGCGGCCCGTGGTGTTCGTGCAGCGCGGCAACTACCGCGAGATCGTCGACCTGCTGCTGGCCGACCAGGTCGATACGGCCTGGCTCTGCGGCTTCCCCTACGTCTTGCATGCACGCCGCTTGCACCTCGTGGCGGTGCCGCTGTACCAGGCCCAGCCGCTGTACCGCGCGCACCTGATCGTGCCTTCGCAAGACACGCGCTCGTGGCAGGTGGGCGACCTCGCTGGCCGCATCTTCGCGTACAGCGACCCGTTGTCCAACAGCGGCTGGCTGGTGCCACGCAGCGAACTGCAGCGAGGCGGGCACGACCCGGACCGTTTCTTTCGCCGCGGCTTCTTCACGTTCAGCCACCGCAAGGTGGTCGATGCGGTGCGCTCGGGTCTGGCCGACGGTGGCGCGGTGGACGGCTATGTGTGGGACACACTGGTCGCCCAGCACCCGACGGCCACCAGTGGAGTCAGGGTCGCGTGGCGCTCGCTGCCGCACGGCTTTCCGCCCGTCGTGGCGCGGCTCGGGCTGCCGCAAGCCGAGCGCGACGCCCTCGCCGCGGCGCTGATGCATATGCCGGCGTCGCCGGTCGGCGTGGAACTGCTGCAGCGGCTGAACATCGACGGCTTCGAGCGCCCGCGCGCCGGTTTGTTCGACAGCATCCGCGCGCTTGTCGCGCTGCAACCGCGGACCCGGTTGTGAAGCTCGCGGACCTGAGCTGGCGGTTGCGCATCCCGTTGGCGATCACGGCGGTGATCCTGGCGACCGAGTTCGTCGTCACCGCGCTGCTCGTGACACGCGCTCTGCGCGACGCCCGCCTGGACCTCGAGGTCAGCGCCAGCAACCTGAGCACGGTGCTGGCGCGCAGCCTGCGCGAGCCGCTGCTGCGCGACGATCTCTGGCAGGCCTTCGAAACCATTCGCAACCCACTCGAGGCACGCGAGGCGGGCAACGCCTTGCGGGGCATCGTTGTGCTCGACGCCCAGCAGCGTGTCTTCGTCGCCAGCGAGCCGCGCCGCCTGCCCGTGGGCGCGGCGGCCGCGACCCTGCCCCCGCCGCTGGTCGCCCTGGTGGCAGCGGGCGACGACGGCAGCGCCTTTCGGATCGGTTTCGGTGAGGGCGAGGGCGGGCCGGAGTTGGCTGCGGCGCGCCGCATTCGCGCCGAAGACGGCACGCTGCTCGGCACCGTGGTGCTCGAGTTCGACGCCGCGCTGCACGCCCAGCGCGTGCGCGCCGTGCTGGTGGAGCTGGCGCTCCTGAGCCTGCCTGGCATGTTGGTCCTGGTGCCGCTGGGATGGTATGCCGGCAAGCGCCTGGCCGAGCCGCTGGCCCAGTTGGCGCAGGTGCTGGCCAAGGTCGGGCGCGAACCGCCGATGGCCATCGCCGCCGCGCTGCCGCGGGCGGGCAACGACGAGATCGGCCGCCTCACCGCGCAGGTGCGATCGATGCTCGATGGCCTGGCACGCAAAGACGCACTGGAGCAGGAAGTGCTCGCCAGCGAACGGCTGGCCGCCGTCGGCCGGGTGTCCGCGGCGATCGCGCACGAGATCAACAATCCGCTGGGAGGCATGCTCAACGCCATCGACACCTGTACCCGCCACGGGCGGCCCGACGCCTTCACGGCGCGAACGCTGGCGCTGCTCGAGCGCGGTCTGCAGCAGATTCGCGCCACCGTCAGCGCCTTGCTGGTGGAGGCGCGCCTGGACTCGCCGCGTCTGACCGAGCTGGACTGGGACGATCTGCGCACTCTGATCGAGCCGCAGGCCGCGGCACGCGGCCTGCGGCTGCGCTGGCGTGTGCCGGCCGACACGATGGGCACGATCGAGCTGCCGGCGCATGAAGTGCGCCAGCTCGTGTTGAACCTGCTGCTGAATGCTTGCAAGGCCGCGGCGCCGACGCGCGACGACGCTGGCGCGTCCGTGCCGGCCGCGGTGGAGTTGACGGTCACGCCCACCCCGGGCCTGCTGGCGCTGGTGGTGAGCAATACCGGCGAGCCGATCGCGCCGCAGCGTCTGGGTCACCTGTTCGAGCCCTTCGTGGCCGGCAGCGAGGGCGACGGCACGCGCTCGCACGGCCTGGGCCTGTGGGTGTGCTGGCAAATCGTGCAGCGCCGCCGCGGCAACATCGATGTGCAGTGCGAGGGCGGTTGCACCCGCTTCGTCGTCAGCCTGCCGATCCCGCGACCGAGCGTCGCCCCCGCCGAGCCCGCGCTGGAGGACACCCGATGAGACTGTGCCTGATTGAAGACGACCCCATCATGGGCGAGTCACTGCTCGATCGCTTTCAGCTCGAGGGCTTTGCCGTGCAGCTGTGCCGTCGCATCGAAGAGGCGCTGCCGCTGCTGGCCGCCGAACCCTTCGATGCCGTGATCAGCGACGTGCGCCTGCCCGACGGCTCGGGCGAGGCGCTGTTTGCCGCGCAACTGCGGCAGGGTCGCGAGCTGCCGCCCTGGATCTTCATCACCGCCTTCGCGTCGGTCGATCGCGCGGTGGCGATGTTGCAGTTGGGCGCGCGCGACTACGTGACCAAACCGTTCGACATCACCGCGCTGGTGGCCAAGGTGCGGCAGGCGGTGGGCGCCGAACCGGCGCCGCGTGGCGGCGACGCGCAGGCGCCCGCCGTGCTCGGCCGCTCGGCCGCGATGCGCGAGCTGGAAGCGCAGTTGCCGCGCATCGCGGCGCGTGCACGCACCGTGCTCGTCACCGGCGAAAGCGGTGCCGGCAAGGAAGTCGTCGCGCGCCGCCTGCACGCCTTGGCGCACCCCGCGGGGAGCGCGCCATTCGTGGCGGTGAACTGTGGCGCGATCCCCGAGAGCTTGCTGGAGGCAGCGCTGTTTGGGCACGAGCGCGGCGCGTTCACCGGCGCCGAACGCGCGCGCAAGGGGTACTTCGAGCAGGCGCAAGGTGGCACGCTGTTCCTGGACGAAGTGGCCGAGCTGGCCCCTTCGATGCAAGTGCGGCTGCTGCGCGTGCTGCAGGATCGGCGGGTCCAGCGGCTGGGCAGCGAGCACACGGTCGAGGTTGACCTGCGGGTAGTCTGCGCGACGCACCGCGACCTGCGGGCCTGGGTCGCGCAGGGGCGCTTTCGCGAAGACCTGTACTACC
>JANOLJ010000114.1:0-1693 GCA_031419715.1 Burkholderiales bacterium | reverse complement strand
GCGACGCGCGCGAGTCATGACGTGGAGCACGCCCGACGACCTGCGCGCCCAGGCGCAACGGCTCTGGGAAACGGGCCGCCTGCTCGGATGCCTGGTGGAGCCCGGCGCGCTGTTCCCGCTGCGCCTGACGCTCAAGGTGCCTGGTTCCACCGATCTGTCGGAACGTTTCGACGAGGTGCGCGCCTGGGCGCGCGCGCTGCAAGCCGAGGCCGGGGCCACAGATGGCGCGGCGAAGCGGCGCGGCTATCGGGTCGTGATGCGCGAGATCAGACATCGCGTCATCGGCACGAACCAAGTGCCGAGCGAGGTGTGGCTTGATACGCTGGACGATGCGCTCGAGCTGATCGGCAAACGCCGCGACGCGCGACGCTTCGAAACCCTGCTGGCGCAAGTCCGCGCCGCGCAGCCTGCGCTGCTGCCGTGGTTACTCAGGCGCCCAATGCGTGCGCTCGATCTGGCCAACGCCTGGCCGCAATTGCTGGCCGTGATCTCCTGGGTGCAGGCGCACCCGCGCCCGGGCGTCTACCTGCGGCAGGTCGACTTGCCCGGCATCCACGGCAAGTTCATCGAGGTGCAACGCGGCGTGCTTGCCGAGTTGCTCGACTGCTGCCTGCCCGCCGAGGCGATCGATTCAGGAGCAAGCGGCGCCGCCAACTTCGTTCGACGCTATGGTTTTCGCGACAAGCCGCAACGCGTGCGATTTCGGATGCTCGATCCGCGCCAAGCCCTGTGGGCGAACTGTGCCGAGGGCGCGGACCGAGACATCACCCTCACCCAAGGCGATTTCGCCCGCCTCGCGCCGGCTGCATCACGAATCTTCCTCACCGAAAACGAGATCAACTACCTCGCCTTTCCGGCGCTGCCCGACGCTCTGTTGATCTTCGGCGCGGGTTACGGCTTCGACATGCTGGCGCCGGCGCAGTGGCTGCAAGGCAAGGCGATTCACTATTGGGGCGACATCGACACGCACGGCTTCGCGATCCTCGACCAGCTGCGCGCCAGGTTCCCGCACGTCGAATCGTTGCTCATGGACCGTGCGACATTGCTCGCCCACCGCGAGCTCTGGACCGACGAGCCCGAGCCGACGTTGCGCGACCTGCCGCACCTGAACCCCGATGAACGCGCGCTGTATGACGATTTGCGTTGGAAGCGGCTGGAAGGGCGACCGATCAGGTTGGAGCAAGAACGCATCGCCTTCAGCCTTGTTGAACAGGCGCTTGCAGACATTTTGAAGAGCCGCGTGTGAGTGCACTTTAAGATGCCCGACCCTGTCGCCCGCGATCACCGAATTCCGAAAGTCATTCCCGATGCCCCACAGCCGCCTGACGCTGGCCCGCCTCGAAGCCCTGCTGTTCGCCGCCTGCGACGACCTGCGCGGCAACATGGAGGCGAGTGAGTACAAGGAGTACATCTTCGGCATGCTGTTCCTCAAGCGCGCCAGCGACTTGTTCGACCAGCGCCGCGCCGAATTGCTGCAGGAGTGCCGGACCCAGGGCCTGAGCCAGGAAGACACCGCGTTCACCCTGGACGACCCAGACCAGTACAGCGGCCAGTTCTTCTACGTGCCCGAGGAGGCACGCTGGTCGCGCATCAAACACATCAAAGACAACGTTGGCACCGCGCTGAACAAGGCCCTGGCCGCGCTGGAAGAAGCCAACATCGACGCGCTGCAAGACGTGTTGAAAGACACGAT
>JANOLJ010000113.1:0-49341 GCA_031419715.1 Burkholderiales bacterium | reverse complement strand
CACGCAGCCCGGGCAGAGCATCTGAAAAGCATGCAGCACGACCACCTGCCCGCGCAGGCCGGCGAGCGTCAACGGCGCAGGCGTGTTGAGCCAGGCCTGGGCGCGGATTTCCGGGGCGAGCGGCGCATCGCTCTGGAAGTGTTGGCCTTGGGTGTTGGGGAAGGTGTCGGTCATCGTGAGTCGCCTTGCGTTCAGTCCCGATTCGATGCGCCGTGCGACGGTGCCCCACGTAACGCCAGCACGGACTGCATCTTAGCCGTGCTGCCGACGGCGATACAGTCCAGGCATGCACGGCCAGCCGATGACCCGCCGACTCCGATCGACCCGCGCGCACCTCGGTTTGTTAGCCTTGCTGGCCGGCAGCGCCACTGCGCAGACCGGCGCGTCGCACCGCTTGTACGAGATGAGCACCCAGACCGGCATGCCGCATCTGGAGACGAACCTGCGTTACGCGGTCGTGACGGAGCAGCGCTGCCTGAACCCGCAGGACCTGCCCGGCGTGTTCTGGATGCTCGGCGACGTGTCGCTGCAAGACTGCAAGCTCGCCAAGGTGCTCGACGAGCCGGCGCGCGCCGTCTACGCGTTGCAGTGCAGCGGTGGTCACGGCACGAGCGGCGAGGCGCGTTGGGAATTTGCGCCTTCACTGCTCAGCGGCGTGCTCGACGTGCGCCTGGGCGGCAAGAACATGACGTTCTACCAGCGCATCATCGCCAGGCTGGTCGGCGATTGCCCGTGAACCGAAGCCGGCACAATGCCGCGTGCCGAAGGAAGCTCCATGACCCAGGATTCAACCCTATTCCCACCCGGCGTGAACTGGGAAAGCGACGGCACGAGCCGCATTCCGTTCTCGGTGTACACGCACGAAGAATTGCACCGGCGCGAGCTGGAGCGGTTTTTCTATCGGGCCCACTGGTGTTACGTGGGCCTGGAGGCCGAGATCCCGAACCCGGGCGACTTCAAGCGCACCGCCATCGGTGAGCGCTCCGTGCTGCTCGTGCGCGATGCGCAGGGTCAGGTGAACGTCGTCGAGAACGTCTGCGCACATCGCGGCATGCAGTTCTGCCGCGAACGCCATGGCAATCGCAAGGAGTTCGTCTGCCCCTATCACCAGTGGAGCTACAAGCTCAACGGCGACTTGCAAGGCGTACCGTTTCGGCGCGGCGTGCGCCAGGCGGGTCGTGTCAACGGCGGCATGCCGGCGGACTTCGACACCGCCGAGCACGGCCTGACCAAACTCAAGGTCGCGTGCCGTGGCGGCGCGGTGTTTGCGTCGTTCGACCACGGCGTCGAATCATTCGAAGACTTCATGGGCCCGGCGATCACGCAGTATTTCGACCGCCTGTTCAACGGCCGCAAGCTGAAGATCCTGGGCTACAACCGACAGCGCATTCCGGGGAACTGGAAGCTGATGCAGGAGAACATCAAGGACCCGTACCACCCGGGCTTGCTGCACTCCTGGTTCGTCACCTTCGGCCTGTGGCGCGCCGACAACCAGGCCGCCCTGAAGATGGATGCGAAGCACCGCCACGCCGCGATGATCTCCACCCGCGGCGCCACCGGCGCGGCGGAGCAGGTGACCGCGGTGTCCAGCTTCAAGGCCGACATGAAGCTGCACGATCCGCGCTTCCTCGACATCGTGCCCGAGCCCTGGTGGGGTGGGCCCACCGCCGTGATGACGACATTGTTCCCCAGCGTGGTCTTGCAGCAGCAGGTGAACAGCGTGTCGACACGCCACATCCAGCCCGACGGCCATGGCGCCTTCAACTTCGAGTGGACGCACTTCGGCTTCGAAGACGACGACGAAGCGATGACGCAGCGGCGCCTGCGACAAGCCAACCTGTTCGGCCCGGCGGGTTTTGTGTCGGCCGACGATGGCGAAGTGATCGAGTTCTCGCAGACCGGCTTCGAGAGCAAGCCCTTTCACCGCACGCTCGTCGAACTCGGCGGCCGCGAGGTGGGCGACACCGATCACATGGTCACCGAGACGTTGATCCGCGGAATGTACCGCTACTGGCGTGAGGTGATGGAGGCGCAGTAGCGGCCCGGTTCAGCGCTGTACCGCCCTCACGCACCGCGCCCTCAAAAGAACGCGTGCCACTGGGCGAACGCCTCAGTCGCGTTCTGCGGTTTGTTCTGTGGAATCCCGTCGTTCTTGCGCGCGCCCAGGCGCAACTGCGTGAACTGGAACGGCACGACCTCCCACACCGCGCTGTAGCGCGCACGCCGGTCATTAGGCACATGCGTGTCCGGGTCCTGGTTTTCGTAAGTGAGCTTCAGGTTGTGGCCCTTCGCGAATTCGACGTTGCCTTCGAACAGCGTCGCCCAGTGGCGCTGGCGCCCGAACGGCGTTTCGTCCTCGATCGCCGAGACCACCGAGGCAAGCCAACTGACGATGCCGGTGCGCAACCCGCCGAACGCGGCGAGCACGCGCCGATCCGCCGTGCCGTTGGAGTTGGCGCTGCCGCTCAATCCGAAGCGCCAGTCGGGCTGCACGTAGCTCGCCAGCGCGCTGACCAGCTTGCCGCGGTTCGTCTCGGCGCCGCCGCGCGCCCCGTTGGTGACGGAAACGCTGGCTGACCAGGGACCGAGTTCCAGCCCGCCTTCAATGCCGTCGTCGGAGGCACTGAAATTCTCTCCCGACACCTGGCGCGTGAACGCGCTGTCGTCTTCGATGCGCAGGCCGAAGGGAACGAACATGCGGCCGGCTTTCACATAGGCGCTGCGATCGGCAAGCCACAGCAACGCCCAGGCCTCGCGGTTCGTCGCCGCACCCGGGGCGACGCGCTCGTCGAGATAGAACGTCAGGCGCTTCGCGATCGGCTGCACCTCCAGATAGACCTGCGCGCGCGTCGGGTTGAAGCCCAGCGTTTCCTTGGCTCCGGGAACCTTGACACTCTGAAACGTGGCGCGCAAGTCGGCGCCGAGCGCGAATCGCTCGTTCAACTGCCCGCTCCACAACGCAGAGGTGGGGTCGAGCCGATCCTGGGCCAGCGCGGTCTGCGCGTAGGCGCCGCCGAACTCGTTGCGTTTGCCACCGCCGCTCGGGTTGACGTGACACGCCATGCACTTCGCGCCGGTGCGCACCGCCAGGTAGGGTTCGGCGCGCAGTGCCGCTGGCGCGAGCATGGCCAGCAGCAACGCCATGACCGCGCCTGCCAAGCCGATGCGCCGCGCAGTGCGCAACGAGCCGGGCCTCATGGCGGCGCTCCCAGCGCGATCCACTGGCGGATCACGTCGATCGTCGCCAGCGAAAGATACTGCCCGGCAAACAGCGGCATGCGTTCGCCGAGCGTCTGTGTTCCCTCGAGCTTGTGGATGAGGAAACTCGCATTCGGATTTCCCGGGACGACGCGCACGAGCGTCGCATTGCGCGGGCTCGCCACGTTGATCAGGTTCGTGGCGCTGAAACCGGGGTCGAGCCTCAGACCCTCCTGCACCGTGCCGCCGCCATGACAGCCCGAGAAGGCGCAGTTTGGCGTCAGCACCAGCGCCTGGATCGACGCCAGCGTCGGAGCCAGCACCGCCGAGCCCGCGCCGGGCGCGATCGGCCGGCCGTTAACGTCAAGCCCCTCGCCGCTGCCGCCGCCGCAGGCGGCGAGGGCGAGCAGGGACGCCACAACGCCACACCGCACCGGCGCCGCAACGAGCACGGTCTCGAACACGATCCAGGCGACGTTACTGCACCGCGATCTGCCCGCGAATCTCGCCAGCCCCGCAAGTCGCGGTGGGTTGACAAAGGTTGTTCGGGCTGTGCACGTTGAAGTAGAGGTTGCCCGCGCTGAGGAAGGTCATGCCAGGCGCGCTCATGACTGCCGGCTGCGCCGCAGCTACTACGCCGATACCCAGCGTCAAACCCAGCAGCACACCACCGGGCGCGCCGACCGCACCGGTGTGAATGTGCGCGTTGTTCGCGTTCGCAATGTCGTGCGTGGCGTAAGCGGTGAGCACCTGCCCCGTCGTCGAGTCCACGACAACGGTGCCGCGGCCGGTTGCCGTGCTCGTTCCGGGTGGAACTTCCTGCGCTGCGTTTAACGTCGCCAGGCCCGCGATGACACCGCCCACCGTGTTGATCCGGCCGCGAATCTCGCCGCCCGGATTCGCCGTCGTATGGATGTTGAAGTAGAGCTCACCCGCCAAATACGCTGTGTACTGGGCGTCGGTCAGAACCGTACCGGCCGGGATCGTGACGGCCGAGTTGTTCGGCGACAGCGTCAAGGTGATGATGAACCCGCCATTGCCGGTGGGGTTGCCGGCGGGCGCCTGGTGAATGTGCTGCGTCGTCGGTGGAATCGACGTGAGCCCGCTGAAGGTGGCGCCACCCGTGATCTCCTTTGTGGTCGGATTCACGACCACGGCGCCGCGGCCGGTTCCCGTCGTCGTGTTCGCCGGGTTGTTTTCCTGGGCGCTATCAAGCAGCGCCGAGCGGACCACCGTCGTGCACGTGACCGCTACGTTGGTGACGTTCGCCGACCCCATCGTTCCGGTTCCGTTCGTCACGGAGCAAGGCTGCGCATTGCCGGTGAACGTGACGGTATAGGCCGTTCCGTTGGTGAGCCCGACTGGAAAGCTGAAGTTGCCCAGGGCCGTCACCGAGAGTGGGTTCGCGCCGTTGAGCTGGAGCGTGACGCCCGCCGATCCCGAGATCGTGCCGCCGACGGTGTAGGTGGGCGGCGCCGGGCTGTCGCTGCCGCCGCCGCAGGAAACGAGGCTGCCCAACAGCGCTGAGGCAAGCAGACCCTTCAATGCAACTCGAGTATTCATCGCGATCTCCTTTTGGAAGTTGCAACGCCAGGCGTACTGAGCGCGGCAGTGGATTGATCGAACTTGCACGGGGCGGACACGTGCACGCACACACGGCCCTTCCCGCGCAAACAGTTCCGCCCGAACGTGGGGCGGACCATCGGTATACATTCGTGCCGGCCGAAAAATTCCCTCGCCCCGGTCCAAGCCGTTTGGCACGGCACCCATGCGGCTCGTCGGCCATGGGTTGTCGCGTATTGGCGTGTGTGGCGCGGCAAGGCATGATCGCGCGTGCGGGCCGCGATGACCCAAAAACCAAGCGTATTGCCGGAGGTAGGCGCGACGATGACAGTTCCCTTCGAAGACCATTTCGCGCTGACCCAGCTCTACGCGGCCTACGCCAGCGCGGTGGACGCCGCCGACTGGGACGCCTGGTGCGAGTTCTTCACCGAAGACTGCGTCTACAAGCTCATCCCGCGCGAGAACTTTGATCGCGGCCTGCCGCTGGCCACGCTGTCGTTCGAGAGCAAGGGCATGCTCAAGGACCGCGCCTATGCGATCCGCGAGACGCTGTTCCACGACCCGTACTACCAGCGCCACGTGATCGGCGCGCCGCGCGTGTTGAGCGCACAGGGCGACACGTTCCAGTGCGAGGCAAACTACGCCGTGTTCCGCACCAAGCTCTCCGAGCTGACACAGGTGTTCAACGTCGGCCGTTACCTCGACACGGTGGTGCGCACCGAGCAAGGGCTGAAGTTCGCCTCGAAGCTGTGCGTCTACGACAGCGAGATGATTCCGAATTCGATCATCTACCCGATCTGAAAGGGCCCCATGACACAGGACAGATCCAAGGCCGCGATGCGCGGCGCGATCAAGCGATGCCGATGAAGCAAGAGTGGATCGACGCCGCCGCGCTCAGTGACTTGTGGCTTGACACCGGCACGAGCGTGCTCGTGCAGGGGCGCGACATCGCGCTGTTTCGCATCGGCGAGGCGGTCTACGCCACCGACAACCTGTGCACCCACGGCCAGGCGCGGCTGTGCGACGGTTTCGTCGAGGGTGTTGAGATCGAATGCCCGCTGCACCAAGGGCGTTTCGACCTGCGCAGCGGCGCGGCCACGTGCGAGCCGGCCGTCGACGCCGTGCGAACTTACCCCGTGCGCATCGACGGTGCGCGGGTCTACGTGTCGCTCGAATAGGGCGGCGTCCGCGGGACCGCGCTTGACCGCGCCCGAAGGCGCATGACCACAGCCGGTTCACCGCGCCGGCTGTCGCCGCGCACGCCCTGCGCGTGCTCGCCCGTCTGATAAAAATCCGACCCTCATCTCCATCCCGGATAAAATTCTTGTCCGGAGGATAAATTTCGATGACGGTCGTCGGCTACGAGTGGCTGCGGCAGACGCTGGGCCTGCGGGTGTTTGCCGTGCAGCGGCCGGCGGTCGTGCGCCCGGTCACGCGCATCGAGCACCTCGCCGACGAGCTTGCCGTGCCGGTTTCCGTCGCGCCTCAGGGGAGCGACGTTGTCGAGCACCTGCTGTTCGCACTGAAGCACGAGGGCACGAATTTGCAGGTGGTTGCGGCGGCATGCGCGCATCTCGCACCGGCACATCTGCTCAGCGCGCTGCGAGGCGCACCGAGCGGCGGCTACATCCGCAAACTTTGCTATCTGTGGGAGCACTTCACCGCGCGGCAACTCACCGACCTGCCGGCAGGCCTGGGCGGCGTGGCCGTGCCCTTGTTCGACCCGAGCCTGTACCTGGTGTCCGACACGCCTGCGCGCGACCGCAAATGGCGTGTCGACTTCAATGGCCTGGGCGACTGGCGCTTCTGCCCCACGGTGCGCAAGACGGCCGACATCGACGCCTTGCTCGGCAACGCCATCCTGCGGCGCACCGCCAAGTTCCTCGGCGCGATGGAGCCCTCCCTGCTCAGCCGGGCCCTGGCGTGGGCCTACCTCGACGAGACGCGCAGTTCGCATGAAATCGAGCGCGAGCCGCCCTCGCAAGACCGGGCCGCGGCCTTTGTCGCGCTGCTCGAACAAGCCCACGCACGCCGACCCTTGAGCGAAGACTATCTGGTCGAGCTGCAAAACGCGACCGTCAACAACCCGTTGCTTCGCGCGGCGAGTTATCGCACCACGCAAAACCACCTGAAGGGCCCGGCACGCGGTGCACCGGGTGTCACCTACGTGCCGCCCCCAGCGCAGTGGCTCGGCACGGTGATGGACGGCATTCTGGATCTGGCCGATCCCGAGCACACCCGCGGAATCGACCCCCTGGTCCGCGCCGCGATGGTGTCGTTCGGCTTTGTGTTCGCGCATCCCTTCATGGACGGCAACGGCCGCCTGTCGCGCTTCTTGCTGCATCACACGCTGTGCCGCGCCGGTGCACTCGCGCCCGGCCACTTGCTGCCCATTTCCGCGGCGGTACAGCGCCACGAGCGCGACTATCTGAGTGTGTTGCAGTCGTTCTCCAGCCCGGCGCGCCAGCTCTGGGGCGTGACCTGGATCGACGCCGACAACTACCTCTTCGAGCCGCGCTGCGACCCGCGCATCTACCTCTATTGGGACGCGACGGGCTGCGTCGAATTCACGCTGCGCATGGCCCGGCAGGCACTCGATCAGGATCTGGTGAACGAGGCGCGATTCCTCGCCGGCTACGACAAGGTAGTGAAGGCCGTGAGCCGGCACTACGACTTGGTCGGCTCGACCCTGTCCACGCTGGTGCTGTCATGTCACCAAAACGGCGGCGTGGTGTCGCGGCACCGCCGCAAGCAGTTCGCGGCCACGGTTCCCTTGAAAGCGTTTGACGTCGTCGAAGCCGCGGTGCGAAAGCATCTTCCACGTGAGGCCGCCGCCGAGGCGCTTGCCGGATAAAAATACCGGCACGGTGAGCGACGCGGATAATTTTCTTTGACGCCGGATAATTCGACCGAGGGCGACGCCGCGCTCAGACTGCCTGTCAATATCAGCGACCTGGAAGGCAACAAGCTGAACCTGTTCCACCGCGGCTGATCCTCGGCCGCGGCATACATCCCATTGGAGACTGAATGACCTCACCCACCCCGATCGACCTGCGCTCCGACACCGTCACCCGGCCGACCCCGGCAATGCGCGCGGCAATGGCCGCTGCGCCGGTGGGCGACGACCAGTACGGCGAAGACCCGACGACGAACCTGCTGCAGGAACGCATCGCCGCGCTGCTGGGCAAACCCGCAGCGCTGTGGCTGCCCTCGGGAACGATGGCGAACCAGGTGGCCTTGTGCGTGCTCACCCGTCCCGGCGATGAGGTGCTGGTGAGCCGCGAATGCCACGCCGGCTGGCACGAGGCGGGAGGCTCCGCCGCTAACGCCGGCGTGCAGTTGGTCGAGATCGGCGCGCGCGGCGTGTTCAGCGTGGAAGAGGTGGAGGCCGCGATCAAGCCGAGTTCACTGCCGGTGTTTCCGCCGACCACGCTGTTGGAGATCGAGAACACGCACAACCGAAGTGGCGGCATCGTGTTTTCGCAGGACGATGTGAAGCGCGTCTGCACCTTCGCCCGCGAGCGCGGCCTGGCGACGTTTCTCGACGGCGCGCGCCTGTGGAACGCGAGCGTCGCGAGTGGCCTGAGTGAGGCCGAACTCGCCGCGCCGTTCGACATGGTGGCGGTCGCGTTCTCCAAAGGCCTGGGTGCGCCGGGCGGCTCGGCCCTGGCCGGCTCGCACGAACTCATCGCCGGGGCAGCGCGCAAGCGCCGCATGTTCGGCGGCGCGATGCGGCAAAACGGCATCTTCGCCGCGGCCGCGCTGTATGGCCTGGACCACCACCGCGCGCACCTCGCCGAGGACCACCGCAACGCGAAGCGGCTGGCCGAGGCATTGGTGGGATGCCAGGGTGTGCAGCTCGATCTGAGCAGTGTGCAGACCAACATCGTCGTGTTCCACCTCGCGCCGGGTGCCATGGACGCGGCGACGCTCGTCGCGCGAGCCAAGGCACGCGGCGTGCTGGTGGGCGCGTTCGGGCCGCGCATCGTGCGTGCGGTGACTCATCTTGACGTGAGCGGGCCCCAAGTGGAGCAGGCGGGCGCGGTGCTGCGCGAGCTGTTGGGTTAGTTTGGATTGGCGTTCAGTCGTAACGACACCACGGTCTGCTTTCGGCCCTTTGCGGCCGGTCGCCGCGATGCGCCTGCGAGCGTGGAGCGAGGGCAGGTGGCCCGGGGTACGTTCTCCGGCCCCACGCTCGCGGGGCACCGTATACGGTTCGCAGGCGTTACGCCATCAACGCCGTGTTCTCGGGTGCAGATTGGGGACACCGCGAATGGGGGCCTGCGCCCGTACCCCAAGCCACCTGCCCTGGCACCCGAGTGGCATGCGAAGGCGCGGCACGCAGCCGACAGTTGCAGCAGGGCTGCGGTGGTGCCCCCGGGCGCAGGCCCCATTCGCGGTGTCCTCAACCTATCTAGGGCGTAACGGTGCTGACGCGGCTGCGCGCCGCAGTTTGCGACGCTGCCCCGCGAGCGTGGGCCGGAGAACGGGGGCGCCGCCGTCGCCCTGGCGTGGAAATCTTGGCAGGCTGAACGCACACCCACAGACCGCAACGGGCCGAAGGCGGACCGCCTCGTTCATCTCATCAAACGCGAGTGGGAGCACGCTAGGCTAAGGATCCGGCCCACGCACTGCGGGAATGATCTTGCGCACCACCACCTGGCCCAGGCCCAGCAAGCCGATGGTCGAGACCAGCAGCGCCACCGGGAACCCGAAGCTGTGCACGAACGCGCCGAACAGCGGCGGGCCGATGCCCTGGCCGGCGAAGAAGCCACAGGCAAACAATGCCACCGCCGAGCCGCGTGCGGTGGGGGCGATTTCCGTGGCCTCGGTCTGTAGCGAGTTGTGCAGCATGTAGTAGCTGGCTCCGGCGAGCATCATCGCCAGCGCCGCGAGCCACCAGAGGTGCAGCACGGTCAGCGCCGCGTAGGCTGTCGCGGCCAGCGCCGAGCCCACGATGCACATGCGCCGCACGCCCAGCAGCACGATGAGCCTGCGCACTGACAGTGCGTAGGCCAGGCCACCGACGCCGAACGCGCCGAGCACCAGACCCGCCTGGCTGGGCGCGGCACCCACTGTGCTGCCGGTGCGCTCGATGAGGAACTGCCCCACGTAAGGAAAGACGCCGAACACAAACGTCGCCTCCAGCACCACCGCCGCATACAACCACACGGCTTTCGGGTTGTCGAAGACGCGGCCGTAGAGCGCCGCGAATGAGACGCGCGGCGTGCCCGGCGCGGGCCGCATGAGCTGCGCGGCGGGCATCGCGCCCCAGGCCAGCGCGGCGGCGCCGATCGCCGCGCTGGCCGCCACGCCCAAGGCACTGCGCCAGCCCCAGGCATCGTTGACGAACCCGGCCACGCTCGACCCCAACATCTGCCCGGTGATGATGGCGAGCAGCAAGCGCCCGATCGTCACCTGGCGCTCGTGCAACGCATAGGCGTCGCCGATTCCCGCCAGCACCAGCGGTATCAGCCCGCCGGCAAAGATGCCGGCGGCGATGCGCGTCGCCATCAGCAGCTCGAAGCTCGGTGCCACGCTGCCCGCCGCCAGCGCCAGCGCCATCGCGGCCACGCACACCTGGATGCAGCGCGCCTTGCCAAAGCGGTCGCCCAGCGGGCCGAGAAATGGCTGGGCCATCGCGTAGGGCAGCGCAAACGCCGTGCTGAGCAGCGCAGCCGCGGAAGGCGCCACGCCGAATTGCTGGGCGATCGGCAGGATCAGCGGGTCGACGATGCGCAACGCGAAGCCGCTGGCGAAGGCGCACACGGCAAAGACGAGGAACACCGGCTCCATCGGCGGACCCGTGAAAGTGGCGACGCCGTGCCGTCAGCGTCGCACCAAGAGCGGGTTCAGGTCTTCGCCGACTTCTTGTCTGCCTTCTTTGCGGCCTCAGCGTTCGCGGCCTTTTTCACTTTCTTCTCGGCGGGAGTGGGTTTGTTGGCGCCGGCCTTGGCCGATTTTGGATCTTTCGCTGCCTTCGGCTCTTTCGGTGCCTTGACCGCCTTCGCCTTCACCGGCTTGGCTTCCTTGACCACCTTGACGGCCTTGGGCTTGGGCAATTTCGCGGCGGCCTGGCGCTCGGCGCGGGCCTGCTTGAGGGCGCGGCGCTCCTCCAGCAGATCTTGTTCGCGCGGCGAGGCGGGCTGGTCCTCTCCTCGCGAGTGCTGGCGGGCCACGCTCGCCAGGTGCAGCTTCGCGCCGTTGTTCTTGATCTGTCGGTTCAGGGTTGCGGTGCGTATCGGCATGGCATTGACTCAAGTTGGATGAGGCGTAAATGTAGGGCAGGTTGAACCCGCTGCGCCGCATGGGCAGCTTCCACTAGCATTGCGCTCGCCCATCACCCCTCACACTCACTGGAGACTTCCCCATGCCCGTCTTGAACCCCATGCCCCGCGCCACCGCCGTGGCGCTGGCCTGTGCCCTGCTCGGCACCCTGCTCGCCACCCCATTGCACGCCGCGGAGCCCGAGTCGCTGCTGGCCAAGACGGCAAAGCAGATTCCCGCGCCGCCCTGGGCGAAGGGCGACCAGAAAGGCATGGGCAATACCCAAGGCGCGGGCACCTGGGCACGCTGCGCCTGGCACATGGCCCAGCCCGGCGCCAAGGTCTACGAGATCTCGCACGAGCGCTCGAACACGATGCCCAAGTCGCCGTTCAGCGGGCCGCACATGGTCAAGCCCAAACCTGTGGGCGGCATTCCGTTCACGGCACACGCGTTCAACGGCGAGGTGCTGAACGAAGGCGCCGAGCCGAACCAGCAAGGCACGCAGATCGACGCGCTCGGCCACTTCGCCTCGCTCGCCGCGCCGTGGGATGGCAAGGCCGAGTTCCCGGCCGACTCCGCCGTGTACTACGGTGGCATGACCGCCAGGGAAGTCAAGCCCACGCCCGACTCACCGCTGCTCAAGCTCGGCGTCGAGCAAATTCCGCCGATCGTCACCAGCGCGGTATTGCTCGACGCCAAGGCCCACATCGGCAAGGGCCAAGCGCTGCCGGCTGGCGCCGTGGTCAGGCTGGCGCAGGTGATGGAGATGCTCAAGGTGCAGGGGCTGGCCAAACGCGGTATTCAACCGGGCGACGTGGTCTACATCTACACCGGCTGGAGCGACAAGTGGCAAGACCCGGATGTGGACAAGACCTACTACGCCTCGGGCCCGGGCCTGGGCTATGACGCCGCCATGTACCTGGGCAAGATGCGCGCCGTGGCGATCGGCATGGACGTGCCCTTCGTCGACTCCGTGGCCGACGGCATGCTCGCCGGCAAGGCGCCGCCCGCGCTGGGCACGCCGCCAGGTCTGCCGTTCGGCGTGCACCACCACATGCTCACCCAGGTCGGCATTCACCACCTGGAGAACGTGCGCCTGGCGGAAATGGCGAAAGACAAGGTCTGGACCTCGTGCACGATGGTGCTGCCGCTGCGCGAGCGCGGCTCGTCGGGCTCGCCGATCCGGCCGGTGGCGATCGGCAAGGGGGCGGGCAAGTAGGCGTCTGTGCGGCCGCAGCGGACCGACCGTGGATCCCGGCTTGCGCCGGGATGACAGCGCCCTACTCCGCCTTCGCGCCCGAGTCCTTCACCACCTTCGCCCACTTGACGATCTCGCTGGCCTGGTAGCGCGCCAGTTCCTCAGGCGTGGAGATCCACGGCTCCAGGCCCAGCGCCTTGAGCTTGTCCACCACGTCGGGCAGCTTGAACACGCGTAGCAGCTCGGCGTTGATGCGGCTCACGATATCGGCTGGCGTGCCGGCCGGGGCGAACACCGCGAACCAGGTCGTCGCCTCGAAACCGGGAATCGTTTCGGCCACCGTGGGCACATCGGGCGCGGCGGGCGATCGCTTGGCCGTCGTCTGCGCGACCGCGCGGATCTTGCCTTCCTTGGCCATCGGCAAGGCGGAAGGCATGTTGTCGAACATGAGTTGAATCTGCCCGCCCACCAGATCGGGAATCGCGAACTGCCGGCCCTTGTAGGGCACATGCGTCATGCTCGTTCCCGTCATCGACTTGAACAGTTCGCCCGACACATGCACCGACGAGCCGATGCCGGGTGAGCCGAACGACAGCTTGTTCGGGTTCGCTTTCATGTAGGCAATCAGCTCGGCGACGGTTTTCACCGGAAGATCGTTGTTCACGACGAGCAGGTTCGGCGCCGAGGCCACATGCGCGACGGGGACGAAATCCTTCACCATGTCGTAAGGCATCTTCGCGTACAGGGCACCGTTGATCGAATGCGTGCCCACCGTGCCCATCACCAGCGTGTAGCCGTCGGCTGGCGCTTTGGCGACGAAATCAGCACCGATGTTGCCGCCCGCGCCGGGCCGGTTGTCCACCAGCATGTTCTGGCCGAATTGCGCCTTGTCGGCGAACAGCCGCGCCAGGATGTCGGGTGCGCCGCCGGGCGGGAACGTCACCACCATGCGGATCGGCTTGGTGGGAAAGCCTTGCGCGAGCGCGGCCGTGGTGCTTGCGGCGCCGGCCAAGCCCAGCACTGCGCCGAGCAGGATATTCTTGAAGGTCATCTTGTCTCCTGGAGTACGGGGAAATAATAGGCGCAATGGCGAACCCTCGGCAAATTGACGGCATCGATGTTTTCATCGAAGGCAGCGGCGATCATTCCATCGTCATGGTGCACGGCTGGCCCGACACCCACCGCCTGTGGGACGCTCAGGTCGCGCACCTGAGCGCGAACTACCGCTGCATCCGCTTCACGCTGCCGGGGTTCGACATCGGCAAACCTCGGCGCGGGTATGCACTTGCCGAGCTGGTGGACACGCTCAAACACATCGTCGAGCAGACCTGCCCCGGCCAGCAGGTCACGTTGATGCTGCACGACTGGGGCTGCATCTTCGGCTACGAGTTCGCGATGCGCCACCCCCATCTCGTGCGGCGCATCGTCGGCGTGGACATCGGCGATGTGGGCTCGCGCGCGCACCTTCAGGGCTTAAGCGCGAAGGCCAAGTTCATGGTGTTTGCCTACCAGGTGTGGCTGGCCATCGCCTGGCGCGTCGGCGGTACGCTGGGAGACCGCATGACGCGCTGGATGGCGCGCACGATGCACTGCCGATCCGACGCGCGGTTCATCGGCTCGGCGATGAACTATCCGTACTACATCCAGTGGACCGGCGCGTTCGGCTCGTACCGTCACGCGCTGCGCTTCGATCCGCAGGGGCCGATGCTCTACATCTGGGGCCGCAAGAAGCCATTCCAGTTTCATTCCACCGAGTGGGCGCAAACCTTGCGTCAGCGGCCCGGCAGCCAGGCGCTGGAATTCGACACCGGGCATTGGGTGATGACGGCCAGGCCACGCGAGTTCAACGAAGCGCTGGCGGCCTGGTTGGCACAAGACGACTGAAACACCGCACTGGCGGCTCGTCCAGACCGCGGCGCGCCCGAACGTCGTGCCGGGCGGGCATTTTATGCACGGCTGCCCTCAAGAAGCTCCGCACTTGCGCCGATACGCCACAGGTGAAACGCCGGGAGTGATGGGGTCATGCAGTGGCGGGCAGTTTTTGCGGACGCGTGGCCGGGCCTGTGCCTGGCGGGGTTGACCCTCGTCGGCGCTGCCGCCGGGTTGGCAGGCTGGGCCGTGCCCGGCGCATGGCTTGGCGTTGTTGCGAGCGTGGCACTGGCTTTATGGCTGGTGTGGGGCACGTCACGAACGCTGCGTGCGCAAACCGGCAGCGGCGCCCAAGTGCAAGGCACGCCCGACACGCGCGCCCCAGGCGCGGCGCAACAGCTGCTGGTGCGCGTGGCCTACCTCGATGCCGGACGCCGCTGCAGCTACGCCAGCCCAGGGTTCGCGCAGTGGCTGCGGCGCAGCCGCGACAACATCGAAGGACAGACGGCTGACGAACTGTTCGGTGCCGAGCTGGGGGCGAAGATCGGGCCGCTCATCGACGCGGCGCTCGCCGGCCAGGGGCAGCGAATTCGCCTGCCGTCACTGCTGCCGGACCACTCCTTGCAAATGCTGCAATTCGAATTCTTGACCGAGCACGATGCGCACGGGCGCGTCACCGGCTGTCAACTGTTCGTGCACGACGCCTCGGACGACCATCGCGAGCTCGAGGGCGCACGTCGGGCCGAGCGGCAATTGCGCTCGATCATGGACCAGATTCCGGTGACCGTCTCCTACATCGATGCCGCATACCGGTACCGCTACATCAACCGCGCGCAGGAGCGTTGGCTCGGCAAGGCCGAGTCGCAGGTCGCGGGGCGGGAAGTGCGCGAGGTCATCGGTGAACAACTCTGGAACGACATCGAGCCGAACCTGCGCAAAGCGCTGGCGGGCACTTCCGTGCTGCTGGAACGCCAGCGAACCGACCGCGGCGGCAATGTGGTGTGGCACTCGGGCCGTCACGTGCCTGATCTGAACGATGAAGGCCAGGTCGTCGGCGTCTATACCGTGTTTTTTGAGACGACGCAGCGCGTGCAAACCCAGCAAAGCTTGTTGCGCGAGCAGGTGCTGCGCGCCGAAAAGGCCGCCGCCGAAGACGCGAACAAAGCCAAGTCGGAGTTTCTCGCCAACATGAGCCACGAAATCCGCACGCCGATGAACGGCGTGCTCGGCGTGACCGAGTTGCTGCTCGAGACCCCGCTCAATGCCCAGCAACGGGCCTTCCTCGATACGTTGCGCAGCTCGGGCGAGTCGCTGCTGTTGATCATCAACGACATCCTCGACATCTCGAAAATCGAAGCCGGCAAGCTCCAGATCGAATCGCTCGATTTCGACTTGCTCCAGGCGGTGGAAGACGTGCTGCAGCTGCTTGCCCCGCGGGCGCATTCCAAGGGACTGGAGTTGACCTGCCGCATCGACCCGTGTCTGCCGGCGTCATTGAACGGCGACCCGTACCGGTTCCGTCAGGTGCTGACCAACCTGGTCGGCAACGGCCTGAAGTTCACCGATGCGGGCGAAGTGGTGATCAGCGTCAGCGCCGCGGCGTCTGACACGATTCGCGTCGACGTGCGCGATACCGGGATTGGCATCGCCGCGCAGTCTTGCGCCCAACTGTTCACCCCCTTCGTCCAGGCCGACAGTTCAACCACGCGCAAATTCGGCGGCTCGGGGTTGGGCCTGGCGATCAGCCGCCATCTGGTCGAGCTGATGCAGGGCCGCATCGGCTTGGAAAGTATCGAAGGCCAGGGATCGAACTTCTGGTTCACTTTGCCCTTGCGAGCGGCGACCAGCGTGGCCGAGGCGACGCCACCGGGAGAACTTGCGGGCCGGCGTGTCTTGATGGTCGATGACAACGCGACCTGCGCGGAAGTTCTGCAACAGCATGCGCTGCGCGCAGGCATGCGCTGCAGCGTTGCCGCCAGCGGCGACCAGGCCCTCGAACGGCTGCGCGACGCCGAGCGCGCAGGCGATCCGTTCGAACTCGCGGTCATCGACACCACCCTGCCCGACGTCCACGGGCTCGACTTGGCCGCCGCGGTACGCGAGTCCGCGGCATTGCTCGAAGTCAAGCTGGTGCTCATGACGACCACGCATTCGTCGCAAGACCTCGCCCGGGCCCGCGAACTGGGCATCGGCGCCTGCCTGCCAAAACCCGTGAGGCGCCAGGAACTCTACCGTGCGCTCGTACAGGCCAACGCCGGCACGGCGGCCAGCGACGCGCCGCTGCACGTCGTTCCGGCGGCGATGCGCATCCTGGCCCGTGTCTTGATGGCCGAGGACAACCTCGTCAACCAGTTCGTCGCGCGCAGCATGCTCGAATCGATGGGCTGCGAGCTCGACATTGTTGCGAATGGCGAGCAGGCCGTGCACGCGCTGCGCAGCGCGAGTTACGACATCGTGTTGATGGATTGCCAAATGCCGGTCATGGACGGCTTCACCGCGACGCGGGAAATTCGTGCCTGGGAGCGCACGCAGCAGTCGGCGCGCCGGATTCCCATCGTTGCGCTGACCGCGAATGCGCTGGTCGGCAACGCCGAGACCTGCCGTACCGCGGGCATGGACGATTACCTGACCAAGCCGTATTCGCGCAACCGCCTGGGCTCGATGATGGCGCGCTGGTTGCCCGAGCACCTGGTCGAGTGCTCGCCGGATGCGCAGCCCAGCGATCTCATGCCGCTCGCAGACCCGGCCAGCACTGCCAACGAAGCCAGCCTCGATCAGACGACGCTGGCCAACATCCGCGCACTGGACGCCGACGGCGCCGTGCTGCGGCGTGCGATCACGCTGTACCTCGAGGACGGCAAGCAAAAGATGGCGCGCTTGCATGCCGCGCTGCAAGCCCAGGACGCAGACGCGTTGAGCCTGCTGGCGCACGCGTTCAAGTCGGCCAGCCAAAACGTCGGCGCCGAGCAGCTCGCTGATCTGTGCGAACGCCTCGAGCAGCACGGCCTGGAAGGCGCGCTCGCCGAAGCCGGCCAGCTGGTGCGCGGCATCGAGAGGCAATTTCAGACAATCCGGCCGTTGCTCTTGGCCCAACTGGTGTCCACCGAATGAATATGAATGCGCGTGTCCTGGTTGTCGACGACGATGCTGCCGGGCGCCTGTTGGCATGCGCGACCCTCAAGCGTGCGGGTTTCGAGGCCACCGAGGCTGAAGACGGCCAAGCTGCGCTGGACGCGATGGACGCGCTCCGTCCCGACCTCGTGTTGATGGACGTCAACATGCCGGTGATGGATGGATTCACTGCGTGTTCGATGCTGCGCAAGCTGGAAAGCGGCTACCGTGTCCCGGTCTTGATGATGACGGCACGAAACGACGTGCAATCGATAGAACGCGCCTTCGAGGTCGGCGCGACGGATTTCATCACCAAGCCGATCAACTGGACGATCCTTGCGCATCGCGTGCGTTACATGCTGCGCGCCAGCAGCGCGATCAACGACCTCGCGGAAAACCAGTTGCGACTGTCCAATGCCCAGCGCATCGGCGACATGGGCGATTGGGAATGGGACGTGCAGCGGGACCGCGTCACCCTGTCCCAGCAAGGCCGGTGCATCTTCGGTCATGCGCTGGACAACGCTGTACTGGATCCGCGAGCCTTCATGGCGACGCTGCATCCGGACGATGCCGACCGGGTGAGCACCGCGTGCCAACTCGCGATCGCGACCGGCCAGGCCTTCGCCGTGGAACACCGCGTCATCCAGCCCGACGGCGCGGTGCGGCGCGTGCATCAGCAAGTCGCCGTGACGGCACGCGACCAGACCGGCCGCGCCAAGGTGCTGGCCGGCGCAGTGCACGACATCACGCGACGCAAGGAGGCCGAGGAACAAATTTGGCGCCTCGCCCACTACGACACGCTGACCGGTTTGCCGAATCGGCTGCTCTTCGTCGACCGCTTGAACAAGGCGATCGCCCACGCAAAACGCCACGCCAAGCGGGTTGCCGTGATGTTCATCGACCTGGATCACTTCAAGCGTGTCAACGACACGCTGGGCCACGCTGCCGGCGATGAATTGCTGCGCGTGGTCGGCACGCGGCTCGAGCAATCGATTCGGGCGTCCGATTCGGTGAGCCACGAGCCCGGCAACGCCGACGCCGACGCCGCGCACGGTATCGCGCGGCTCGGCGGCGACGAGTTCAGCTTGATGCTGGGCAACGTCGATCACGCGGGCGACGCGACGGGCATCGCGCAGCGCCTCGTGGCGGCACTGGCGGCGCCGGTGATCGTCCAGTGCACCGAGCTGTACATCAGCGCCAGCGTGGGCATCGCGATATATCCGGAAGACGGCGCGGAAGTCGACACGCTGTTGATGAACGCAGACACCGCGATGTACCGCGCCAAGGAGACGGGTCGCGGCAGTTTCCAGTTCTACGACCAGTCGATGAACGCGCGCGCGCTCGAGCGCCTGGTGATGGAAAGCATGCTGCGCAAGGCGCTGGAGCGTTCCGAGTTCGTGCTGCACTACCAGCCCAAAGTGTCGCTGGGCAGCGGGCGCATCGTCGGCGCTGAAGCGCTGATCCGCTGGCAGCACCCCGAGCGCGGACTCGTTTCGCCGCAAGAATTCATTCCTCTGGCGGAACAGGCCGGATTGATCATCCAGATCGGCGAGTGGGCCATCGACGCGGCGTGTCGCCAAAGCGCCGCGTGGCGCGCCGCCGGCCTGAGTTTTGGCCCGGTCGCGGTCAATCTCGCGTCCACCCATTTGCGCGTGCGCACCTTGCCGGACCTGGTGGAGCGTGCCTTGAAAGCGCACGCGCTGCCGGCGTGCAGCCTGGAGATCGAAGTCACCGAGTCGATGCTGATGGCCGACCCGGAGTTGTGCGTTGAAACCGCACGGCGACTGAGCTGCCTGGGCGTGAGCATTTCGGTCGACGATTTCGGTACCGGCTACTCGTCGCTGAGCTACCTCAAGCGGCTGCCGATCAAGTCGCTGAAGATCGACCAATCGTTTGTGCGCGACCTGACGGTCGATCCGGACGACTCGGCGATCATCACCGCCATCATCGCGATGGCGCATACGCTGAACCTGAAAGTCATCGCCGAAGGCGTCGAAACCGAGGCCCAGCGGGCTTTCCTGCAAGCCGGCGGCTGCGATGAATTCCAGGGTTACCTCGCCAGCCGCGCGCTCGACGCCGCGGCGTTTGAGCGGCTTGTCGAAGCGCAACATTCAACGAGTTCTGCCCGCGTCGCCGTCTGACCGCGAATGCCGCTTCAGTGAGGCCTCAGCGAGGCTTCTTCCGCCGCGCCGCGCTACCCCCGCCCAACCCCGTGTCGCGCGGCGGCAGGCCCGTGTGCTGGGTGAGGATGCGGCCTTTGGCGACTCCGACTGCACGCGCCGCAGCCGGCGATTGCATCGGCGTGCGCGTCGAATTCTTGCGCCGCGCGCTTGCATAGCTTCCGTTCGTCACCGGTTGATAGCTCGGAATGAGGTGGTGCTTGCCGTTGCCGATGAGGTCGGCGCGGCCCATCTTTTGCAGCGCCTCGCGCAGCAGCGGCCAGTTGTTCGCGTCGTGCCAGCGCAAGAAGGCCTTGTGCAGGCGCCGCCGGTTTTCGCCACGCACGATGTCCACTCGCTCCGCGCGTTGGGGGTCTCGGCTGATGCCCTTCAGTGGGTTCAGGTTCGTGTGGTACATCGCCGTGGCGGTGGCCATCGGGCTCGGGTAGAAGGTTTGCACCTGGTCCGCCTTGAAGCCGTTTTTCTTCAGCCACAGCGCCAGGTTCATCATGTCTTCGTCGCTGGTGCCCGGGTGCGCCGCGATGAAGTAAGGAATCAGGTACTGCTTCTTGCCGGCTTCCAGGCTGTACTGCTCGAACATCTTCCGGAAGCGCTCGTAGGCGCCGATGCCCGGCTTCATCATCTTCGTCAGCGGCCCGCCTTCGGTGTGCTCGGGCGCGATCTTCAAGTAGCCGCCGACGTGGTGGGTGACGAGCTCCTTCACATACTCCGGCGACTGCACCGCCAGGTCGTAGCGCAGGCCCGAGCCGATGAGAATTTTCTTCACCCCGCGCAGCGAGCGCGCGCGCCGGTAGAGCTTGATGAGCGGCGTGTGGTCGGTGTTCAGGTTCGGGCAGATGCCGGGGTAGACGCAGCTCGGCTTGCGGCACGCCGTCTCGATGGCCGCGCTCTTGCAGGCGATGCGGTACATGTTCGCCGTGGGGCCGCCGAGGTCGCTGATGACGCCGGTGAAACCCTTGACGCGGTCGCGTATTTCTTCGATCTCGCGGATCACGGAATCTTCACTTCGGCTCTGGATGATGCGGCCTTCGTGCTCGGTGATCGAACAGAACGTGCAGCCGCCGAAACAGCCGCGCATGATGTTCACCGAGAAGCGGATCATTTCCCAGGCCGGAATCTTGGTGGCACCGTCATGGCTGCCGGCCTCGTCTGCATAGCCTGGGTGCGGGCTGCGCGCGTAGGGCAGGTCGAACACATGGTCCATCTCCGCCGTCGTCAGCGGTATCGGCGGGGGGTTGATCCAAACCTCGCGCGCGGTGACGCCGTTGCCGTGGCGCTGCACCAGCGCGCGCGCGTTGCCGGGGTTGGTTTCCAGGTGCAGCACGCGGTTCGCGTGGGCGTAGAGTACGGCGTCGGACTTCACTTGTTCGTAGGAGGGCAGGCGGATCACGGTGCGTTCGCGCGGTGGCAAGGCGAGCTTGCCGGTCTTGCGGCTGACCGGAATCGCCACGACGGACACGCCCGTCGTGCCGCCGCTGCCTGCCCCGGCAGCAGTCAACGGCGTGGCCGCGCCCTGCTCCTTCGCGCAACTCGTGCCTTGCGAGGCCGCCTGGTCGTCGGTGCTCAGGTAGGGATTGATGTGCTCGTCAATGCGCCCGGGCAGATCGACCTCGCTTGAATCGAGTTCGAACCAGCCGACCGAACTCGTATCGTCACGGCGCCGCACAAACGCGGTGCCGCGCACGTCGGTGATGGAATGCACCGGTTCGCGCCGCGCCAGGCGGTGCGCGATCTCGATCACGGCGCGCTCGGCGTTGCCGTAGAGCAGCAGGTCGGCCTTGCTGTCCACCAGCATCGAGCGCCGCACCTTGTCTTGCCAGTAGTCGTAGTGCGCGATGCGGCGCAGGCTGGCCTCGATGCCTCCCAGCACGATGGGGACATCGCCCCACGCTTCCTTGCAGCGCTGCACGTAAACCAGCGAGCAGCGGTCCGGCCGCGCGCCGCCCTGTCCGCCGGGGGTGTAGGCATCGTCGCTGCGGATCTTGCGGTCCGCCGTGTAGCGGTTGATCATCGAATCCATGTTCCCGGCGGTCACACCGAAGAACAGGTTGGGTTTTCCCAGCGCCTTGAAGGCTTGTGCTGAACTCCAATCAGGTTGCGCAATGATGCCGACGCGAAACCCTTGGGCCTCCAGCGTGCGCCCGATCACCGCCATGCCGAAGCTCGGGTGATCCACATAGGCGTCGCCACTGACGATCACCACGTCGCACGAATCCCAGCCCAGGGCATCCATCTCGGCGCGGCTCGTCGGCAGGAATGGTGCCGGACCGAGGCGTTTCGCCCAGAAGGGCTTGTACGCAGTCAGCGCGCGGGCGGGCGGTGGGACGGTGGCGGTGGACACGGGGAGGTGGGGCGCAAAGGAAGGCGGGTATTGTCGTTGGTATGGCGTTAGAGTGCCTTTCGTCGAGCAAAACCGCGCCACATGCGGGTCTTCGCGATCGATGGCCTCGGCGAACCGCTGCGAAACTTTGCTCCAGTGTTTGGCCCGCGCTGCCAGCAAGCCAGCTGCCTTCAGCGGGCCGTCCTTGACCGATCACGCCTTCCCACAAGCGACCAGGGTCGGTCCTCAGCAGCACTGCGCATGGCGCGACCTGGTCGCCAGCCGCAGAGGCCTGCGCCGTTGTTCTCGGCGCGGCGGCAACATGCAGCCGTAAGGTCTGGCTCAGGCCGATCGTTCGATGCTGCCAGTTTGCATGGCTTGCAGGCGCTGCCGCGCCAAGCGCACAGCCTCATGCAACTTCTTCACCAGTTGTTTCCTGGGCAACAGCTTGGTGAGGTAGCTGGCCAGATGAATGCCGCTCCTATGCAGGTCCATCAACTCCACATGCTCATCGGTCTTTCCAGCGCACAGGATCATGCCCAAGGGCTCGGCTTCGTCCGGCTCACATTCTCCAGCAGGTACGGGTCGCGAAACACCAGGTCCGGCGACAGCTTGTCGTCGTCGCGAAGCTTCTTCAACTCGGCCGCGATCAGCCTGTCGGGCTTCTTCGACAAGGCCGTGCGCTCGAACAGCATCGACTGGATCTTCTGGTGCAGTGTGCGCGTGTTCCAGCGCTCCAGGCGGCACATCTCGGCGTAGAAATCGCGCTTGAGCGGGTCGTCCAGGTAGATGATCCGTCGCAGGTGCGTCCAGCTCAACTGTGCGCTCAGTGCGTGCACGATCTGCTTGTCGGGGAAAGCCTCGGCAAAACGAACCATGTTGAACAGGTTGCGCGTCGTGAACCCGCGGCCGAATTCTTCGGACAATTTTGCACTCACCGCGTGCACTATCTGCTCGCCGTACTCGGTCCGTTTCTCCTTCAGGATATCGGTGCGGATGCGCTGGCCGATTTGCCAGTACAGCAGCACCAACGCCGAGTTGACGCCCTGCGCCACGGCCTGGCGCGTCGCAGAAATCAGCTCGCGCAGCGCAGCCAGCAGCGCGACCGGGCTGGCTGCGGTGGTCGGCAATTCAGCATTCGCCGCAATCAGCGCGGCCTTGCCAGTGCGCTTGCGTGCAGTCTCGCCAGGCGCTGCGGTGGCGCTCTTTTTCGTGCCCTTTTTCGTGCCCTCTTTCGAAGTCATTTTCGGGGTCATTTTCGGGTGGCCTGCGCGGCTTGTTTGACGGCAAGGCCGTGGTGGTAGTTGTTCCAGCGGTTGCCGTCGGGCTCAATGCCAACGCCCGTGAAGTCTTGATTGGCTTCATCCCAGCCCCAGAACCACGGGAACTCGACCTTGCTGCGCACGGCCTCCTCGGCTTACTGATGCTTGGATCGGGAGGTCAGACGAACTGCCTTTGATGGCAGTGTCGCGCTCGCCTGGATCGGCACTCGTGTACGCCGACAGTAGTCTCGAATCATCACTTCGACCATGTTGGCAATGGAGCGGTGCTCATTGTCGGCAGCGCTGCGAAGCGCATCCTTCAAGGCGGGCTCGATGCGGAAGGTCAGCGTGCTGGTCTTGCCGGTAGCGATGGCGTTAACCCAGATGGCGTTTGTACTGCAATGTACAGTACCGTCGCGGGACAACCATTGTTTTCGCCGGGCAGATCCTCCTGCGGCTCATTTCATCGAACGCCCATGCTCTTCATCCCCGCCGTGCAACCCACATCGCCCGGCACCGAACAGGCCTGGTGCCTGGCGTTCTTCGAAGGCAAGCTGTTGCTGCCGAACGGTGACGGGCCGAGCCTGCTGGCGCTGGCGCGGCCCGTCGTGCTCGAATTGGCGCAGACCCGCCACTACCTGGGCCAACTCGACGGGCTGGACTGCTGGGCCTTGCGCCTGGCCGAGGCTCCGGCGGGGTGGCACGGCGTGCCGCTGCGCACCGCGATGATGAACCTGCCCACGGCGCTCGCCGCGGTGGCGGGCCGGGCCGCGCAAATTCTGGAGTGGGACCGCACACACCGCCATTGCGGCGCCTGCGGCACGCCCACCGGGCTGCACGCCAGCGACCGCGCGCGCATCTGCCCGGCCTGCAAACATGTCGCTTACCCGCGCGTCACCCCCGCGATGATGGTGCTGGTGTGGCGCGGCCGCGAGTTGCTGCTGGCGCGCTCGCCGCACTACGCGCCGGGCATGTTCAGCGCGCTCGCCGGATTCGTTGAAGCGGGAGAGTCGCTGGAGGACTGTGTGCACCGCGAAGTGGCGGAGGAGGTGTCGGTGCAGGTGAGCGACCTGCGCTACTTCGGCAGCCAAAGCTGGCCGTTCCCGAACAGCCTGATGGTGGCGTACACGGCGCGCTGGGTCAGCGGCGAGATCGTGCCGCAGGCGGGGGAGATCGAAGCGGCGGGTTGGTACTGCATCGACGAGCTGCCCGGCATTCCGCCGCGCTTCAGCATCTCGGGGCATTTGATCCGCGACACGGTGCAGGCGCTGCGCGAACGCGTGCCGTTCTGACGCGCCTTGCGCGGGCCGAGATGGGCTTGCCGTTCGAACCGCGGCGGACCGACCCGCGCCACATCGTGTACGCTGCGCCCTCACTCCAGGAGTTCATATGGCCATCAAGGCACAAAAGAATCGCGCAATGCTGCACCGGCTTCGCGACAACGTCCACCGCGCAAAACGCGCCGTCAAGCTCGCCCTGCCGGGCGCCGCCGAGCGGCTGAAACTGCACCAGGCACGCAGGCTCGCTTACGCAGAAACGGGAAAGTAGTAGAGCGCTGGCGGCGGATTGCACGCGGCGGATTGCACGCGGCACTTCACGAGCGGCACTTCACAAGGACGCCAAGCGCGCAATTCGCCGGCCCACACCGCATGAGCGTGGCGCTTCAACTCATCTCGTCGATGGCGACACGCCAGGTGCTGACCGACCTCGTGGCGCAGTTCGAGCAACACTCGAACCAACGCGTGATGGTGGAGTCCGTGGGTGGCGTGGACGCCGCCAAGCGCGTGCAGCAGGGCGAAGCGTTCGATGCGGTGGTGCTCGCCGCGAACGCGATCGAGCAGTTGATCGCCGCGGCTCGCCTGGCCCCGGGCAGTCGCGTTGACCTGGTGAAGTCGGGTGTCGCCATCGCCGTGCGCCGCGGCGCGCCGCGGCCCGACATCGGCAATGAACACGCGGTGAAGCGCGCCGTGCTCGGTGCGCGCAGCCTGGGTTACTCCACCGGACCGAGCGGCGCGCACCTGGCCCAACTCTTTGAGCGATGGGGCATCGCCGAGCAGATCAAGGACCGCATCGTCCAGGCGCCGCCAGGTGTTCCTGTGGGCTCGCTGGTGGCCCAGGGCGAAGTCGAACTTGGTTTTCAGCAGATGAGCGAGTTGATGCATCTGCCGGGCATCGATGTGCTCGGCCCCCTGCCCCCGGAAATTCAGATCATCACCACGTTCTCGGCAGGCCTGTCGGTCACGTCGAACCAGCCCGACGCGGTGCGGGCGCTGCTCGACTTCATGGCATCGCCAGCGGCCGAAGCCACCAAACGAGGCCATGGCATGGAGCCGGCTTGAGCGGAGCGAACCCATGACGGACGAATCGATTCCCAGCGTCAAGGCCATCCGCCCGGACCGCGAGGTGCTGACGCGGCAAAACCTGCCCTACTTCGTCGGCGTCTCGGGCGAGACGGTGGGCTCGCGCGGGTTGTCGATGCTCACGCGACCGCGGCTTGACCGCGCAGCGACACCACTTGATCTTTCGAATAGCCCAGCATCGCGAGCAGCTCATCGGTGTGCTCGCCGCGCTTCGGCGGGTCCAGGCGCACGCCCAGGCGCTGGCCCGCGAGTGTGATCGGGAACAGCGTCGTCTTCACCGTCTGGCCGGCTCGCGCGCCGTCGGGCAGGCGGATGTCGGCCAGGCCGCCGGTGGCGAGCAAGTGCTCGTCGTCGAACAATTCCTCGGGCTTGCTGATCGGCGCGAACGGCAGGCCGGCGTCTTCCATCATCTTGCTCAGTTCAGCCGCGGTGCGACTTGCCAAGCGCTCGCGCAAGGCCTTCAGCAGGGGCTCGCGGTGTTCGACGCGCTCGTTATTGGTGGCGTAGGCCGGGTTCGCTTTCAGATCGGCCAGGCCGAGCACGTCGCAAAACGTCAGCCATTGCGCGTCGCTGACGGCGCATAGAAAGATCTGTTCACCGCCCTTCACGGTGAACACGTCGTAGACGGCCCATGGGCTGACGCGTGCCGGCATCGGCGCCGCCGCCTTGCCCGTCATCGCGAACTGCAGCATGTGCTGGCCGACGAGGAACACGTTGTTCTCGAACAGCGCCGCCTGCACCTCCATGCCCTTGCCCGTGATGCCGCGCTGCACCAGCGCACCCAGCGCGCCAATCGCGCCGAACATGCCGCCCATGATGTCGTTCACGCTGCTGCCGGCGCGCAGCGGGTCGCCCGGGCGGCCCGTCATGTAGGCCAGGCCGCCCATCATCTGCACCACTTCATCAAGCGCCGTGCGGTGCTCGTAGGGACCGGGCAGAAAGCCCTTGTGCGCGACATAGATGACGCGCTCGTTCACCTGCGACAAGGCGGCGTAGTCCAGCCCGTACTTCGCCATCGTGCCGGGCTTGAAGTTTTCGGCCACGACATCGGCGCTCGCCGCGAGCTTGCGCGCGACCGCGGCTCCTGCCGGCTTTTGCAGATCGATCGCGATGCTCTTCTTATTGCGGTTGAACATCGGAAAGAACCCGGTGCCCGCGCCAAGCAGCGTGCGCGTGCGGTCACCATCGATAGGCTCAACCTTGATGACCTCGGCGCCCATGTCGGCCAACACCATGCCGCAGGTCGGGCCCATCACCATGTGGGTGAATTCGACGACGCGCAGTCCGGCCAGGGGCTGGGGAACACGCGCATGAGATTCGAATGGCGGACTCATCGCGTGCACTGTACAACCCCGGTACTCGGCGTCCTCTTGCGGTTTGGGGTTCAATCGCAGGGTCAGTGATACACCGGGAGCACGTGGTCCAAGCATCCGGCCACCGCATCGTCGGGCAAAATCCCGACAACTACAAGATTGCAGGCAATTCGCTCTGACTCTTGTGGCAATCGGGGCGTTGATGCGCTCGGAGCGTCTGTCCAGTTTCTTTTTCCCCAAGAGCTGATCGTGCCAAGCCCACCCCTGCCCAACAGCACCGACGCCGCGCCCGGCGCCGACGCCCTGCATGCCGAGCTGCGCGCACTTATCGCCAGCAGCCGTCAGCGCTTGGCTGGCGCCGTCAACGCCGAGTTGACACGGCTGTACTGGGCGGTGGGCGAACGCCTGAGCAGCCAGGTGCTGGGCGGCGAACGCGCACGTTATGGCGACAAGATGATCGCCCGCGTGGGCGAACGACTGGCGCAGGAATTCGGCCGCGGCTTCGAGGCCAAGAACCCCTGCGCCGCATGCTGCAGTTTGCCCAGGCCTTTGCTGAGCCGAAGATTGTCGCGACACTGTCACGACAATTGAGCTGGAGCCATGTGGTCGCCTTGCTGCCGCTCAAGACCACCGAGGCACGCCACTTCTACGCCCACCAGGCTGCCAACGAGCGCTGGAGCGTGCGCGAGCTGCGCCAGCACATCGAACGCAAAGCCTACGAGCGCACCGCCTTGGCCAGTAGCCAGAACCCTGGGCTGACACAGGCGCTGAGAGAAGTGCTGCTCCCCGGCGTCGATTTGGTTCTGCCCACGGCCGCGCCGGGTCTGGTATTCAAAGACCCGTATTTCCTGGACTTTCTGGGCCTGCACCAGGGCCATGACGAAGCCGACCTGGAAGCCGCCATCCTGCGCCAGTTGGAAGCCTTCATCCTGGAACTGGGCCGAGGTTTTGCATTTGTCGAGCGGCAAAAGCGCCTAGTCATCGACGGCGAAGACTTCTACCTCGACTTGCTCTTCTACCACCGCCGCCTACGACGCCTGGTGGCGATCGAGTTGAAACTCGGCCGCTTCAAAGCCGCGCACAAGGGCCAGATGGATCTTTACCTGAAGTGGCTCGACAAACACGAGCGCCAAGCCGGCGAAGAGCCGCCGATCGGCTTGATCCTGTGTGCCGAATCCAGCCGCGAGCAAGTGGAGCTGTTGCAGATGCACAAGGACGGCATCACCGTGGCCGAGTATTGGACCGAGCTGCCGCCCAAGGCGGAATTGGAACGGCGCTTGCATGAGGCATTGATCGAGGCACGGGAGCGATTGGCGCGGCGTGGTCTGTTGCTGCCGGGCGGCAGCGATGAGTAAAGTGGCTCGGGACGTTGCCGATCTACCAACCTCGAAGGAACTGACCACACTGGGCGCCGTCGTCACCCACGGATGAACATGCGGTGCGATGCACGTCAGACGCGCATCGTCTTGGGCAACCCAGCGCGCCAGATCGCGCCGTGCAGCGTTTCGCCTTCCAACCAGCGCGCGACCTTGGCGCGCAGCGCGAGCAGCGCATCGAAGTCCACGCCGGTGGCCACACCCATGCTGGCGAACAGATACGCCACGTCTTCGCTGCTGACGTTGCCGCTCGCCCCCGGCGAGTGCGGGCAACCGCCGATGCCGGCCAGGCAGGCGTCAAAACGCCGCACGCCCTGCTGCCACGCGGCGTACACGTTCGCCAGGCCCAGGCCCCTCGTGTCGTGAAAGTGCCCGCAATTCAGGCGCGCGCCTGCGACCTTGACGCATTGCTCGAACAGGCGGCTCACCATCAGCGGGTCGGCGTAGCCTACCGTGTCGGCAAGGCCGATATGGTCGACTCCCGCGTCACACACCGCGCGCAGCAGGCGCAGCACTTCCGCAGTCTCAACGCGGCCCTGGATCGTGCAGCCAAACGCGGTGCTCATGCCCACCTCGATGCGGCAGGCCGAACCCGCGGCGTCGCGCGCCGCGCGAATGCGTTCGATCTCCCGCACCGCGTCGTCAGGCGTCTTGCGCAGGTTCGCCAGGCTGTGCGCGTGGCTTGCCGACAGCGGCACGAGCAGCGCGTGCGCGCCGGTATCGAACGCGCGCTGCGCGCCCTTCAGGTTCGGCACCAGCACCGACACCGTCAGGCCAGGCAGCGTCTTGGCGTAGGTGACGAGTTCGGCGGTATCAGCCAACTGCGGCAGCAGCCGCGCCGGAACGAAGGAGCCGACTTCGATTTCGCGCTGGCCGGCGGCGTAGGCGTCGGCAATCCACTCGATCTTCTGCTGCGTCGGCAAGATGCGCGCAATGCTTTGTAGGCCGTCGCGCAGACCCACTTCGCGGATCGAGACCGAGGAGCCAGCGTCAGGTGTCATGGCGCCCACTGTAGCGAATTCGGCACGGCACGGGCTTGAAGCGTCAATAGTGCGGGGATGGCGCTGCGTCGTCTCTGCGCTGGCACGGCGCAACCGCTGCCCCGTGGCAGGATGCGCGGCATGAAGTTCCTCCTCAAATTCTTGCTTGGAACACTCGCGCTTGCGCTGCTCGGCACGGTTGCGGCTGCGTGGCTCGCGTTCGACGACGCGCCCCGGCTGCTGCCCGGCAAGGAGGTGAGCGTTGCCGACGTCGAGCGCGCGAAGCGCTTGATCGAGCGCCACGACCCGCGCAAGCAAAAAGGCTTTGAGCCGCGCCAGATCGCGCTGACGCAGGCCGATCTAGATGCGCTGCTGAACCAGGCGTCGAAGACCCTGGGCCAGACGTCGGCGCGGCTCGTGCCGCTCAGTGGCAGCGCGGCGCTGCAGTTCAGCACGCGCGTGGAGCGCAGCCCGTTCGGGCGCTGGCTCAATGTTGACGCACAACTGCGCGAGACCTCCGGCCTGCCCAGCTTCGACAGCCTGCAGGTGGGCCGCCTGCCGATTCCGGGTTGGTTGGCCGACTTCGCGCTTGAACAGGCGCTGGCCCGCGTGGGTTCGGGCGAACCGGGGCGGCTGGCTACTCAGACCGTGCAGCGTGTGAGCTTCGCCCCGGGTCAGCTTCAGGTGGCCTACCAGTGGCGCGCCGGTCTCGGCGCCGACCTGCGCGCGATGCTCGTGCCGCCAGCCGATGCGCAGCACCTGCGCGCCTATGTCGAACGCCTGAGCCACGTGATGGCGAAAACGCCACCACAAGAGGTGTCGCTGGCCACCCTGATGGCGCCGCTGTTCACGCTGGCGCGCGAGCGCTCCGCGGCGGGCAACGCAGCGGGTGAGGCGGCGCGCGAAAACCGCGCCGCGCTCATCGTGCTGACGTTCTATGTGAACGGCCGCAACCTGGCAGCGCTCACGCCCGAGGCGCGCGATTGGCCCAAGCCGTTGCCGCGTACCGTGACGCTTGCCGGGCGTGAAGACTTTCCGAAGCATTTTCTGGTGTCGGCCACACTTGCCGCGGAATCCGGCGGCGCACTGGCTGACGCAGTGGGCCTGTTCAAGGAAGTGGACGATGCGCGCGGCGGCAGCGGCTTCAGCTTCAACGACATCGCCGCGGATCGCGCTGGTACGCGCTTTGGTGAACTGGCGGTGCGCTCACCCGAGCGCCTTCAGGCCGCCCTCGCCGCGGGCCCGAAAGAGGCCGACTTCATGCCCGATGTGCGCGACCTGCCCGAGTTCATGCCCGACGCGGAGTTCAAGCGACGCTTCGGCGGCGTGGGCGCGCCAGCCTACAAGAAGATGATGAGCGACATCGAAGCGCGCGTCGCAGCGCGGACGCTGTACCGCTGAGCGGGTGACGCGCCGGTGCAGGCGCGGTCGTAGCGCATGGCCCTCGGCCTGTGCTTGCCACAGCGCACGGCACACGCGCACAGCCCCCTCGCCCCGCGCCTGTCGCCCTACACTGCGGCGCCCTGCCGGGCCCAACGGCACTCACCTGCCACGCTGCCGCGAACTCCGCCACCATGACCTGGAGCGCCCAACTCAAGCTCGACTACCGTCGCAGCCACGAACGCTGCGTCGTGTTCGACCGCCACAGCGGGCCGCTGCGCGTGCTCGCCAGCCTGTACCCGGAGTCGGGCGCGGTGTGCCACAACGTGCTCGTGCATCCGCCCGGTGGGTTGGTGGGCGGGGACGCGTTGCGCATCGACGTGACGCTCGCCGCGCAATGCCATGCGGTGCTGACGACACCCGGCGCAACACGCTTTTATCGCAGCGAAGGCGAACCCGCGGCCCAGACGCTGACCGCCCAGGTGGCCGCGGGCGCCCGGCTGGAGTGCCTGCCACAGGAAACGCTGATACGCTGCGGCGCGATCGCCGCGAACCGCATGCACTTCGAGCTGGAAACGGGGGCCGAGATCATGGGCTGGGACATGCTCGGCCTGGGTCTTCCCGCCAGCGGCGAGAACTTCACCCACGGCCGCGTGACGCAGACGCTCGCGCTGAACCAGGTGTGGCTGGAACACGGCGTGATTGACGGCGCGGATGCACGTCTGCTCGACTCACCGCTCGGCCTGGCCGGCCGGCGCACGCTCGGTGTGATGTGGTTCGGCGCGGGCGCCGCGCTGGCGCCGCAGCGGCGCGAGGCGCTGCTCGATGCGGCGCGCCAGGCGCTTGCGGCGCACACCTTGCACGCCACGGCAGGTTGCACGTCGCCGCACGCGCAGGTGGTGCTGGTGCGCGCGCTCGCGCCGCGCATTGAGCCGATGATGAACTTGTTCCATGATGTGTGGGCCGCGTGGCGCCCGCTGGCCTGGGGCCTGCCGGCCTGCGCACCGCGCGTCTGGCGCACTTGAAGTGCGCACCACCGCGGATCACAACTCGGCGATGTAATGCTGCGTGATCACCGGCGCATCGGCAACCAGAAGTTCGCGCACCGCCGCTTCGAGTTCCTGGTCGGCCAGCGTGGCGCGCGAGCGCTGGTGCAGATAGTCGGCCCATGAGGTGACGATGAAGCGCTCGCAATAGCGCGACGGGTCGCCCAGGTCGCGGTACACGCGCCACAGCGTCGCGCCGTCACGCCGGCGCGGCGCGCGCAAGTGGCTCACCGCCTCGAGAAACGCCTCGGTCTGGCCGGCACGGATGCGGTAGCCGATTTCCACCGCCACCGGGCCGGCCTGCGGATCGGGCTCGTCGGCGACCAACAATTCCTCGAACATCGACGCAACCTGCGTCACCTCCGTCTTGTCGCCCATGCGCAGCGGAAAAGGGCGCGCGAGCAGCAGCCCGGCGACCATTGCGCCGCTGGCCACGCACAGCGTGGCGGGCAGATCGATCAGGCTGGTCAGCGCGCCCCAGAACGCCGAGCCGATCGCAAACGAACCGAGCGCGCTCAGCGTGTGCAGCGCCGTCGCGCGGGAGCGCACCCACGGCGGCACGCTCGTCTGCGTGGCGGTGTTGAACGTCGACATCACCGCCATCCACGCGCCGCCGCCGAACACGAGCGCGGTGTAGACGAGCGCGTGCGACGCCGACAGCGCGGCCGTCAACATCGCCAGCGCGTAGATCACGCAGCCGGCACGCACGATCGCCTCGATGCCGACGCGCGCGCGCACGCGGCCGATCACCAGGCCGGCAAGCACCGCGCCGCCGCCCAGGCAGCCCATCAACAGGCCGAAGCCCGCCGCGCCCAACCCCAATTGGCGCTGGCCGATCACAGGCAGCAACGCCCACAGCGCCGAGCCCGCGCTGCTATACGCCATGGTGCGCAGCAGTTGCGCCAGCACGGCCGGCGAGTGGCGCGCGAAACGCAAGGCGCTGAGCGTGCCGCCCCACAAGCGCTCGGCCGGCAGGCGCGACACCGGGTGGGCCTTGGGCGGGTGCCGCCGGATCGACAGCCACATCGTCCACGTGCCGGCCACGGCGACGGCGAACACCCAACCCGCGCCAGCATGCGCGAACACAAAACCGGCGAGCGTCGGCCCGAGCGCGCGCGCCACGTTGTAGGCGATCGACACGGCGACGATGGCCTGCGGCAATTCTTCGCGCGGAATCGAATCCGCGATCGTCGAGTTCCAGGCCGGCGACAGCAGTGCCGTGCACGAGCCCGCAACACAGGTGAACAGCAGCAGGCTCGTCGGCCCGACCCAGCCCGCCAGCAGCAGCAAGGCGAGCAGCGTCACCGTCACACCCTGCACCAGCAGCGCCTTGCGCATCAGGCGTTTGCGGTCGGTGGTGTCGGCCAGCACGCCGGCCGGCAGCGAGAGCACGAACATCGGCAAGAACACCGCCGTCTGCACGAGCGCGGCGAGGAAGGCCGAGCCCGTCATCTCGACCATCAGCCACGCCGCGGCCATGACCTGCATCGCGTTGCCGATGAAATAACACGCGCCGCCGCCGAGCAGGCCGCGGAAGGCGGGTTGCGAGAGGGCCGGGCTGGTGCTCTTGCGCGTCTCGGGAAGTGGGGTCATGGACGGGCGATTATTCACCCGCTTCTCTTTGGGCAAGAGTGGAGCGGCTGCGCCGCGAGACCGGGTTCGCGCCACGCCCCTGCGCGGCGCGAACCCTGAGATGCGCTACATCGTCGAAGGGCTGACCCAAGCCGACCTCGGCGGTGGGCAATGCGTCGCGCTCCCATTGGTGGCATCATTGCTACCATTCGGCAGTGCTGATCGTGGTCGATACCAATGTCTTTGTCGGCGCTTGCTTGGGCAGGGGCGCATCCAGCCGCTTGATCGAGGCCTGCTTGGCGCGGCACTTCGAACCCTTGATGGGTGCAGCGTTGCTGGCCGAGTACGAGGACGTGCTGACGCGAACCCCGCTGTTCGCGAAGAGCCGCCTCGACCCGGCCGAACGAAGTGAGTTGCTTGACAAATTTCTCGCCACCTGCCGCTGGACACGTATTTATTTCGGCTGGCGGCCGGACCTGCGCGACAAGGGGGACAACCATCTTGTCGAACTCGCGGTGGCCGGCGGCGCAAGCTTCATCGTCACGCACAACGTGCGTGATCTGACGAGCATGGATCTGACGTTTCCCGGGCTTGCCATCGCGACGCCCACGCAATTGCTGAAGAGGGAGCCACCACCATGAGCGCATTGACGATTCGTCTTCCCGACGACAAGTACGAACGCCTGAAAGCCTTGTCCAAGCGGCACGGCACCAGCGTGAACCGGTTGATCGACGAGATGGCCACCCTTCTTCTGGCCGAGTTCGATGCAGAGGCGCGGTTCCAAATTCGGGCCGAGCGTGGCCGAGGCAAGGCCGCGCGTGGGATCGCCTTGTTGCGCAAGGCCAAGGCTGTTGGTTGAAGGGCCTTCGCATCAAACTCGAGTACGTCCGAACCCTGATGTGAGGCGCCGCGAACCTTTGGTGCGGGTCATTGAACCTGCCGCGCGCGGAACTTCAAATCGACATGCGCTGGCGCACGCCTTCCGCGCTCATGTTCGCACCCCACCCGCGCTGCGCGATCTCGCCGCGCTGCGTCACAAAGGCCTGGTCGGCGAGGTCGGCTGCAAAGCGTCAGGTGCCACGCCCACCCCAGGCGGTGGCAGCGACGCGCCTCCTCGCGCCAGTGCCAGGTCGTTGCCCGCTGACTCCAGCACGCCCTACTCAGTCAAGCGTTGAAGCAAGCGTCGTGTCAGGCTCCATGATGCGCATGCGAGCAGCCGAAGCCGCATGCGGTACGCCACGGAACCCTGGTCTGGTCGTTGCGCCGGTTCGCCAGCAGGTTGTTGGGACCTTTGCCAGAAAGGAATGGCGCTGAAAGCGCCCGTTCAGAGACTTCATTGCAGATCGGGCACACCTGCGGCGCACCCGATTCCGACATGGGGTGAAACTCTCGAAATTCACCGCAACTTCCACAGTGGTAGTCATAGAGCGGCATGGCCGGTTCTCCTGATGCGCATCCCGGCTGCAATGGGCCGGGATGTGCCCTGTGCACTATCAAGCAAGCTCGAACGCGGTGCGAAAGTCCGGAGACTTCAATTCGGCGATCTCGGCACTTGCATGCCTTGTTTCACTTGGTGCGGAGCCCCACTCTTCGACGGGCGAACGTCAAAGTCAAAGATCGACCTGGGAATGTAGATCGTTGAGCACGCGTTCGGGATGTCCACCACGCCGGACAACCGCCCTTCGACAGGCGCTGTACCCAGAATCATGTACGCCTGGATGTCGGTGTAGCCGAACTTCATGAGGTAGTCGATGGCGTGGTTGCACGCATTCGCGTAGGCCAGCCATGAGTCCAAATAGTGCTGCTTGCCCTTGCTGTCGACGGAGACCCCCGAGAATGCGATCCACTCGGAGTACTGTGGATCGCGCAGGCCGGGCATGAAGATGGCGTTCTCGCGCATGCCATATTTGGCCATGCCACCCTTGATGAGATCGACGTGCAGGTCCATGAACCCACCCATCTCGATCGCGCCGCAGAACGTAATTTCACCGTCGCCCTGGGAGAAGTGCAGGTCACCGAACGACAGCTTGGCCCCAGGAACAAAGACAGGATAGAAGACCCGGCTGCCCGCTGTGAGGTTCTTGATGTCCTGATTCCCACCGTTCTCGCGCGGTGGCGCCGTGCGGGCGGCCTGGCTGGCAACCCGGTCGAAATCGGCGCCCTTGAGCGAGCCCAGGATGGCGCTGTCGGGCAACGGCGGCAGGGCCAGCGGCGGCACACGATTGGGCTCGGTGGCAATTAGCGCGGTTTCTCGCTTCGTCCACTTCGCCAGCAGTTCGGCCGACGGCGCGGTGCCCATCAGACCCGGGTGATGGATGCCGGTATAGGAGACTTCTGGTATGTGGCGCGAAGTGGCTACGTCGCCGTTGAAGTCCCAGATCACCTTGTAGGCATCGGGGAAGCGCTCGGTGAGGAAACCGCCGCCGTTGGACGTGGCGAACACACCGGTGTAGCCCCAGCCCATGCCGGAGAAGGGACCTGAGTCCTCTTGGTCGCAGGAGTCGATCTCTAGGATGTCGACAATCAGCAGATCGCCGGGCTCGGCACCCTCCACATGGAAGGGCCCCGAGAGCACGTGCACGCCCGCAAGCGGCGCGTTCCGAATGTCATCGGCTGAATCATCGTTCTTGATGGCTCCGTCGAACCACTCTCGGCAATCGGCGCGGAAAACATCACCCGGCTTGACGGTGACAGCCGCAGGAATGTCCGGGTGCCACCTGTTGTGCCCTACAAGCTTCTGGTTTGTGAACTTCTTGGTGTTGTCCAACGGGAATAGATTCTTAGGCATATCCGACCTTTCGTTCGTTAGTTGTTTACCGTTTTGAATGTCCTGCACAAGTGCTCATTGATTGACCGATACCGCTCTCCTTTCATGAATAAAGGCTGATGCCCGCTGTAGCGACCGGCGGTCGGAACTCTGTGCGAGTGACGGTCCTTGTCTTCACCGTCCAGAATCCACTCGCCTAGAGAGCGATCCTCGTCCGCGCTGGCGATCACGAGCTCAGCAGCAGTCGCTATGGCCTGGGCAAGCCCCTCAGGGTAGGCGTCAGCGGGATCGTCCGTCTGCGCCCTCCGGTTGCCGGCGGCAGCGAAGTCACTACCTCCGGCTCATAGCGGCTCTTGTCCGCACGATCGACCGCGGCCGTCCAACCCATTCGCGATGCGGACCTGAACATGGGCGCCGAGAAGACTCGCCGCGCCGCTTTGCCGCACACAGAACACGGGACTGACTCCGGCGCTGTACCGAGTCGCCGACTTACGTCGAACAAACCATCTTCGTCACACCGATACTCGTATATGGTCACCGCGCATCTCCTACTCACATCACATTCCGAGGCGACCCCGACCGAGGTCGAATGAGCCACCCGCTCATTCGGATGACAGCCTGAATGCTGAGTGAGCATCGATTCCGGCGAATCCCAGGAACCGATGATTGCTTCTGCCCCAAATGGGTGAATTTCAGTTCACCCAATCAGGTGAGCATCGATCCGCTTGTCGCTGACGACACGGCAGCCACGCCGACCATCGGGCGAGTGGCGTCAGCGGCCACGATCCCGGCGCGGTTCAGTGGGTAGGCCGCTTGCCGTGCTGGAAGAATTCGGCCACGTCGCCAAGGGCGCACGCGGGCGCCAGGGCGTCACCCTGGCCGAGGTCGCAGCCCTCCCACTTGAAGAACTGCGCGTCGCTGTCGGATGCGATGCCGTCAGCGATGGCCACGATGTGCAGGGTCTGCGCCAGCGCGATCACCGAGCGCGCCAGCGCCATGCGTTCGGGGTCGTTCGCCACCCCACGCACAAAGAGGCGGTGAATCTTCAGGCGATCGGGTGCGAGCTGGTTCAGGCGCTGCAGCGAAATCGTCTCCGCACCAAAATCGATCAGCGTGAACGACAGGCCAGCGGCGCGCAGCGCCGCCACCGCGGTGCGAATGTCGGGCTGATCGCCCAGCAATGTCGCCTCCGTCACCAAGAGGTCCAGCGTGCCGCGCGCCAATGCGGCGTCTTGCACCAGGGACATGATGGCCTCAAGCGTGTCACGGTCGCCCAGGCACTCGCCAACAAACGGCACGGACACCGATACCGGAGCGCCGAAAGTCGCGCGCCATGAACCCGCCCAGAAGCACGCTTGGGTGAGCAGCCATCGCACGATGCGCCGTTGCGGCGCCCCGGCGGGCAAGGCCTCGCGGACCCGAGCCGCCGCGAGCACGCCGTGCGAGGTCTTCCAATGCGGCACCAATTCGATGCCGGCAACCTGGTTCGAGGTGAGCGTGATCTCGGGCTGAGCTTGCATCAGAACCCCGTCTTCGGGCCGCGCTTTCGCAAGCTCGCGCGTGAGCGCGTCGCGCGCGTGATCGAGCGGCTGCAGTGCCGGGTCCACACCGCGCGAGCGCGCGGCACGCAGCGAGCGTGCGGAGCGATAGGTTCGCAGCGCCGAAATGACGATCGAGTGCAGGCGCTGGGCAGTGATCTCGGTCTTGAGGAAATAGCCGTTGATCTCGTAGCGCATGACCATGTCGCGCTCGGGCGCCATGCCCGGCTGGCCGGTACGCAGGACGATCTGGGTGTCGGTATCCTTGCGCTGTTCGCGGATGTATTGCACGAGTGCAATGCCGGCGTCGTCGGTCTCCATCACGACGTCCAGCAAGACCAACGCCACCTCGCCATGCCGGGCGAGCATGTCGCGGGCTTGCGCGGCCGAACTGGCGCTGAGCATTTGAATGTCTCGGCCTTCGAAGGCCAAGTCGGCCAGGATCAGTCTCGACACGTCGTGCACCGCCGGCTCGTCGTCGACGAGCAAGACCTTCCAGGGCGTGGCGTCTATGGCGCCGTGGGGCTCAGGGTCCATCGACGGGGGGCCGCGGCGCGGCGGCGAGGATCCGGACGACGTTCGACGCTTGGCGTGCAACGCGAGGGATGTGCATGATGAAGCGCGCGCCCACGCCCGCATTGCCCTCCAGCGTGATCGAGCCGCCGAGTTGTCGCGTCACGATCTGGTTGACGATGTACAGACCCAGGCCGCTGCCACCATGGGTGCGGTTGGTGGTGAAAAAGGGCTCGAAGACGCGCGCGCGCAGGACGGGGTCGATGCCGCGACCGTTGTCGCTGTACTCGATGCGGATCTCGTCGTCACCGCTTTGCGCCGCGGCAATCACGATGCGTGCGTCGGCCCCCGGAGCGAACGCATGCAGCAGTGAGTTCATCGTCAGGTTAGTAATGATCTGCGCCAGCGAGACCGAGTAGCCGTCGATCGAAATGCCGCGCGCCACCTCGATGCGCACGTCCACACCCGCCTCGTCCAGCTTGGGCCGCAGGTCGCGCATGGTTTCCTCGAATTGCTCGCGCAAATCGAAGTGGCGTCGTTCCTCGCTGATCCTGTCCACCGCGAGCTGCTTGAAGTTGAGCACCAACTGAGCGACACGGCGCGCGTTCGACAGCAACAACCGGGCGGACTCGCTCGAGTCGTGCAGGTACTTCTGCTGGGCTGCGGAGTCGAATTCCCCGTTCTTCATCAAATCCTGAGCCGCTGCCGTGCGGTCACTGAGGTACGAGGCGGTGCTGACCGAGATGCCCACGGGCGTGTTGATTTCATGTGCCACGCCCGCCACCAGGCCTCCCAGCGAAGCCAGCTTTTCCGATTCGACCAGCGTCATCCGGGTTTGTTCGAGGTGGTGCATGGACCCCAGAAGCTCGCGCTCCGACTGCTCCTGGCTCTCGTGCGACAGAACGATCCACCAGACTCCCAGCGATGCAACCACAAGCGTCGCCACGTAAATGCGAAGCATCACGTTGACCAGACTGTCATGGACCGCGGCATCGTGCAGATCCATCAAGCGGTAGGTCAGCAGGAAAGCCGCACCTAGCAACGCCGCGGCAACACTCAACAGGCCGAGGAAGCGGCCCACACGACGCCAGGTTTGGGGCTGAAAGCGCAGGCCCTCGTGGGGGAATTGCAGTGCCGCGGTTTGTGCCGTGCCGGATTGCTTGCAGAAGTCGTGGCAGTGGAGTTCGAGACCGCAGCACAAGGAGCAGATCGGTCCGCGGTAGAAGGTGCAGTGCGCCATGTCAGGCGCCTCGTACTCACGCTCACAGATGCAGCACTCGACCAGCGCGGTCGCGGGCCGGCCGCGGAAGTGCCGATCCGGCCGGGCGATGTAGTAGCGGCCTCGCGTCGCATAGGCAATCACGATCGCCGACACCATCGCCACCGCCAGCGCGATGAAGGCGAAGAAGGCCTTTCCCAGCGCGCCGAATACACCGGCATAGGCCATGATAGCGATGACCGACGCAATGAGGGTCGCTCCACACCCCACCGGATTGAAGTTGTAGAGGTGGGCGCGCTTGAATTCGATGTACGGCGGGCTGATGCCGGTTCGCTTGAGCACGACGAGGTCGGCGACCAGGGCACCAATCCACGCGATCGCGACTGTCGAATATACCGACAGCACGGCTTCGAGTGTCTCGAAGATACCGAGCAACGACAGCAACAGCGCGATGACGACGTTGAAGACGAGCCAGACCACTCGGCCCGGGTGGTAGTGGGCGAGCCTGACAAAACAGTTCGACCAGGCCAGCGACCCGCTGTATGCGTTGGTGACATTGATCTTGATCTGCGACACCGTGACGAATACCGTGGCCAGGGTCAGCGCCCACACGGCATCGTCCACCACCAGTTCGTAGGCCCGGATGAACATGTGAATCGGCTCGACCGCTTGCGACGGACTGCTGCCCGCTCGCAGTACCAGCACTGCCAGCAGGCTGCCCGCGCAGATCTTGAGCGCGCCGATGACGATCCACCCCGGCCCCGAGGCGAGCATCGCGGCCCACCACGCGCACCGATTGGCAGCCGTTCGCTGCGGCAGGAACCGCAGGTAATCGGCTTGTTCTCCGACCTGTGGGACCAACGAGAACAGCACACCGGATGCGGCGCCGAACAGAAGGAGATTGAACCCTCCACCCGGGTTCGCCGTTCCTTCGTATGCGGTCCAGGCGGACAGCACCGCCGGATCCTTGTAGAGAATGAAGGCCAGCGGCACCACCAGCATCACCACCCAGATCGGCTGAGTCCAGGCATGCAGTTTGTTGATCACGGTGACGCCGAAAAAGACGATGGGAATGATCACCAGCGAACACAGCAGGTAACCCATGGCGATGTTCAATCCCAGTGCCAGATGCAGGGCCTGCGCCCAGATCGCGGTCTCGATCGCAAAGAAAATGAACGTGAAGGAGGCGTAGATCATCGACGTGATGGTCGAGCCGACGTAGCCGAATCCGGCCCCACGCGTCAGCAGGTCGATGTCGACACTGGCCGCGCTGCACCAGTACGAAATTGGCAGGCTCACGAGAAAGATGACGACTGCCACGACCAGCACAGCCAGCAGCGTGTTCTGAAAGCCCACGCTCAGCGTGAGGCTCGCGCCTATCGCCTCGAGCGCGAGGAATGAGATGCCACCGATCGCGGTATTGGCCACCACCCACGGCGACCAGCGCCTGTACGAGCCGGCGGCGTAACGCAAGGCATAGTCCTCGAGCGACTCGTTGGCCACCCACGACTGGTACTCCCGTCTGACTCGCAACATGGCGCTCGTCACCTCGTCAGGGCATGCAGCCCCAGCAGGCCGAGGGTACTCGATCGCCGCTGCGAGCGCACGCACGCACTCCGGGGTCGGGTATTGCGGGGCGCGCCAGCCTGCCAAGGTCGGCTCGCGCCCGGGTCGGGTCTTCACGGTTGACAGCCGTATCGAGTAGGTGAAGACTTGGCCTGCGTGGCGAGCGCGCGGATCGGCCAAAGCCATCGGCGCGAAGAGCAACGCCGCCTTACTTGACGCCGCACAGACGAGGGCGAGCCCATGAGCAAAGTCGATTCGAGCCGCGCCCCTCCCGCATCGATGCATTCACTCGTGCTCGCGATCCACGCCGCCGGCATCAACGAGCGCGAATGGACGGGCGTGCTTGATTGTCTTCGCACCGACCTTCGCGCGCGCGTCGTCACGCTCGGCCGTCACGAGTTCACCACCGGGTCCGATGCGGCGTTGTTCGAGTCGCCCGGCGACGCCGGCTTCACGCCCGCCATGGCCGGCTTCTCCGCACGCAATCCTTGGTTCTTGTCCAGTGAAGACTATGTGCCAGGTCGGGTCATGACCGGCGAGGATCTGATCAGCCTCAGCGACCTGCAGCGCACCGATTTCTACCGCAACTTCCTCAAGCCGCAGGGCGTGCTGCATCGGCTGTGCGCCGTCGTGGCCCAGCGCGAGAACGGTGCTTTCTTCCTGTCGGCCTATCGCGGCGAGGACCAGGGTCCGTTTGGCGCGCGCGAGAAGGCCGAACTGAAGTTCTTGCTGGACCATATTACGTTGGCGATGAACAGTCATTGGCGCTGGCAGGAAGCCAGCGACCTTTCGCGCGCGTTGCTGGGTCTCACCGACCACGACTCCAATCCTGTCATGCTCGTGAATGCACTGGCCGAACCGATCTACCGCAACCGAGCCGCCGACACGTTTCTTGCGGAGAACATGGGCTTGCGCATGGACGGCTCGCGCCTGGTGGCCACCAGCCACGCGGATCAGCGCTTGTGGCGCGAGACGATTGCGCAGGTGACGGAAATTGAGACGGCTGGCTCGGCCGTGGCACCACGCGTTGTGACACTCGCGTGCACGCCACCGGCACCTCCTGTGGTCGCCCTGGTGCGCGCGGCAGGCCAGGTCTTTGCGCTCGATGCGGGCGTTCGGCGCGGCATGGCGCTGGTCTCGATCCGCGGCGGACAAGCAGGTCACAACCCAGCAGCGTGCGCGTTCGCACGGCAGTACGAGCTGACCGCAGCACAAGCCAAGGTCAGCGCGCTCGTATTCGGCGGCAAGTCACTATCGACGATCGCGACCTCGCTCAAGGTCTCCGAGAACACGGTGCGCAGTCACCTAAAACAGATCTTTCAAAAGACCAGCACGCACGGCCAGATGGATCTCGTCCATCTGCATGCGCGGACCTGCACGTCGCTTCGCTAGACGCGGGTCGGTTTGTCCCAGCGACGAGCCTGGACAAGGGCTGCGATCTCACCTGAATGGGTAATATTGATCTCATTCAGATGGATGAGGTTTGCCTCATCCCGCCTGATGTACCCGCATTCCTGCGCATCAATGAGATGCAATGCCAGCCGCAGGGGATTCGCGGCGGCGACTGGGTTCCTACCATGGCACTTACCGTCCTGGCAGTTTGCGCGAATGCGCGCAGGCTCCTGGCCGGCCATGCGGGCGGCAGCGCGGTTCGCATTCCATCCTCAAAACAACTGTCTGGAGACACGTCATGCTTCTCGGAATGGCATTGTTGTACGTCGGCGCAGTTCTCTTTCTCAACGGCCTGTGGTTGCTGGGGCGCATCGGTGACAAAGAAATCTGGATCATCAACGTCTTTGCTGGCGGAGTGACCCTTTCTATCGCCGGCTATTCGGCATTCGGACCGGGTGCGGATGCCGCGTCGATCAAGGGCGCAGCCCTGACACTGCTGTTCACCTTTACGTACCTGTGGGTCGCCTTCAATCGCTATAACGGCGCTGACGGGCGCGGCCTGGGCTGGTTCAGTTTGTTCGTCGCAATCACCGCGGTGCCGGTCGCCTATGACACGCTGCGCGCCGCGACGACGACTTGGGGCATGTGGTTCGGCCTGTCATGGGCAGCGTGGGCCGTCCTGTGGTTCATGTACTTCTTGCTGCTCGCGTTGAACAAACCCATCCTCAAGGTGACGGGCACCGTCACCCTCCTCCAAGGCATCTTCACCGGTTGGCTCCCGGGATATCTCCTGCTGGATGGCGTGCTCAAGTAGCGGCGCACGGCGTTGTCCATGCTCACGCACGCCAACGCCGCTGGCGTGCCTGAAGACGAAACTTTGACACTCTCAGTATTCGCCATTTGCATCGGAGCCTCTCTTGGGGCGGTCTTGCGATGGGTGCTGACGGCCTGGCTCAATTCGCTCTCTTCCGAGCTTCCACCGGGCACCCTAACGGCCAATCTCGTTGGCGGCTACCTGATCGGTGTGGCGTTTGCCGTCTTCGCGGACCACCCATCGCTTCCACACCAGTGGCGCCTGTTCGTCGTGACGGGCTTCTTGGGCAGTCTTACAACCTTCTCCGCATTCTCCGCCGAGGTCGTCGAGAACCTGATCGACGGGCGCGTCACTTGGGCCGTATTGACCATCGCAGCGCACGTGCTCGGCAGTATCGTGATGACACTCCTGGGAATCGGCACGGTGGCGCTGCTTCGAACTGCTCAGATGTGAATTTGGATGACGCCGCACCACCGATTCGCTTCCTTCATCGGACAGAGGCAGGGTCAAGGCCGACATAGGCGCTTGCGGCTCGCACATCCCGGCGATCGGCAAGGCCGGTAAGCCCAATGTGCGCCCGGGTGTGGGCATCTTGATCGGCCCGGTCACGGCAATCACTGTCGGAGATCGAAACACGTCACTGCAGGGGGCATCGACTCGTGCCTCAACTGCAATTGCCGACGGTTGATCGACAAGGCTTTGGCGAGGGGCGTGTCGGTGATGCCGGACGGCGATCGAAGTGGACGCACAGAGACCTACGAAGTGCGCGCCGACGGCGTGCTGCTCACCTGTGAGCCGGCGAGCGTGCTGCCGATGGCGCAGCGCCACTTCCTCTTCTGAGTGTGCTGGCGCAGCCAGCGGGCGAAGGTGGCTTCATCCATCTGGCCGGCGGCGACGGCGAGCATCGTCAGCACGCAGTCGGCGTCACCCGCAACCAAGTCGAATCCATTGAGGTCGAGGAACAATTCCACCGCGACGAAAGCGGTGCGCTTGTTGCCGTCGATGAATGGATGATTGCGCGCGATGCCGAAGCCGTAGGCGGCGGCAAGGTCTGCGGCATCGGGCTCACCGTAGCCGGCGAGGTTCTGGGGCCGCGCCAACGCGGACTCGAACAAGCCGTCGGCACGCGTTCCCGTGGCGCCGCCGTGTTCCGCGAGTTGCTCTTCATGCACGGCACGCAGGACATCGGCGTCGAGCCAGACCCACTTGCGGCGCTTCACTTCGCCAACTCGCGCAAGACGTCTCGCCGCTTCTTCATCACGCCGCGCGCCGCCGTCATTTGCGCTTCGAAGTCGGCGCTGTACGGCGTCAGCATCACACCATTCGCTGCATCGGTGAGGTACAAGGAATCGCCCTTTACAACCTTCAACCGCGCCAACACCTCCTTGGGCAGAATCACGCCGACGGAGTTGCCGATCTGGGTGAGTTTGAGTGTGGTCATGGCGGCACGTCCTGAGTTATAACAATGGTAATAATACCGGGCCTGCCCAGGCACGGCAAGCGGGCGCCACACTGCGGCAAGCGCGAACCATGAACAACAAGACACTCGACCTCATCGCCATCGGCGAGCCGCTGATCGAATTCAACCAGCGCGACCCGGCGCGCCCCGACTTTCAAATGGGTTTTGGCGGCGACACCTCGAATGCTGTGATCGCCGCCGCGCGCCTGGGTGCGCGTTGCGCCTACATCACGCAGGTCGGTGACGACAGCTTCGGCGCTTCCCTGCTCGCGCTGTGGCAGCGTGAAGGTGTGTCCACCGACGCGGTGCGCGTGCTGGCCGGCGCACCGACCGGCATCTATTTCGTCAGCCACGGTGCGCGAGGCCATGAGTTCACATATCGCCGCGCCGGCAGCGCGGCGAGCCTGATGACACCGGAGCAACTGCCGCGCGAACTGATCGCTCGCGCCGCGCAATTGCATGTGTCGGGAATATCGCTCGCCATCAGTCAGAGCGCCTGCGACACGGTGATGGAAGCGATTGCGCTCGCGCGCGCTGCCGGCACGCGCGTCAGCTTCGATCTGAACCACCGGCCGCGGCTCTGCTCGGCACAGCGCGCGCTCGAGCTGACGCGCGAGGTTCTGCCGCGCTGCGACTTGTTCCTGCCCAGCGCCGATGAAGTCGCACTGCTCACCGGAATCGAGCAACCCGAGGCCATCATCCGCTGGGCGCATGACCAGGGGGCGCAAGCCGTCGTGCTCAAGCTCGGCAGATTGGGTTGCATCGTCTCGCAGGGCGCGGCCCTCACCCGAATCGCCGGATACGCCGTCACGCCTGTCGATGCCACCGGCGCTGGCGATTGCTTTGCCGGCGCGTTGCTGTCGCAACTCGCGCGCGGCGCGGCGCTGGTGGACGCGGCGCGAGTGGCGAACGTCGCCGCGGCGCTGAGCACGCTGGGCTTCGGCGCGGTGGAGCCGCTGCCGCGTTGGGAGCAGGTTCAAGCCGCGATTGGCCGCAGCGCCGCGTGAGTGCCTGAGGAACCGCGCGGCGCTATTCTGCGGCCCTGCAACCTGGCGCGACCGCGATGCCCGATTACACCGACATCCTCATCATTGGCGCCGGCCCGGCAGGCCTGGCCGTGGCGGGTAGCCTGGTTCAGCAGGGCCTGCACCCTTTGGTGCTTGAGCGAGCCAGTCAAGTGGGCTCATCCTGGCGCGCGCACTACGAGCGGCTGCATCTGCACACCGTGAAAACCCATTCGGCGTTGCCCGGCATGGCGTTTCCTGCCTCGGCTCCGCGCTATGTGCCGCGCCAGGGCGTGGTCGACTATTTGGAACGATACGCACAGCACCATCGCATCGCGCCCTCATTCGGCGAAGAAGCAGTGGCGATCACCCCCGGCACGCCAGGCTGGCACACCCGCATCGCGAGTGGGCGCGAGTTCGTCTCCCGCGCAGTGGTGCTGGCCAGCGGTGCGAACAACGTGCCGAACGTGCCGGCCTTCACCGGCCATGCGCTGTACCGCAGCCAGGTCGTGCACAGCCGCGCATACCGCAATGCCACGGCGTTTTCCGGGCAGCGCGTGCTCGTCGTCGGCATGGGCAACACCGGCGCCGAGATCGCGCTCGATCTCGCCGAGCGCGGCGTGCGAGTGGCGCTGTCGGTGCGCTCGCCGGTGAATCTGGTGCACCGCGACGTGCTCGGGCGGCCGACGCAGCTGTCGTCGATTCTGTTGTCCAAGCTGCCCACGCGATGGGGCGACGCGATGGCAACGCTGCTGCGCAATTTGACGGTCGGCGACTTGAGCCGCTGGGGATTGAGAACCGCGGCGATATCGCCGCTGCGCCAGTTGCGCGAACACGGCAAGACACCGGTGATCGACGTCGGCATGCTGGCGCGAATCAAGCGCGGCGAGATCGCGGTGCACCCGGGCATCGAGACCTTCACGGCGCAAGGGATACGCTTCACCGATGGCGCGGAGCACGCATTTGACACCGTGATCCTGGCCACTGGTTATGAGGCCGGCATCGACCAGCTCTTCCCCGGTCCGAAGCCCGAGATCGATGCGAACGGCATGCCGAAAGATGTTGAAGGCCGCGGTGAGTTGGCTGGCGTCTACTTCGTCGGCTTCGACATCCGCCAGCCCGGCGGGCTGTTGCGCGCGATCGCTGCGCAGGCGCGCCAGGTTGCGCACGCCATCGCAGCCAACACGCCGGCAACGCGTTGAAGAACGACTGCACAACCGCATCGCGCAGCAGCAACCGGCCAAGCTACTGCAGCTTCCGGCTCGCTTCACCGTCGGCAGCGCCTGCGTAAATATCGCTCCGAGTCAACGGCACGGTCGGCGCTCCGGCGCGGCGCTTGCCGGTCAGAATTTGATAGATCCCCGTGCCGCCCGACTCGAACTCGAGCGCACACGCCGCCATGTAGAGGCGCCAGACGCGGTAGGTGGCCTCGTTGACATGCTGCAAGGCTTCATCGCGCCGCGACTCCAGACGCCGCACCCAATGGCGCAGCGTCATCGCATAGTGCGGGCGCAGGGCTTCGACGTCGAGGATCTCGAAGCCGGCGCGTTCCATGCCGCGCTGCACGTTGCTCACGGTGTCGAGTTCACCGTCGGGAAACACATAGCGGTTGATAAAGTCGCGAACCAGGCCCGGTTGCCAGCCCTCTTCGTCGTGCGTGATGCCATGGTTGAGGAACAGGCCGTCCTCACGCAGCACGCGGTACACCGTCGCGTTGTAGGCCGGCAGATTTTTCAGGCCGACATGTTCGAACATGCCCACGCTCGACACCCGGTCGTAGACACCCTCGCCTCTCAAATCACGGTAGTCGAGCAGTTCCAGCGTCACCCGCTCCTGCAAGCCGGCACATGCGACGCGCTCCCGAGCCAGCTCCAGCTGTTGACGACTCAACGTGATGCCATGGGCGTGAACCCCGTAGTGCCGGGCCGCCCACATGGCCAGCGCGCCCCAGCCGCAGCCGATGTCGAGCAGCCGGTGGCCGGGCCTCAGGCGCAACTTGCGGCAGATGTGGTCGAGCTTGTGGCGCTGCGCCGCGTCCAGCGTATCCTCAGTGCGGTGGAAGTAGGCGCAGGAGTAGACCATCTGCTCGTCGAGCCAGAGTTTGTAGAACTGGTTCGACACGTCGTAGTGGAATGCGATCGCCGCGCGGTCGCTGTCGCGCGAATGGTGGTGCTGGAAGGGCCGTGTGTCGTGTCCCGCCCCTGCGGCCGTGGGCGACACCAGCAGGCGCTGGCGTTTGGGCAAACGCAATGCATCGCGCCACAGCGCCGCGCGCTCGGCCCAACTGAGCGACAGGCCCTGGAAATGCGTCTTGAGCCGCAGCGCCGCGTACAGGTCGCCCTCAAAGTCGAGCAGGCCGCGAAAGTGCGCCTCGACGAGCAGCAGCGGATTGCGTTGCAGCACCAGTTCGCGCAACACCGTCGGGTCACGCACGACCATCGTGAACTCTGGCGTCGCGGGGCCGAGCCGCAGAATCGTGTCGTTCCAAAGGCGCAGCGCCACCGACCCACCAAAACCGCGCAGCAGCCGCCGCACGATGCGCTGAGCCGCTGCGGCGGAAGCGGAATCGCTGCCGGGCAGCGTTGAGGCCAGGGTGTTCATGCTTGGTCTCCTGCGGGTAACAAACAGGCCTTGCAGATCTCCAGAACTTTCTCGGACTGTGGCAGAAATCTTGGCGCGATGTGCGACACCGCGCAATATCGAAACTCCTGAGTTTGGCGGCCCGGCGTGCCCCTCGTTTGTCGCGGCGCAACCAGCGCGTCTGACACCGGGGCGCTCCACCCTCAAGCGCGACACACCGGCCGCCACGAAACGCTGGCACACTGACGGCCCGACCCGCCGACCCGGATTGCCCATGCTGATCGCCAACCAACTCATCCCCCGCGGCCGCGGCCTGGCACCGACGCTGGTGAAACGAGCCGCCACCATCGAGCTCGACTGGAACGTGCGCCAGAAGAGCCGATTCGATGCGACGGACAGCAACGGCCGGGCGCTGGGGGTGATCTTGCCGCGTGGCCACATGGCGCGCGGCGGCGACGTGCTCGTGGCGCAAGACGGTTCGTTGGTGCGCGTCATCGCCGCACGCGAGCCCGTATTGGTGGTGCGCCACTGCGCCGAACACGGCGCGCCGTTCGACCTGTTGCGCGCTGCGTATCACCTGGGCAATCGGCATGTGGCACTTGAGATCACGCCCGATCATCTGAAGCTGGAGGCCGACCATGTGCTGGCCGACATGTTGCGCCAGATGCACCTGATCGTGACCGAGGAGAGTGCGCCGTTCGAGCCCGAGGCGGGCGCCTATGCGGCGCACGCAGGCCAGGGTCATGCCCACGATCATGGACAGGGGCACGATCATGCGCACGGGCACGACCACGGCCCGGCGCACGACGCGGGGCACCCGCACGGCCCGAGCAAGCCAACCAAACATGTGCACGGGCCGGATTGCGCGCACGACCATGACCACGATCACGCCAGACATTCCTGAACTTGATGCGGCGCGCCTTCGCGCCACGACCCTGCTGCGCTTGATGCAGATCACTTCACCGGCGCTGCCGGTGGGCGGGTTCAGTTACTCGGAGGCACTGGAGGCCGCGGTCGATGCAGGCCTCGTGACCGATGAGCAGCACGCCACCTCTTGGCTGCTCGATCAGTTGTACCTCGGCCTGGCACGCAGCGAACTTGCCGTCGCGGCCCGGGCGTTTGATGCCTGGCAGGCGCACGACATCGCCGCGTTGGTGGGCGTGAACTCCTGGGTGCAGCGCACGCGCGAGAGCGCCGAGCTGCGCCAGCAAAGTGAACAGATGGGCCGCTCGCTGCTGGCGTGGTTGCGCAATCAAAACCCCCAGGCCGCTGACGATGCGCGACTCGCGACCCTTGCCGCGCTGCAGCCGGCGCCGAACTGGGTGGTCGCGTTCGCGCTGGCCACGCTGCAGGCCGGCGCCAGGCGCGACGAGGCGCTGCTGAGCCTGGCCTTCAGTTGGGCCGAGAACATGGCGCAAGCCGCGATGAAGTGCGTGCCGCTCGGCCAGGCTTCGGCGCAGCGCATGCTCGCGGCGCTGATCGCACAGATTCCAG
>JANOLJ010000112.1:0-3597 GCA_031419715.1 Burkholderiales bacterium | reverse complement strand
GTCAGCGACTTCTTCTCCAAGCTTCCGAGGAAATTCTTGCCGGTAAGGTGGCAAGCCGTGCACCAGCCCGACCCGTTGCCCATGCTGGCATTGTGATTCATTGCGACCGTCGTCCACACCGTCGTGCCGGTGTGGCAGGCTTTGCAGTCCATCGTCGCGCCGTTCAGCAGTTGACTCTCTGGAATGTGATTCGTCGGTTTGGCCAACGCGCCGATAACGCCCTGCGTCAGGAATCTGCCATCGTGGCAAGACTTGCATGTCGCCGTGGTGACGACGGCATGGTTCATCGTCACCGCCGTTGCCCAGCTTGCCTGCGAGCGGTGGCAGGAGTCGCATTTCGCGGTTCCGGCGGGAACCGGGATGTGCGTGCCGACTCTGGCCTTGCTCGTTGCGCTGCCTCCGACGCCGTGGCAGGTGTCGCATGCCCCGGTGCCTACCGCGTTCGATGCGTTGTGGGCAAAGGTCACGATGAGCCAGTTCGATGTGGACTTGTGGCAAGACTCGCAGTTTCCCGTGACGTTGGCGTGGACGGGGGTACTGGGTTTCTTCTGGCCCAGCAGGTAGGGCGTAGTGTGGCAAGTCACGCATTGCGCGCTCACCGCGACCTTGCTGTGCAATTTCACCCCCGTCCAGAGCGTGAATCCGCTGTGGCAGGTGTCGCACTTGGCGCCGCTGGTCGCGCTCACCAGTTGGAACGGCGTGTGAAGCGTGGAGCGTCCGTCGGCGGGAGGGAACCCGCCCGTATGGCACGTCGCGCATTGCCCCGTCACGGCGACCTGGCTGTGGTTCCACTTCGACGGCGTCCACACCGTCGTGCCGTGGCATGAGAAGCAAGTGGCCGTACCGACAGGAATGTGAGCCGTGCCGCGAGCCGTCGCGCCGCCACCCGTGGTGTGGCAGGCCGCGCAGTTCGTTGCCGCAGTGAAACCCGTGTGGTCGGTCTTGGCGCCGAGCCAGGTCGCCGTTGTCTTGTGGCAGCTCTCGCAAGCCGCCGTCGTGACGATGTGCGTGGGCGTCTTGCCCCGCACCGGCGGGTATCGGCCGTTGTGGCAAGTGGCACAACCTGGCAGTGGCGTGATCTGCGTGTGCGTCCAGAGCGTTGGACGCCATCCCGTCGTGGTGTGGCAACTCGTGCAATTCAGCGTCGTCGGAATGTGCGCGGTCGTTTTGCCGCTTGCGCTGGTGCCATGGCAACTTGCGCAATTCGTCGGGAAGTTCAGCGCCGCATGGTTGGGCTTGTCAACGGCCCAGGACACGGTGGACTTGTGGCAGGTATCGCACAACGTCACGTTCGCGTGCACTAGCGTGTTGGGTTTGCCCACGGCGGACAGGAACTGGCCCGAGTGGCAGCTCGCACAAGCCGGCAACGGCACGATCTGCGTGTGGTTCCAGAACGATGGGTTCCATGCCGTGGTGGTGTGGCAGCTCAGGCAATTCGTCGTACCGACGGGCATGTGATTCGCCACCCTGGCGGTGGCGGTTCTCCCGTCGTGGCAACTCGCGCAATTCGTAAGCGTTGTGAATCCGCTGTGGTCCACCTTAGCGCCGGCCCAGCTCGCCGTGGACTTGTGGCAGCTCTCGCACACCGTCACGTTCGCGTGCACTGGCGTGTTGGGTTTGCCCACGGCACGCGAGAAGCCCCCGGTGTGGCAAGTGGCACACGACGCGCTCACCGCCGCGCTGGCGTGAAACCGCGCCGGCAGGAATGAGGTGTAGCCGCTGCGGTGGCAGCTGTCACAAGAAGGCATCGAGGTTGGCACGATCGTCGGAATGTGCAACGCAGTCTTGCCCTTGGCCGTGACGCCATGGCAGCTGGCACAGGTTCCCGGCGCCACGCCGACGTGATTGAACGTCGATGCGGGTCGCCACGCCGTCGTGCGATGGCAGGAGTCGCATGATGCCGATGTGACCAGGTGCCCTGGTGTCTTGGCCGTCGCCAGGCCGGTGGTGTGGCAAGTGGCGCAGCTTCCGATGGCCACGCCGGCGTGGGTGAACCTCGCACCGGTGAAGGCCTGAGTGTTATGGCAAGAGTCGCAGGTCAGCTGTGTGGGAATGTGCTTCTCAGGCTTGACGACGTTGGCGCGTGACAGCCGCGTACCCGCGGTATGGCAACTCGCGCAGTCGCGTGGCGTGCCCTTGAACACGCCCAGTTGATGGCATGACTCGCAGCGCTGCACGATGTGCGTGCCGGTCAGCGCGAAGCCGGTCTTGAGGTGGTCGAAGCTGCCCGCCGCCTGGGCCATCGCCCCAGAGACAAAGCCGGCCACCAAGACCGCCCCCAACCAGCGCCACGCAAGCCGCGCGACCGCTGGCCAACGATGTGTCGAGTTCATGGGTAGTCGCCCTCAGAAGAATTCTTGTTTGCTTGCGCTCGCCGATTGAACAAACTCGCCTGTCCGAACAACGCGGCCACGGTCCAACCTGCGTCGCCAGGGGGATCGACTTGCACCTGCCTGCGGTTCATGATCTTTTTCCAGTCAGTTGTCGTGTGGCATTGATCGCAGCGTGGGCCGAACTGCCCGTCGTGAATGTCGTCGCGGCGGTGGCAGGCGACGCAGATTGCCGAGATGGTTCCGACGTCCTTGCCCTTCGGAGCCGCTTCCTTGTGGCACGCCTCGCAAGTCACCTTACGGTGCGCGCCGTCAATCTTGAATTTGGTGCGTTTGTCATGATCGAAATCCCAGACTGACCAGGCGCGCGTGTTGTGGCACGACTCGCAGCGCTCACCGAATTTGAGCTTGTGCTTGTCGTCTTTCTTGTGGCAACCATAGCAGTCGCGTGGCGCGTCCTGGTAACGCGGTGTCTCATGGCAGTCCTTGCACTTCGCCACCAAATGGCGCCCGGTCAGCGGGAAATGCGTGCGTGCATGGTCGAAGGCATCGACTTTCCACGACACATCGTTATGGCACTTCTCGCAGGCCTTGCCCTGCTGGCCTTCGTGTTTGTCGTCTTTCTTATGGCAACTAAAGCAGTCCAGCGGCGTCTTGCGGAAACTTCGCAGATCCTTGTGACAAGCGTTGCACTTGATCTTCTCGGGTGACGCGTGTGCGTTGCGCAGCTTGAACTTCGTGCGGTCGTGGTCGAAGCGCCCGTGCGTGGACTTCCAGTCGCGCTCGTTGTGGCAGTCGCCGCACTTTTCGCCCAGCGTCTTCTCGTGTTTGTCGTCCTTGCGGTGGCAGCCGATGCACTCCTTGGGCGCTTCCTTGAAATTGGTGCTCTTGTGGCAGTCCTTGCACTCGACCTTGGCGTGTTTGCCGAGCAGCGGGAAATCGGTCTTGTCGTGGTCGAACTTGGTGCGCTCTTTCCAGCCCACCTCGGTGTGGCATTCGCCGCAGGCCTTGCCCAATGAGCCTTTGTGCTTGTCGTCTTTCTTGTGGCAGGCGTAGCACTCCTGGCTGAGCTTGTCCTTGTAGAGGTGGCCGGTGTGGCAGTCCTTGCACGGCGTCGTCTTGTGTTTGCCCAACAGATCGTACTTGGTGTCCTTGTCGTGATTGAAATTGCTCGGCTTCCACGCCTTCGTGCCGTGACAGCTCTCGCATTTCTCGCCGTAGCGCCCTTTGTGGCCCTTCGCGCCATCGTCGTCTTTCTTGTGGCAAC
>JANOLJ010000111.1:0-14747 GCA_031419715.1 Burkholderiales bacterium | reverse complement strand
GCGCGCCAGGTCATCGCCGAGGCGATCGCGCTCTACACATCGAAGGGAAACGTTGTCTCAGCCGCCCGTTCTAGGGCATGGGCGACTGATCTCGACCGCGTCTGACCCAAATGCTCAACCGTCATGGAAACCGGTATCCGCCGTTCGTGAGGTTGATGAGTGTCCACTCGAAGTCGCCGTCGAGGGCTATTGTCCAGCCCGGGACCCTGCTGTTCTTGTAGTACACCCGCGTGGCAATGCATGGCAGGGAGTCGGACCTGGGTGTGGTTGGACTCGCGCAATCGCCGATGTATTGCGTACCTAGTGGGCCCACATACTGGATAAGAACACTGCCGATCTTGGTGCCGGGTTTGATGTTCGAGGAGTCCTGGCGCAAGACGATCGTCAGGTACGGCGAGAATGTTCCATTGATCGTGATGTTCGACTGGAAGCACTCGTTGAAGAAGTTGGTGGTGCAGTTGTCGACACTGGTGAACGTCGATTCGGTGATTGTGGCCGTCGTGAATGTCGCCGCGGCAGGCACATCCACGCTCGTTGTGAACCGATCGGTGCCGGTGCTGATCGCGCCGCTGCCGGTGAAGAACTTGCCACCGCTCTTCGGCACGGCGGACTTCACCAGCAATGGATTGTCTGTGCCGAGGCCCACCGCAGCCGCAGCCCATTCAATGGTCGAGTTGTCCGGGATCGAGTTGGGACCTCCCGTTCCTTCGGCGTAATACGTGATCCCGCTGAAAGCGACGAAGTCCTCCCCATTGACATCGTAGCTGCCATTGGTGACCTTGACCGGCGCCTTGAAGAACACGGCGAAAGTCGGGAAGCTCTGGCCGGCGGTCAGTTGACCGATCGTGCATTCGATCGCCGTCAGGGCCGTGTTCGTGGTCGTACATGTTGCGCCTTCGACCGAACTGAAGATCGCCATTTCCGCGCTATCGGCGACGGACGTCCCCGCCGTGAAGCGGATGTTGTTGATCGTGTTGCCACCCGCATTGGAGATCGCGACCGTATAGCCCACGTAGGTTTCAAGGCGCGGCGGCGAAGTCGCGCCGGGGACGCTGTAGGTGACGGTGTCCGACAGCCGGGTAACTACCGTCGTGATGACGCCGGCTCCGGCAAATGCCGAGGGTGTGATGGCGAGTGCACAAACCACGGCCGCGATGGCTGAGCAAATTCGACGCATGATGGCCTCTTCCCTTTGTTGTGAGTGAAAACGCGAGTTCCGGCGTAGGCCGTCTCGCGTCGAGTAGCGACATTCCAGAACGATCCTACCCCTCGATGCTGCCGAAATCTACCCCTATTTCGGTCACCCCCCTAGTTTGAAGTCGACGGGCATGGGCCGAGGTGCGCGCGGTCGATTGACATTTGAACCACGTTGGCAATCTCCACTGCGCGGTGCCGACTTTCGAAACCAGAAAATCATGAGCCGGCTGTGCCGATGCCGCTCATAGACTTCTCGGGATATTTCAAAGAAAGCGGAGACATGAAAAGTACCTTTGCCATCGGCGGCGTTTCGGCCGCTGCCCTCGTCTCATTGGGCGTCTGTGCGCAACAGACTCCCGCCGCATCGGCAGCGGCCCAGCTCGACCCGGTGATCATCAGCGTCGAACGCTCGCGCCAAACAACATTCGACGCGCCCGCCGCGATTACTGCGGTGACGCGCGAAACGATCGAATCCGCCGGCCCGCAGGTGAACCTTTCCGAGGCGCTGAACCGCGTGCCGGGCATCACGGTGCTGAACCGGCAGAACTATGCGCAAGACTTGCAGCTCTCGATTCGCGGCTTCGGCTCGCGCTCGACCTTCGGCATTCGCGGGGTGCGCCTCATTGTTGATGGCATTCCGGCGACGATGCCCGACGGGCAAGGCCAGGCCTCGAACGTGGCGCTCGCCTCGGCCGGGCGCATCGAGGTGCTGCGCGGCCCGATGGCGCAGCTCTATGGCAACGCTGCGGGCGGCGTGGTGCAGGTGTTCACCGACATGGACCTGGGGCCGCCGACGACAACGCTGAGCGGCTCGATCGGCCCCTACGGTCAGCACAAGGTGGGTGTGAAGTTCGGCGCCGCAGGCTCGAGCGACACGGTGAGCATTGATGCATCGACCTATCACACCGACGGCTACCGCGACCACAGCAAGGCCACGCGCGACCAGATCAACGCCAAGTGGCAGCACGACTTCAGCGCCGATTCGCGCTTCAGCCTGGTGCTCAATTCGCTGGATCAGCCGGTGTCGCTCGACCCATTGGGCCTGACGCGCGCCCTCTGGGAAGCGAACCCGGTGCAGGCGGTGCCGATCGCGACGACGCAAGACCCACGCAAGACGATTTTTCAACAGCAGATCGGTGGCGTTTTCGAACAGCGCCTCGGCGCGGCCACGCAGTTGACGGCGCGTGTCTACTTCGGCCAGCGCGATCTGAACAACGCATTGGCGATTCCGCTGGCGAATCAGCAGCCGTCCACGCACAGCGGCGGCATCGTGGTTTTCTCGCGCAGCTACCAGGGCCTGGGGGTGCAACTGAGCCACGCGATCAAGCTTGACAGCGGCCAGGCGCTGCGCCTGGTCGGAGGCGTCGATCTGGATGAGAGCGACGAAGACCGCCAGGGTTACCTCAATGCCGGCGGTGTGCAAGGTGCGCTGAAACGCGATGAGCGCAACCGCTCCGCCAACCGCGACGCGTTTGCGCAGGCGAGCTTCGAATTCGATCCGCGCTGGACGGCCACCGCCGGCGTGCGCTCAAGCCATGTGCGCTTCAGAACGAGCGATCGTTTCATCACCCCGGCCAGCGTGCCGCCCAACCCCGACGACAGCGGCAGCCTCAGCTACAGCGCCACCAGCCCGGTGCTGGGCCTGAGTTGGCGCGCCGCGCCGACGTTGAACGTTTACGCGAATGCGGGTCAAGGCTTCGAGACTCCCACCTTCACCGAGTTGTCCTATCGCGCGAACGGCTTGACCGGGTTGAACACGGATCTGAAAGCGTCGAAGAGCCGCCATGCCGAGATCGGCGCGAAGTGGAAGTACGCCGGAACGCAGCGCCTGGACGTCGCCTGGTTCGACATCGCGACGCGCAATGAAATCGTTGTCGAGTCCAACGCGGGAGGGCGCTCCACGTTCAAGAATGCCGGCAGGACATCGCGCCGCGGTATCGAGTTGTCGCACGTCGGTCAACTCGGCGAGTCGCTGCGCAGCACGGTGAGCCTGACGGCGCTGCGGGCGCGCTTCGACGAGGCGTTTGGCAGCGTCAGCGGTGCGCCACCCGCGCCCGTCAACATTCCCGCAGGCAACCACCTGCCCGGCACGCCCGAGCGCAGCGCATTCGCCGAACTCGCCTGGGCACCGCGGGGCGCCTGGGGCGGGTTCAACTCCGGCGTCGAAGTGGTGCACACCGGCAAGCTCTACGTGAACGACGCCAACACCGATGCGGCGCCCGCTGCCACAGTGCTGAACCTGCGCGCCGGCTTCCAGCAAACGGTGGGCGAATGGCAGTTCAGCCAGTTGCTGCGCGTGGACAACGCGAGTGACCGCAACTACGCCGGCTCGGTGATCGTCAACGAAGGCAACAGCCGCTTCTTCGAGCCGGCGATGCCGCGCAATTGGCTGGTGGGGCTGAAGGCGCGCTACGAGTTTCGGTAGCTGGCCGCAGAAATCGGTCGGCGGCTGTCGCTTGTCCCGCAGCTTCGGCACTCCCGCATTAAACTACGACCCACAATCAGCGTGGGCACCGAGTCATGAAGACAGTGTCGATCACCGTCCATCCCGAGATCCACAGCGGAACACCTGTCTTTGCCGGTACCCGCGTGCCAGTCAAAGTCTTGTTTCACCACCTTGAAGCTGGCGATTCTCTGGCAGTTTTTCTGGACGACTTCCCCTCCGTCAGCCGCGAGTTGGCGGTCGCTGTACTTGAAGAGGCGCGTGCCGCACTCGTTCAAGATGCGCATCCTGCTTGACGAAGACTTGCCCCGGCGCCTCGGTGCCCCTCTCGTCGGCCACGAGGTTTCCACGGTACAGCGAAGCGGATGGGCGGGCAGCAAGACCCGGCGCGGCGCGATCGACGGTTTTCCGATCGACCAGTTGCCGCAGCGCGTGGCCACCTGGCTCGCCGCTGGGCGTTCCACGACGCTCGTTGTGCAGGGCTGCGGCGTGGGCGGGCGTTGCCTGGAACGCCGCCCCGCGCTGCGGTGGACTTGCGAAGGGCGGTTCGGCCAATCGCCCGGGCGCTGTTTGTGCCTACACTTAGCCCATGTTGACTTGGGATGATGCGAAACGCAAGCGCAACATCAAGGAGCATGGATTCGACTTCGCGGATTGCGAAACCGTCTTCGATGCCCCGGTCATCACACAAGAAGACGATCGCTTGGCGTATGGCGAGCAGCGAATCAATCTCATTGGAATGCTGGCTGGGCAGGTCGTGCACATGACGTACACAGAGCGAGGGGACGATTTGCACGTCATCTCTCTTCGCAAGGCCACAAAGCATGAAGCGCGCTACTTCTTCTCGCAAACTCAGTCCTGAGCGAATCAAGGCGATCGTCGCGAACGCGCCCGAAAGCGTGAGCGATCCGGACTGCCCCTACGATCCGAGCGATCCGAAGGCCGTTGCGGCGTTCTGGAAGAACGGAGTTGTCACCAAAGGCGGTGGGGTCGCGGCGGTTCGTGCCGCGCTGGCCGAGAGGCGCAAGCCGGGCCAGCGCGGCCCAAGCAAACGCCCGCCCAAGGTGGCAATCAACATTCGCCTCTCTGCCGAGGTGCTCGACGCATTCAAAGCCACGGGCGAGGGCTGGCAAACAAAGGTTGACGGGGCTCTCAGAGAGTGGCTCAAGGACCATACGCCTGCCTGAAGGCGAAATCCGACGCTCTAGAAAAACGCCTGCAAGCCCGTCATCGCCCGCCCCAGGATCAGCGCATGCACATCGTGCGTGCCCTCGTAGGTGTTCACCGTCTCCAGATTGATCATGTGGCGGATCACGTGGTATTCATCGTGGATTCCGTTGCCGCCGTGCATGTCGCGCGCGGCTCGGGCGATGTCCAGCGCCTTGCCGCAGTTGTTGCGCTTGATGAGTGAAATCATCTCGGGCGCGGCGCGGCCTTCGTCGAGCAATCGGCCGACGCGCAGGCACGCTTGCAGGCCGAGCGTGATCTCGGTCTGCATGTCGGCAAGCTTCTTCTGGATCAGCTGCGTTGCCGCGAGCGGCCGGCCGAACTGCTGGCGGTCCAGCGTGTACTGGCGCGCCGCGTGCCAGCAGAACTCGGCCGCGCCCATCGCGCCCCAGGCGATGCCGTAGCGCGCCTTGTTCAGGCAACCGAACGGGCCCTTCAGGCCGTTCACATTGGGCAGTAAGTTCGCCTCGGGCACGAACACGCCGTCCATCACGATCTCGCCGGTGACGCTGGCGCGCAAGCTCATCTTGCCTTCGATCTTCGGAGCGGTGAGGCCTTTCATGCCGCGCTCGAGGATGAAGCCGTGGATCGACTCCTGGCCGCCCACCTTGCCGTCCGGGTCTTCGGATTTCGCCCAGACGACGAATACATCGGCCACGGGTGAATTCGTGATCCACATCTTGCTACCAGTGAGCAGGTAGCCGCCCACCCCGTCTCGTTTCGTCGGTTTCGCGCGCGTCAGCATGCTGCCGGGGTCGGAGCCATGGTTCGGCTCGGTCAAGCCGAAGCAGCCTATCCATTCGCCGGTGGCGAGTTTGGGCAGATATTTTTCGCGCTGCACCTCGCTGCCGTAGGCGTGGATCGGGTGCATCACGAGCGAGCTTTGCACGCTCATCGCGCTGCGGTAGCCGCTGTCCACGCGCTCCACTTCACGAGCCACCAGGCCGTAGCTCACATGGTTCACGCCCGGGCAGCCGTAGCCGTCGATCGTCGAGCCCAGGAGCCCGAGCGCGCCCATCTCGTTCATGATGGAGCGATCGAAGGTTTCATGGCGCGCCGCCATCAGCACGCGCGGCTGCAATTTCTCCTGGCAGTAGTCGCGTGCCGCGTCGCGCACGGCGCGCTCGTCGCTGCTGAGTTGCTCGTCGAAGCGGAACGCGTCGTCCCACTGGAAAGGGGTGGAAGTGGTTGCCATGGTGTAAGTCCTTCGGTCGTGGGCCGACGGATGATAAGTTGGACAATCTCCGCCGGGTGTGCCCACGCATGGAGACTTGCATGAAGCTATCGATCGAAACCATCACGCTGGGTGGTGGCTGTTTTTGGTGCCTGGAGGCCGTGTACGAGCAGGTGCGCGGCGTCACGGCCGTCGAGTCGGGCTACAGCAACGGCCAGGTGGTGAACCCGTCGTATGCCCAGGTGTGCGGCGGCAAGACCGGCCATGCCGAGGTGGTGCGGGTGAGTTTCGATGCCGCGCAGATCAGCCTGCGCCAGGTGCTGGAGATTTTCTACGTGATCCACGACCCGACCACGCTGAACCGCCAGGGCAATGACAAGGGCCCGCAGTACCGCTCCGGCATCTACTTTCGTGACAAGGAGCAGGAGCGCATCGCGCGCGAAGTGACCGCCGAGGCGAACGAACACCACCGTGGCAAGGTGGTCACCGAAATCGTGATGGAGGCCAACTACTCGCGCGCCGAAGACGAACACCAGCACTACTTCGCGAACAACCCGCAGCAGGGCTACTGCATGTTCGTCGTGTTCCCGAAGGTCGAGAAGTTTCGCCAGACGTTCCGCAGCCTGGCGCTGGCCGAATAACAGCCAGGAACCCGACAGGCTGCTAGAGCCGCGTCGCCAACCAAGCCGCCAGCGCAAGCATCGTCAGGCCGATGACGACATCGAGCACCGCCCAGGCGCGCGGCCGGGCGAACAGCGGCGCGAGCAGGCGCGCCCCGTAGCCCAGGCCGGCAAACCAGACCGCGCTCGCTGTCGCGGCGCCGGCAACGAACCAGGGTCGCGCCGCGGCTGCCTGCTGCGCACCGATGCTGCCCACGAGCAGCACGGTGTCGAGGTAGACATGCGGATTGAGCAAGGTGAAGGCGGCCACCTGCGCCAGCGCCTGGGTGCGGCTCAGGCCGGCACCTGCCGTATCGCGCAACACGCCAGGGCGCAGTGCGCGCCACAGGGCCCGAATGCCATAGAAGCTCAGAAAGGCGACGCCGCCGAGCGTCAGCCACCAGGCCAGCCGGGGGCGCTCGCCCAGCACCGTGGCCAAGCCGGCGACGCCTGCGGCGATCAGCAGTGCGTCGGCAGCGGCGCAGAAAGCAACCACCGGTCCGACGTGTTCACGTCGCAGCCCCTGGCGCAGCACAAAGGCGTTCTGCGCGCCGATGCCGATGATGAGGGTTGCGCTCAGCAGCGCGCCGGTGACGAAGGCACCCGAATTCATCGCAGGCGCGGCGCGGTTATGGCGCGAGCCGCTCGCGCTGCCACGCGTTGCCCTCAAGCCGGTACACCAGCCGGTCATGCAGGCGTGACTTGCGCCCCTGCCAGAACTCCCAACGGTCGGGAACGAGGCGAAAGCCTCCCCAATGCGGCGGGCGTGGCGGGTTCAGCAGGTACTGCGCGCCCACTTTGGCGGCGTTCGCCACGAGCACGGCGCGCGAGCTGATGACCTCGCTTTGCGGTGAAGCCCAGGTGCCGATGCGCGAATCGAGAGGTCGGGTCTTGAAGTAGGCGTCTGATTCCGCGGCGTCGGTGTGGCCGACGCGGCCTTCAATACGCACCACGCGTTCCAGCTCGACCCAGTGAAACTGCAGCGCGGCGTAAGCGTTGGCTGCCAGTTCCCGGCCTTTGCGGCTGCGGTAGTTGCTGAACCACACCAGGCCACGCGCATCGTTGCCCTTCAAGAGCACGACGCGGGTCGATGGTCTGGCGTCAGCGCCTACGCTGGCCAGCGTCATCGCGGTCGGTTCGGGCAATTCGGCATCGATGGCCTGTTGCAGCCACGCCTCGAATTGCAGCTGCGGGTCGCTGGCCGCGGCGGTTTCGTCGAGTTCGGCGCGCTCATAGCTTTTGCGCAGATCGGCGAGGCGGTCGGAAAGTGTTGTCATGATCAGACCAGTATAGGCACCTCCAACTGCACCAGGATGGAGCAAGCCGCTTGATTTTTCGCATCGCGCGCGTGTCGCGGCGGGTGTGGCATACAGCGTCTACACAAGCTTGTGTACGGGGAAGGCCTTAGGTACACGTACCAGTTCCTCAAATCGTCTCGGGCTCCCATGCTCGGGGCCTTGGGAGGTGAGTGAATGACGGTTCGACCGGCAGTGATCGTATTGGCCGCTGGCAAGGGAACGCGCTTCAAGAGCGCGGAACCCCGGCTGGACGGGCCCAAACTCGAGGACCACAAACTGGCCCAGGGCCTGGGCCCGTACAGCGTGCTCGGCACGACGCTGCGCCACGCCATTGCCAGCCAGTTGCCGGTGGTCGTGGTGGTGAGCGAGCCGCTGGCCGAGCTGGCCCGGCGCAGCATTGCGTCGCGCGACGTGATCGTCGTTCCCGAAGTCGGCACGCCCGGCCAGGCGGCGCTGGGCATGGGCTATTCGATCGCGATGGGCGTGATGGCGCGCGCCAACGCTGGCGGCTGGCTCATCTTGCCCGGCGACATGCCGTTGGTGAGAACTTCGACATTGATCGCCGTCGCGCGCGAACTCACGCAGCACCCGGTGGTGTGCGCCCAGTACAAGGGGCGGCGCGGTCACCCGGTGGGCTTTGGCGCCGAGTTGTACTCCGAACTCATCGCGCTGTCGGGCGATGACGGTGCGCGCCGCGTCGTGTCGCGTTACCCGACGCTGGGCCTGGAGCTTGACGACCCCGGCGTGCTCGTCGACATCGATACCGAGGGCGACCTGGAGCAGTTGCGCGAATCGTTGGAAACGGCGCCGGCCCCACTGTCGGACCTTTGAGGTTTCGCTTCGCGCTTGCCGGTCGCGCCGGCTCCCGGTGCGGCTATGGCGCCAAGCCGTGGTGCCGCACCAACGCCGCGAGCCGCTCGATCTCGCGGTCACGAATGCCGTGGGTGCGCAGCGAGGCCGCGGTCTCCAACAAGTATTCCAGCGTGCTCCCATAGCGCCCGCTGGCGCTGCGCAGCACTTGCAGCATGTGCGTGTCGCTCATCTTGCCGGTGTGATTCGGGCTGGCGCGGTCCAGCGTGAAGGCGAGCGCTTCCACCGGCCCTTCGGCGGTGCGGCAGCGCAGCCAGGTGGGGTCATACACGCCAGTGGGCATTTCGCGGAACCACAGGCGCTCCAGTTCGGCGGCGCCATTGCGCTGCGGCACGCGATACACAAACCCTCGGCATGAGCCACCGGAGATCAACGCAAACACCAGCCCCGGGCATTCCATCGTGCCGCGGTTCACCCGGGAGCGCATTTGCAGCGCGCGGTGCCAACCATGCACCCAGGCGGGGCGGCGCTCGGTCGCGTCGAACTCGGGGCGCCAGATCAACGAGGCATAGCCAAACACCCACAGGTCGCGGCGCCCGCCCCAGGCCTTGAGCGTGCGGTCGAGCAGGGCCCGCGGGTCGCGATGCGGTGGCACGTCATGGTTCAAACTCATGTTCATGGCCGTACTTTATGGCGACGCTGCAAGCCGCGCGGCTGGGCCGGCACGACGGTGCTACGCTGCACTTGGCCGACCCGCCTGTGCGGCCAGACATTGACGGTGTAACTTAGTTACACCAAAATCGCGAGATCAGTTACAGCGAGGTCGCCCATGAAGCCCGTCATCGTTGAAGTCACCTCGCGCATTCGCGAGCGCAGCAGCGCCACGCGGCGTGCCTACCTTGAGGGCATCGACGCCGCAGTGGCGCGGCCGCGTGGCACCGACCGCATGGGTTGCGCGAACATCGCCCACGCGTTCGCCGCGCTGCCCGCCAACGACAAACTGCGCGTCGTGGCGCAGCGCGCGCCGAACATCGCGGTGGTGACGGCCTACAACGACATGCTGTCGGCGCACCAGCCCTATGAGGGATTCCCCGCTGTGATCCGCGACGAAGCGCGCAAGTGGGGCGCCACCGTGCAGGTGGCGGGCGGCGTGCCGGCGATGTGCGACGGCGTCACGCAGGGCCTGCCCGGCATGGAGCTGAGCCTGTTCTCGCGCGACACGATCGCGTTTGCCACGGCGATCGCGTTGACGCACGATGTGTTCGACGGCGCGCTGCTGCTCGGCGTGTGCGACAAAATCGTCCCGGGTCTGCTGATCGGCGCGCTGCACTTCGGCCACCTGCCCTGCGTCTTCGTGCCCGCCGGGCCGATGAGCAGTGGCCTGAGCAACACCGCCAAGTCGAAAGTGCGCGAGGAGTATGCGCAGGGCAAGGTCGGGCGCGAGCAACTGCTCGAGGCCGAGTCGGCGGCCTACCACGGCCCGGGCACGTGCACCTTCTACGGCACAGCGAACAGCAACCAGATGCTGTTAGAGGCGATGGGCTTGCACGTGCCCGGCACGGCCTTTGTGCACCCGCATGCGCAGTTGCGCGAGCTGCTCACGCGCGAAGCGGTGCGCAGCCTGCTGGCGATCTCCCAAGGCGGGGCGCAAGGCCCGCGCTTCACGCCGATCGGCCGGCTGGTGGACGAGCGCGTCATCGTCAACGCGATGGTCGCGTTGCTCGCCACCGGTGGCTCGACGAACCTCCTGATCCCTTGGGTCGCGGTGGCGCGTGCCGCGGGCATCCAGATCGACTGGACCGACTTCGCTGACCTGTCGCACGCCACGCCGCTGCTGGCGCGCGTGTACCCGAACGGCGCGGCCGACGTGAACCAGTTTCAGGCGGCAGGCGGGCCGGGCTTCGTGATCCGCGAACTGCTCGACTCAGGGTGCATGTACGCTGACGTTGCCTGTGTCGCCGCAGGCGGCATGCGTGAGTACGCCAAGGTGCCCGAGCAGCGGGCGGAGAAACTGCACTGGAATGCCTTGCCCCAGGACAGCGGCGACGCCTCGGTGGTGCGCCCGGCGAGCCTGCCTTTCAGTCAGGAAGGCGGTTTGAAGCTGCTGCGCGGCAACCTCGGGCGCGCCGTCATCAAGGTGTCGGCGGTGCCCGACGATCGGCATGTGATTGAAGCGCCGGTGATTGTCTTCAACGCGCAGGAGGAGCTGCTTGCGGCATTCAAGGCGGGCGAACTGCAGCGCGACTTCGTCGCCGTCGTGCGCTTCCAGGGCCCGCACGCGAACGGCATGCCCGAACTGCACAAGCTCACGCCGCCGCTGGCGGTGCTGCAAGGGCAGGGCTTCAAGGTGGCACTCGTCACTGACGGGCGCATGAGCGGCGCGTCGGGAAAGGTGCCGGCGGCGATCCACGTCAGCCCGGAGGCCCTGGCCGGCGGCGCGCTCAGCAAATTGCGCGACGGCGATGTGCTGCGGCTCGACGCAGTGGCGGGCACGCTGGACGCGCTCGTCGATGCCGCAACCTGGGCGGCGCGCGAAGCCGCGACGATTCCCGACGCCCAGGCCCGCGCCAACGGCCGCGGCCTCGGGCGCGACCTGTTCGCTGGCATGCGGCGCAATGTGCGCAGCGCCGAAGAAGGCGCTTGCACCTGGCTGTGACGCGCGGTGCTCACTGACATCGACACGACACGACACGACACCGAGGAGACCCATGGACACGTTGGAACTCGCCGCGCACGGCCCCGTCATTCCCGTCATCGTGATCGACGATGTCAGCGTCGCCGTGCCGTTGGCCCGCGCCCTCGTCGCCGGAGGTGTGCGCGTGCTTGAAGTGACGCTGCGCACCGCCGTCGCGCTGCGCTGCATCGAGGCGATTGTCAAAGCGGTGCCCGGCGCCATCGTCGGTGCCGGCACGGTGCGCACCCCCGCCGATGCGCGCGCCGCAAAAGACGCGGGTTGCCAGTTCGCCGTGAGCCCGGGTTACGCCAGCGATGTCAGCCAGGCGTGTCGCGACGTCGGCTTGCCGCTGTTGCCGGGCGTGGCCACGGCGAGCGAAGTGATGCAGGCCAGCGCCGAGGGCTATCGCTTCCTCAAGTTCTTTCCCGCCAGCGCGGCCGGTGGCGTGGCAATGCTCAAGGCGCTCGGCGGCCCGTTCCCCGACATCATGTTCTGCCCCACGGGTGGCATCAGTCTCGAGACCGCGCCGCAGTATTTGGGCTTGCGGAACGTCAAGGTCTGCGGCGGCTCGTGGCTCACGCCCGCCGACGCCGTGGGCAAAGGCGACTGGGAGCGCATCACCGCGCTGGCGCGCGCGGCGCGTGCGCTGCGCGTGTAGCCAGACACAAGGAGCGAAGCCCATGGCTGGCAAGAAGAAATCGGAACACAGCGCGGACAAGAACGCGAGTGGCCGCATGGGCAAAGGCGAGTACCTGGAAAAGCTCGCGCCGCTGCAGCTCGAACTGAACCGCATGGCGCGCTGGCTGCTTGCCACGGGCCAGCGGCTGGTGGTGGTGATCGAGGGCCGAGACACTGCGGGCAAGGGCGGCGTGATCGCGGCGATTTCCGACACGCTGAACCCGCGCCAGTGCCATGTGGTGGCCCTGGCCAAGCCCAGCGACCGCGAGCGCACGCAGTGGTACTTTCAGCGTTACGTGCCGCACCTGCCAGCGGCCGGCGAGATCGTGCTCTTTGACCGCAGTTGGTACAACCGCGCCGGGGTCGAGCCGGTGATGGGCTTTTGCACGCCGCAGCAAACGGCGGCGTTCCTCGAGCAGGCGCCGCAGTTCGAAAAGCAGCTGACGCAAGACGGCATCCTGCTCTTCAAATACTGGCTCACGGTAGACCAGGCCGAGCAGGAGAAGCGATTCGCCGAGCGACTCGAAGACCCGATGAAGCGCTGGAAGCTCTCGCCCATCGACCTGAAGGCGCGCGAAAAGTATGCCGACTACACGAGTGCGCGCGAGACGATGCTGGAGGCCACCCACAGCAAAACGGCCCCCTGGACGCTGGTGGACTTCAACGACCAGCGGCGCGGCCGGCTCACGCTGATCCGCCACCTGCTTGAGCACCTGCCAGACACCCACGTTCCCGACGCGAAGATCGAGTTCGTGCCGCTCGCCGGCAAGCCACGTGCAGAAAGCTTTCGCGGCAAAGTGAAGCCGATTCCGAGCGCGTAAGCCCGGCCCAGCCCGGGCGGCGCTTATCTGGCGCTTACCCCTTGCGCTCGATCAACTCCACCTTGTAGCCATCCGGATCCGTGATGAAGGCGATCACGGTGCTGCCGCCCTTCACCGGCCCGGCCTCGCGCGTCACCGCGCCACCGTTCGTGCGGATCTTCTCGCACGCCGCGTAAGCATCGGGCACTTCGATCGCGATGTGGCCGTAGGCCGAGCCCAGCTCGTATTTGTCGACGCCGTAGTTGTAGGTCAGCTCAATCTCGGCGTGCTCCGGGTTCTTGCCGTAGCCGACGAACGCCAACGTGTACTTCTGGTCCGGCCGGTCGTTCGTGCGCAGCAGCGTCATGCCCATCACGCGGGTGTAGAAGTCGATCGAGCGCTGCATGTCGCCGACGCGCAGCATCGTGTGGAGGAGTCTCATGGTGTGTCGAAGATGAAGCAAGTGGTGGAAGCGTGAGCGTACAGCTTGCCGTCCGGGCCCGTCATGCGGCCCTCGGCGGTGGCCATCCGGGTGCCCAGGTGGATGACCTTGCCTTCGGCTCGAACGAGAGGCACTTTGTCGGTGAGCGGGCGCACGATGTTGATCTTCAGCTCGGCCGTGGTGTAGCCCTTGCCGGCCGGCAGCGAGGCGTGCACGGCGCAGCCCACGGCGGAGTCGAGCAAGGTGGCAAACCAGCCGCCGTGCACGGTGCCCAGCGGGTTGTAGTGGCGTTGGTGCGGGCTGCCCTGGAACACGGCGCGGCCCGGTTCGGCCTCGACCAGGATGAAGTCCAGCGTGTCGCCGATCGGTGCGCGCGGCAACTGGCCAGCGAGCATCGCGTTGAAAACTTCGACGCCGGTCTTGCCCGCCACTTGATCGGCGCGCACCACACCGATCGGCGCGGCGCGCTCAAGCAGGCGCTGCGCGTCGGCACGCCACTGGGCCAATACAGAGGCTGGGTCGTTGGCCATGGACATTCGTGCTCCTGAATCTCAAGGGCGTGGATTGTCGCCACAATCGCTTGGCTAATCCGACGCTCGAATCGAATTCCCTCACGCCCGGCACAAGGAGACCCGAATGAACATCGCCGCCGTGGCCACACCGCGCCGAGTCGGCTGGCTGCTGGTGCTGCTCGCCGCCGGTGGCACGTTTGCATTGATGATGGGCGCGCGCCAGTCGATGGGGCTGTTCCTGAACACGCTGAACACGTCCACGGGTCTCGGCCTGGCGAGCATCAGCCTGGCGTTCGGTTTCGGGCAGCTGTGGTGGGGCCTGACGCAGCCGTTCGCCGGCATCGTGGCCGATCGCTACGGCGCCGGCCGCGTGCTGGTGCTGGGTATCTTGCTCGTCGCGATCGGCACGGCGCTGATTCCTTTCATGACGACGACCGCCGGGTTGATCTTCGCGATTGGTGTGCTCTCGGCCGGTGGCGCGGGCATGGCCGGGCCGTCGGTGCTGATGTCGGCAACCACGCGCCTCGTGCCGCCGGAAAGACGCGGCATGGCCACCGGCATCGTCAACGCCGGGGGCTCGTTCGGTCAGTTCGTGTTCGCGCCCATTGCGCAAGGCATCACCGTGGCGGCGGGCTGGGTCGCGGCGGTTCACAGTCTGGCGCTGTTCGCCCTGCTCGCGCTGCCCGCGGCGTGGGTGTTGCGCGGTAACTCGAAGCAGATGCTGGCCAGCGCCGCGGCAGGGCCCGCCGGTGCGCCGGGTGCCGCCGCCGCGCCGGTGGCCGCGCAGTCCACGCGCGAAGCGATCGGCGCCGCGTTTCGCCACTCCGGGTTTC
>JANOLJ010000110.1:0-4041 GCA_031419715.1 Burkholderiales bacterium | reverse complement strand
GTGGGGCCGACGTTCGTCAGCGCGATCGTCACCTCAGCCACCGTGCCGCCCTGCATGCGCAGCGTCACCGCAGAGGCGGCGGTGGCGAAGTCGCCCACCTTGCGCTTGAGCTTGGCATAGGCGTAGCCTGTACCGACCGCCGGAACCGGGATGCGGATCTCCGTCATGATTTCGCCCGCTTCCATCTTCGTGAAATAAGGGCCGATGAAGAAGCCGTCCGCGGCCACCGTGCGCTCGCCCGCCGCGCCGCGCAGCAGGAACGACGCGCCCAGCGCGATCATCAGCGCCGGGTGGTCGTTGCCGGCGTCGCCATGCGCGATGTCGCCGCCTATCGTTCCCTTGTAGCGCACCTGCGGGTCTGAAATCAGGCGCGCGCCTTCCACGAGCAGTGGGCACTTGGTTTGCAGCAGCTTCGACCAGATGAGTTCGTTTTCCGTCGTCATCGCGCCGATGCGCAGCACGCCTGCGTCTTCGCGTATGCCTTTGAGCTCGGTGATGCGCCCGAGATCGATCAAGTGGCCAGGCTGGGCAAAGCGCAGTTTCATCATCGGCAGCAGGCTGTGCCCGCCGGCGAGCAGTTTGGCCTCGTCGCCGAATTGGCCGAGCAGCTTGAGCGCGTCGGGAATCGTCTTCGGTGCGTGGTAGTCGAACTCGCGGGGAATCATGTGGCGCTCCTCCCAGAACGGGGTAGGCGCGGATGTTGGCCGAGCGCCAAGACGGCGACAACTAGCGTTTACGCGAACCGCAGCGCGCGGCCTGGCGCCTGCGCTACAGTGCCCGCATGCGCACCATCGGCCGCTCGATTCCGGAATTGACGACCCTGCCGCACGCCGACGCGCTGCGGCGCGCCGCGGTGCACCAGGCGGGCGGGCGCGCCCTGGCGCGAATTTCCAGCACGGGCATCGCCCAGGGGGTGTATCGCTTCAAGTCGCACGAAGAGGCAGACGCGCAGGTCAATGAGGCGCTTGCCCGGGTCATGGCGGCGAATGCGGCGCTGCAGTGTCGTGAGCGATGACTCAGGCGATGACGGTGGCAGGAAGGTCGCCCGACCGGCGAGCGTCGCTGACCTGAAGTCGCTGCTGACGGCGTTGAACGCCGAAGGCGTTGAATATCTCTTGATCGGCGGCTACGCCCTGTACGCGCTCGGCTACGAGCGCGGCACGACCGACATCGACTTGCTGCTGCAACCGACCCGCGAGCAGGGCGAACGCACCCAACGCGCGCTGCTTCGCTTGCCCGATCAGGTGGCGCGCGAACTCGACCCGGCATGGTTTGTCGATGGCGAAACGATCCGCGTCGCCGATGCCTTCGTCGTCGACTTGATGTTCAACGCCTGCGGCGAATCGTTCGACTCCTTGCGACCCCACAGGGTGAGCATCGACTTCGACGGCATTACCGTGCGCACCCTGGACCTGGAAGGGCTGCTCAAGACCAAACAGTCATCGCGCGACAAAGACAAACTCGATCGCGTGATTCTCGAACGAGCGATCGAGGCGCTGAAGCGCAAACGGTCCGGCGCCTGAGGGCCTGAGGGCCTGACTAGCGCCGGGCGGCGATCCGCCGCCCGGCGCACGGCTACCGAATCGCCACCGGCGCGACCGTCGAGCCGGAGAAGCCCGCCGCCTTCAGGGGCTGCAACACGAAGGCGAATTCGTGCACCTGTTTCGCCGCCAGCTCGTCGAGCTTGAGGTTCTCCAGCAGGTGAATTCCGTTCACGACGAGCGCCACCTGGTGCACCGCCAGCGAAAGCCTGGGATCGGGATTGGGCGCCACCTCCACCGGCCAATTGTCCGCGCCGAGCAGCAGGTGAGGTTCTGCCGCTTCTGCGCGTCTTGCAGATCCTGCCCCGTGATCTCATAGGCGTCGAGCAGCGTCTCCACGCCTTTCAGGCCGGCCACATCGATCAGCACGCCGCGCGTCATCAGCGTACCCACCTTTTCCATGCCGAACTTGCTGAAGCCGCCACGCGCCGCGATGTCGCCGGTCTTGACGCAGTTGTAGTGGCTGTCGAAGTGGGTCTGGTGCGCGAAGCCGTCGAACTGCGTGTCTCCTGTGGTGGTTCGGTGAGGTCGACAAAATAGTCGCCCGAATGGGCGGGGCAGACAAGTGGCGTTTACTCCGGGGTCCGAAACTCAGTGCTCGTACCGAGCGATGCGGCAACGAGCCTGTATCGAAACGACCGAATGGCGAGTCGCGCCGCGGCGACTACGCGGCAATTTCGCCGGCAGGCATCTCCAGGCGCCACCCCGTGCGCAGCGCGAGCGCCTGCACGTCGTCCAGCGTATCGAGGTCGGTGATGAAGCGCGTGTTCGACGTGCGGTGCACATGCACTAGCTCCGGCTCGCGCTCGATCAAATGCCGGCACCCGAGGTTCGCGCCGCTGTCCATGATGCGGCCACGCGCTTCGTCGTCGAGCAGGATCGGGTTGCCGCGCTGCCCGTCCACCATCGGCACCACCACATGGCCACCGCTGCGCTTCTTGAACGCACCGATGAGCTCGGTCAAGTCGTCGGCGGCGATCAAGGGCTGGTCGCTGGGCATGATGAAGATCGCGTCGAAGGGACCGTTCAGCGCCGCCAGGCCGAAGCGCACCGAGCCGTCCTGACCTTGCGCGTATGCGTCGTTGTGCGCCAGCGTCACCGTGAAGCCGAGCACCTCTTGCTCGACTGCGGCTTGCTCGTGGCCAGTCACGACGATCACTTCATCAACCCCTGCGCCGCTCAGCGCAATAAGTTGGCGGCGCAGCAGCGGCACGCCCTGGAGGCGGATCAGCCCCTTGACCACACCGCCCATGCGCCGGCCTTCACCCGCGGCGAGCAGCACCGCGCCGATGCGCAGCCGCGAGTATAGGCCGCCGCCGCCTTTCAGATGACATGCCATCCTGATGATCCCGCCAATCTCAGATCACGCGAATTCGGGTGGGCCCGCGAATCCATCGGTGAACCGATAACCCGCCCGATCTTAGCCCGCATGCGCCGGGACGCGTCAATTGAAACCTGTGTTCCGGCGTGTCTCCCGCCCGCCTGATAACACTCGGGTAACGCCTTCGACACTACTCTTCGCTGGAGCCCGGGGAGCGGTCAAGCGTGTGCCATGTGGCTCAGGACCAAATCAAATTGCGGCGCGCCCTGACTTGCCCTGGGTCAACTCTCCTCGCCACTGACAAGGTGAAAACCCGCACCCACGGCGCACACGGTTCCTCCTATGCTGCGTTCAGTCCCCGCCATGCAAAGACGCACCCTGCGGGAGCGCTTGTTGCATCGCTTCTCCTCGGAGCAGCCCTTGGCCGCAGAACAACAACGCCGGCCGGGATCGCGAATCGCGCTGCAGTTGCTTGGCACGCCATCGCTGCACGTCGCCGAAGGCGCGCCGATTCGCCTGGAGCGCAAGGACGCAGCTCTGCTGGCCCTGCTCGCGCTGGGCGGTGCCACGCCGCGGGCGCGAGTGGCTGCATTGTTGTGGCCCGATGTCGACGACGACCACGCGCGCAACAGCTTGCGCCAGCGGCTGTTTCGCCTGCACCGCAATGCCACGGTGGACGTCGTGCTTGCCGGCGACGTGCTGCAACTCGCTGGCCACGTCGAGCACGATCTGGCTGCCTTGCCGGCGCGCCTTGAGGCCGACCCACACGCCGCAGCGGGTGAACTGCTCGGCAATCTCGATTTCGCCGACTCCACTGAACTCGCCGAGTGGATCGACCTGGTGCGCGAACAGTGGAGCGCCACGCGGCGGGATGCGCTTGCCGAAATCGCTGGTCGGTTGGAGGGCGAACGCCAAATCGCCCGGGCGCTTCTCTACGCCGAGCGCATGGTTGGCGACGACCCGTTCATGGAGCACTCGCATCGGCGCGTGATGCGCTTGCACTACTTGCGCGGCGACCGTTCGGCGGCGCTGGCGGCCTACGAACACGCGCGCTCCGTGTTGCGGCGCGAGCTGCAAGTCGAGCCGGGCACGGAGACGGAAGAGCTTGCCGAGTTGATTCGCAACAGCGGCGCACCCGCGAACGGCAAGCGCGGCGTGCTGAGTCAACAGCCGCAGCCT
>JANOLJ010000109.1:0-5172 GCA_031419715.1 Burkholderiales bacterium | reverse complement strand
GTTGGGGGCGGTATGTTTATCGCCCTCTCCCGCTCGGGGTTGTGGGTGGGGGGCGTGGGGGGGGTTTCGCGCCGCTTGCGGCGAGCCCGCCGAGCGATTCCGGCTTGCAAGCCGGAATGCGCGCTGCAAGTGAGGGGGCGTGGGCCGCTCAGTCATGTCAGAACCTGATGTGCGTCGACGCGTTCAAGCTCGCCCGCGAACCGCGCCAGTCGTCGATCAAATACTTGGTGAAAGGCAAATCGCACTTCTCGAAGAAACGTGGCCAGCCGATGCGCTCGATCCAGTCCGACACGCGCTCCCACGAGCGTGCGTCGCCCTTGTAGGTGTAGAGAATCTTCTTCACCACGGCCGAGACTTCGGGCCAGCGCGGCGGGTTGTTCGGCAGGCCCGACATCACCATCTTCATGAAGACGGGTTTGCCGCGCGCGTTCGAATTCTTGCCGCCGACCCAGATCGCGAGCTTCGAGTGCTCGGGGTCGTTGATCTGCATCGGCGGGCAGGGCGGGTAACACGCGCCGCAGCACATGCATTTCTTCTCGTCGATCTCCAGCGATGGTTTGCCGTTCACCAGCGCCGGGCGGATCGCCGCGACCGGGCAGCGCGCCACAACCGCCGGCCGCTCGCAGACATTGGCGACGAGGTCGTGGTTGATCTTCGGTGGCTTGGTGTGCTGCACGATGATCGCGATGTCGGCCTGCCCGCCGCAGTTGATTTCGCAGCAGCTTGTGGACAGGTGCACGCGATTGGGCATGTCTTCCTTGATGAACTCCTCGTAGAGGTCGTCCATCAGTGCCTTCACCGCTCCGGAAGCGTCGGTTCCGGGGATGTCGCAGTGCAGCCAGCCCTGCGTGTGCGCGATCATCGACACCGAATTGCCCGTGCCGCCCACCGGAAAGCCGCTGCTGGTGAGCGACTCGATCAGTGGTGCGACCTTGTTCTCATCGGCGACCATGAACTCGATGTTCGAGCGGATCGTGAAGCGCACATGGCCGTCGGCATAGGTGTCTGCTATGTCGCACAGCTTTCGAATCGTGTAAACGTCCATCTGGCGCTGCGTGCCGGCGCGCACCGTCCAGATCTCGTCTCCCGTGTGCGACACATGGTGCAGCACGCCGGGGCGCGGGCGGTCATGCCATTTCCAGTTGCCGTAGTTCTTCAGCATCGTCGGATGCATGAAGGGCTTCGGGTCGGGGCAGCCGGATTCGATGGGGGTGCGTTGGGCCATGCGGGTTCTCCGGTTTGAATCAGGCGACGGCCTTGATGGGGATATGGGCCCTGTCGGCCTTCTCAGCCTTCATGGCGTTGATCTTCGCCACTTCTTCGTCCCAACCGTCGGTGCGCACGTAGGGGTTGGTGCGCGGTGTGGCGACCATGTTGGCGTCGATGTCCACGCCGATGCCCTCCAGGAAGTTCACCAGGCCGATGCGCTCGATCATCTCGCCGGTGCGCTCGTGCTCGAGCGCGTTCTCGGCGAAGAAGTCGATCACTTTCTGGCCGAGTTCGACCAGCGCCTCATAGTCTTCGTCGGTCTTGAGCGGCATGAAGGGCATCACGACGGTGCCCATCAGGTCGCCGATCTTCAGCGTGCGTTTGCCGCCGATGAGGATCGTGGCCCCCGTGTCCTTGCCGTGCGCGAGCGCGCCAGTCATCACGTTGATGCAGTGCATGCAGCGCACGCAGTTGCTGTTGTCGATCTCCAGGCATTGCGTGTCGTTGATCTTGACGCTGGAAATCTTGTCGCCGGTGTCGACGTCCTTGATCTCCTTGAGCATGATCGTCTTCGTCGGGCAACGCGAGATCACGTCGTTCACCAACTCGTTCATGCCGTGTTTGTCGAACCACTTGCGCGCCAGCGGCTCGTCGACGCGGATGTTGTCGCGCCAGGTGCCGATGACAGCCATGTCGGAGCGCTGAATTGAGTTCATGCAGTCGTTCGGGCAGCCCGAGAACTTGAACTTGAACTTGTAGGGCAGCGCCGGGCGGTGCATGTCGTCCAGAAAAGTATTCAGCACCTGGCGGTGCGCGCGCGATTCGTCGTAGCAACTCTGCTCGCAGCGCGCCGCGCCCACGCAGCTCATCGACGTTCGCACGGCAGGGCCGGCGCCACCGAGGTCGAGGCCGATCTCATTGAGCGCATCAAACGCTGGCTGCACATTCGCCGTGGTCACGCCCTGGAACATGATGTCGCCCGATTGGCCGTGCAGCGCGATCAGCCCCGAGCCATGCTTTTCCCAGATGTCGCACATCTGGCGCAGCAGATTCGTGTCGTAGTGCATTCCCGCGGGCGGTTGCACGCGCAGCGTGTGGAACTCCGCCGCGTCGGGGAACACCGGCTTGTTGTTCTCGTCCTTCAGCTCGGTGAATCGCGGAATCACGCCGCCGCCATAACCGAACACGCCGACCGTGCCGCCTTTCCAGTAACCCTTGCGTGTGCGGTACGAGGTCTCCAGTTGACCCATCAGGTCAACCATGTAGTCCTTGTCGTCCGCCAGGCGCTTCAGGCCCGTCACGAAACTGGGCCAGGGGCCGCTCTCGAGCTGGTCGAGCATTGGCGTATCGTGTTGCTTCTTGGCCATGGGTTTCACTCCTGTGTCAAGCGATGCGATCAAGCGATGCGATCAAGCGATGCAATCAAGCGATGCAATCAAGCGATGCGACGAACATTCAGCCGCGCGAGCGCGTGGCCGAACCGGTGCGGACTGGGCGAATCTTGGTGGCGCGGTCCATCATCCGCCATCACTCTCGTTGGGTAGCCGAAGATAGACCGTAACGGGAATGCCGCCACTACCCGGAAGGGTTATCTGCCGCTCACCCGTACCGGGTATGGACGGCGTATCGACGCGGCGCGCTCAATGCCGGTTTGAGGATGCCAGGATGAAACTGCCCCCACGTCGCTTCGCTCCTGCCCCAAGGGCCACGAAGGGGCCCCTGCGTGGCCCTTGGGGCGGTCAGTGGCTTCGGGCGGCCGGGCGCCACTGACATGACGCGCCTGAATTCCCTGCTCAAGCTGCGCGTTCCCGTGGGCGGGCAGGAGATTGAACTGCAGCAAGTCGACTACACGGAGCCGGGTGACGTGCCGGCGCCGAACGACGGTTTCGCGACGAGTATTCCGATGAACATGTTGCGCACGCGAATTCGCGAGAAGAGTCGGTTCACGGTGTTTGACGTGGACCCGCTCACGGCCGAGCAATGGGGCCAAGCGCTGCTCGCCTGGGCGCGCGCCCAGCCGCGCGCATGAACGGCATGGCCGAGCGCAGGGGATCGATGGTGGACATCGGCTACGCGCTGGACGGCGCCTCGCTGCCGCGCGAGCACCGCCGCGCGCTGGCCGACGCGCTGGAGAGCTCGCTGCCGTGGCTCATCGGCCTGCCCGGCGCGGGCATGCACCGCCTCAACTTCCCGGCCAGCGAAGGGCCCGATTTGCTGCTCGCGCGGCGCACGCGGCTGCGCCTGCGCGTGCCGCGCGAGCGTGTTGATGACGCCGCCAAGCTCGCAGGAAGCGTTTTGCAGGTCGGCGGCCGGCGCTTGCGCGTCACCGCGGCGCAGCCGCGCGAGCTGCTTCCACACGGTGCCCTCTACGCCCACGCGGTCGCGGCGGACATGGAAGACGAAGGTGCGTTCCTGATTGCAGTGGAGGCGGAGCTGGAGCGCATGGGCGTGAAGGCGCGGCCGGTCTGCGGCAGGCATCAGGTGTGGGAAGGCGACCAGGTGCAGGGATTCAGCCTGATGCTCGATGGCCTGACGATCGAAAACTCGCTGCGCATTCTCGAACTCGGCCTCGGGCCGCAGCGCCGGCTGGGCTGCGGCCTGTTCGTCGCGCACCGCTCGGCGAATGCGGTGGGTACGGCGCAATGATGCAGCATGCACCGCTGTGCGACGACCGAGCCTCAACCAAAGGCGCAACCCGCTAGGAGCAAGTGACGATGGGCTATCTTGTCAGCGGCACGGAGATTGAGACCGACGATCAGGGCTACCTGCTCGAGCCCGACTACGGCGAAGAAGTGGTGCGCGTGATCGCCGCCGCCGAGGGCATCACGCTCACCGAGAACCACTGGAAGGTAGTCAACTACCTGCGCGAGGAATACCGCGAACACGGCCACACACCGAACTTCCGCAACATGCTCAAGGGCGTGACTGCCTTGCTGCCCGCGGTGGACAGCAAGGCGCTCTACGACCTGTTTCCCACCGGCCCAGCCAAACAAGGCTGCAAAGTCGCCGGCCTGCCGCAGCCATTGGGTAAGGGTGGATATTGATGACTACGCTCCCGCTGCCGGCGATGCGCATCAAGACGCGCTGGTTCAAGACCGGCGAGCGCAAAGGCGAGGCCGAGCAGGCCAGCGCGATGGCCTTCATCGTCTGGCGCGTCGCCCACCAGATGCTCAAGCGCATGCGCGGCGCGAACTTCGACATCGACACCGGTCCAGGGTACTTCGACTTCATGCGTGAAGTGCTGGTGTTCCTGGTGGCCGTGACCGACCGCATCGCGCATGCACGGCTGAGCGTTGCCGGCCGCGGCGAGTTCACGACCGCGCTGGTGCGCCATGTCGCGCGCACATTGCAGGAAAGCGAAGACGAGTGGCTGGGTGCGGCCGCTGCGGGAACGCCCAGCCATGCCGACACCTTCATCGACCTCGTCAATGAGGTCAGTCAGCATTACGCCGAATTCGGGCCTGAGCCCGACGCCCCCGACGATGGCGGCGGCTTCCACCCCGACTTCGCCTTCGTGCGCTACCTCGGAAAACGCCTGGAGCCCACGCTGCCGGAAAAAGACCGACGTTGGGTCATCGAACAAGTGATGGCCGCCGAGGCGCCCGAAGCCGTGGGCATCGTGCAGACTTCGATGCGCAATCTCTACGACCCGGCGCCGGCCCGGCCGCGGCGTACCTCCATGAGTGGTGACTGAGGTGAAGCGTTGCACAGCGGGAGTGGTGGTGCGGGCGCCTTTCGGCCCGGTGCTGACGTTCGCCGCGTTGTTCCTGCGAGCGTCGAGCAAGGGCAGATGGCCCGGGGCACGTTCTCCGGCCCCACGCTCGCGGGGCACCGTATCGGGCCTGCGGGTGTTGCGCCATCAACCACGTGTTCTCGGGTGCAGCTTGGGGACACCGCGAATGGGGGCCTGCGCCCGTACCCCAAGCCACCTGCCCCGGCAACCGGGCGGCCTGCCACGGCGTG
>JANOLJ010000108.1:0-4016 GCA_031419715.1 Burkholderiales bacterium | reverse complement strand
CTCGCGGATGCGCGCAGCCAGCGTGGCGCCATCCATGCCGGGCATGTGCATGTCGATGATGGCCAGGTCGAAGGCCTTGCCGGCGAGCATCTGCAAGGCGCGCTCGGGCGCTTCGGTGTCCTCGGCCACCAGGCCCCATTTTGCCGACTGCAAGGCGAGGATGCGACGGTTGGTGGCGTTGTCGTCGACCACCAGGATGCGCTTGCCCTTGAGCGCGGGCTGCTCGCCGATGAAGTCGCGCTTGCTGCCCTGCGGCAGCTCGGCCGGTTGGGCATTGATGGTGAAGTGGAAGCTGCTGCCCTGCCCCGCGCCTGCGCTCTCGACCCACATGGCACCGCCCATCAATTCGGCGAGCAGTTTGCTGATCGCCAGGCCCAGGCCCGTGCCGCCGTACTTGCGCGTCGTGCCGCTGTCGGCTTGGCTGAATTTCTGGAACAGGCGGCTCTTGCCCTCCGCGCTCAGGCCGATGCCGGTGTCGCGCACCGTGAAGTGGAGGAGTTCGCCCGTCTCGCCCTTTTCGCACTTCTCGCTACTCACGCTGAGAATCACTTCGCCTTTCTCGGTGAACTTGACGGCGTTGCTCAGCAGATTCAGCAGCACCTGGCGCAGCCGCGTCACATCGCCGCTGATGGCGAGCGGGATCTCGCCTGCGCCGCTGGTCTCGCTCGCTGTTTCGAAGACATAGGCGATGTCGAGGTGCTTCTCTGCCGCGCGGCCGCCGATCAGGTCGAGCGCCGACTCCACGCACTCGCGCAAATCGAACGGATGCGCTTCGATGTCCATGCGCCCGGCTTCGATCTTCGAGAAGTCGAGGATGTCGTTGATGATCGTCAGCAGTGCGTCGCCGGAGTCTCGAATCGTTCCGGCGAAGTCGCGCTGTTCGTCGTTCAGCGGGGTGTCGAGCAAGAGGCCGCTCATACCGATCACGGCGTTCATCGGCGTGCGGATCTCGTGGCTCATCGTCGCGAGGAAGGAGCTCTTGGCTTCGTTGGCGGATTCTGCAAGAAGCCTGGCGGCTTCGGCCTGGGCACGCGCCACTTGAGCCTCATGGAACAACCCGGCATTCTGAATCGCGATCACGGCCTGATCCGCGAAGGTTTCGATGAGCGCGATCTCCTTGCTGGTGAAGGCCGTCCATTGGCGTTCCGCGAAACTGCGCGCGATGAACAGCGCGCCGGCGTCGCGCCCGCGCCAGATCATGGGCGCGATGACGGCGGCAAAGTTGCCGATCTTCACTGCCATGCGGCGAAGCACGTCGGGAACGCCCTCGCCGTGCAGCGCGTCAGGGTAGTGCATGACTCGGCGCTCGCGCATCGCTTGCACGATGACAGTCTCGTCGACGGGTCGCGGCTCGAATTTCGCAAACTGTTTGCCCCCATCTCCGCGCACCGACCCCAGGTGCACAAACGACTGCTCGTCAACCGTCATCACGCACAAGTCGGTGCACGCAATCAGGCGCTGGCAACTGTCGAGAATCTTCTCGAACACCGGCTGCGCATCCGCCACCGAGTTGCTGATCACCTCCAGCACTTCGGAAGTCGCCTTCTGCTGCTCCAGCGCCTCCTTCGTCTCGTTGAACAGCCGCGCGTTCTGGATCGCGATCACGGCCTGGTCGGCAAACGTGCGCAGCAGGCCGAACTCCTTTTCGGTGAACGGCACCGGCGGGAAGCGCGTCACGTGAATCGTGCCGATGCCTCTGCCTTCCCACAGCATCGGCGCGATCAGCATCGAAAAATTGCCGACATCGCGCCCCATCTGGCGCATCGATTCCGGCACCCCGGGCCCGCTGATCATGTCGGGGTAGTGCACGAGCCGGCGCTTGCGGATCGGGTAGCTCTGGTAGGCCTGCGCCAGCGGCCGTGGATAACCGCGGTCGAGGAATCGGCGCGCCTCCTCGACACTCATGCCGCTGTGTTGCGGATTGACCGCAATCGCCTCGTGGCGCACCAGCCCGTCTTCGCCCACCAGCGAGATGATGGAGTTGCCGCTTGCGAACAAGCGCTGGCAGCTCTGCACGATGGCCTCGAACACCGGCGCGCTGTCCGACACCGAATTGCTGATCACGCTCAGCACCTCGGCCGAAGCCTTCTGCTGCTCCAGCGCCTCCTTCGTCTCATTGAACAACCGCACGTTCTCGATCGCGATCACGGCCTGGTCGGCGAAGGTCTGCAGCAGCTTGACCTGCTTGTCGGGGAACGCGCCTGCCTCGGCGCGGCACACCGCGATCGAGCCGACCACCTGGCCGTCCTTGAGCAAGGGCACCGCCAGGTTGCTGCGGTAGCCGGCGCGCGCCGCCGCCTCTTTCGGGCCGTACTCGGGGTCCAGCGTCACGTCGGGAATCTGCACCGGCACCCGGTCGCGGATCGCGCGCGCCGTGATGGGCTCTGCATTCGGTCGCATTGGGAAGGCGCCGCGCATCGCTTCGTCGGCCTCGGCAGAGACGCCCTTGTATGCCATCAGATGCACCCACTCGCCGTCGAAGCGCGTCACGCCGCTGACGATGGCGTTGCACAGCGTCTTCGCACGTTCGGCGATGGCGTCGAACACCGGCTGCACGTCGGTGGGCGATTCGCTGATCACCTTCAAAATGTCGGCGGTGGCGGTCTGCGTCTCGAGCGCTTCCTTCGTCTCGTTGAACAGCCGCGCATTCTGGATCGCGATCACGGCCTGATCGGCGAAGGTCTTGATCAGGGCGATTTCCTTCTCGCTGAACGGCCTGATCGGGAAGCGCGCAATGCCGAATGCGCCAATCCCCTTGCCATTCCAGATCAGCGGTACGTACAACTGCGAGTGATCGCCCGCCCACTGCATGGCCTCGCGCATCGCCGGTGGCACTTCTTTGCCGCTCAGTACATCCGGGTAGTGCTGGAAGACGCGCTTGTGCGCGACGTAGCCGTGGAGCGTCTCGCGCACCGGTGCCGGAAAGTTGCGATGGAGAAACTCCACGACCTTTGGATACAGACTATCCCCGGGAAATTGGGGCGCCGTGTTCACGCTCAGGTGAACCAGGCCATCCTCGCCGATCAGCCCGATGTTGACGTAGTTCGTGCTCAGGAGTCGCCGCGCGCTGCTCACGATACGTTCGAACACTGGCTGGGTGTCGGACACCGAGTTGCTGATCACCTGCAGCACCTCGGCAGATGCGGTCTGCCGCTCCAACGCCTCCTTGGTCTCGTTGAACAGCCGCACGTTCTCGATCGCGATTACGGCCTGGTCGGCGAATGAGCGCAGCAGCGCGATCTGATCTTCGCTGTACGCACCGGGCTCGGTGCGGCCGACGACGAGCACGCCGATCGCGTCGTTTTCGCGCAGCAGCGGCACGAACAGCGCCGCACGCATGCCCGTGCGCTCTTGAACCCCGCGTTCGTGCGCCGGCAGCTCGATCGCCGAGTAGTCGGCGATGTGCAGCATCGTCTTGCTCAGCAGCACACGCGATGGAAAGTTGCGCTCGGCATCGATGGCAAACGGCGCCGGCGCCTGCCAGCCTTGCTCGTGCCCAGCACGCGCCGTCGCCCCCACACGAACCGTGTCGCCTTCGCGCAAAAGCACGCTGGCACGCGAGCTCGCCAACAGGCGCAGCGAGGTGCGCACGATGGCGTCGAGCACGGGCGACACATCGGTGGGAGAACTGCTGATCACGCGCAGGATGTCCGCCGTGGCGGTCTGCCGCTCCAGCGCCTCCTGCGTCTCATTGAACAGCCGCACGTTCTGGATCGCGATCACGGCCTGGTCGGCAAAGGTCTCGAGCAGCTCAATCTGGTGACTGGTGAAGTTTCCCGGCGCGCGGCGGGTGACGCTGATCACGCCAATGGCGGCAGAGTCCCGAAGCATCGGCACGAATACGACGCTTCGAAAGCCTCTGGCGCGCGCCACCTCGCGCACCACCGATGCCGAGTCGGCCAGTGCTTCGGTATCTCCAATGCATACCGCAGCGCCGGTACGCGCTGCCATGGAGCGGGAAACCGGAAACGGAAAGCCGCGCTTCAGCGCCTCATCGCCGGCGGCGTCCGTCGTGG
>JANOLJ010000107.1:0-3506 GCA_031419715.1 Burkholderiales bacterium | reverse complement strand
TGTCGGCGGCGAAGGGCCTGGACATGATGGTCAACGCGCGCCTGTTCGCCTTGTTCTCGCTCGCGACAGCCGACGCGGCGGTGGCGATCTTCGACGCCAAGTATGCGTACAACTTCTGGCGCCCGATCACGGCGATTCGCAATGCCGACATCGACGGCAACGACGCGACGCAGCGCGATGCGGCCTGGGAGCCTTTCATCCCCACGCCGATGCACCCCGAGTATCCCTGCGCCCACTGCACCTTCCAAGGCTCCGCGGCGGCTGTCCTGCAAGCGCTCTTCGGCGACTCGGTGCCGCGGTTCACGTTGACGAGCCCGGCCGCACCCGGAGTGACGCGCAGCTTCGACCGGCTGTCCGACTACGTGGCCGAGGTCGTCAACGCGCGCATCTACGACGGCGTGAATTACCGTACCTCCGGCGAAGTGGGTGCCTCAATGGGCCGCAAGATCGGCGAGTACACGGTGCAGAACTTGCTGAAGCCTCTGCACTGAAGGGGTCCCCGGCCGCGGGACGCCGCAGGTGCCTGGCTGGGTTCGCGCGGCGTGCGGCTACGTCTGCTCCGGCACCATGTCAATGGCACCGCAAGGGCACTCGGCGACGCACATGCCGCAGCCCTTGCAATAGTCGTAGTTGAATTCGAAGCGTTTTCCCGTGTCCGTAGGCCCCCAAGACGCCTGCGGCGTCGGCCCCCCAAGGGGGCGGCCCTCGCTTGGGGCGGCCCGGCGCAAGGGCAGCTTGATGACCGCGTTGTCGGGGCACACGCCGTAGCAGTTGTCGCATTCGAAGCAGTTGCCGCAACTCAGGCAACGCCGCGCTTCGAACAGCGCATTGTCCGGCGTCAGGCCGCCTTGCACTTCATCGAAGCTGCTGGTGCGGCGGGCCATGTCCAATTGAGGGCGCAGCGTTTTCGGTGCGTCGCTGTAGTACCAGGGGTTCAGGCGCTCGAAGGTCGCCGTGGCGTGTTTCGGTGCAGCGTGCACCTGCACGCCGCGTAGCCAGGCGTCGATGTGGCGCGCCGCCTTTTTGCCGTGGCCGACGGCGACCGTCACGTTGCGCTCAGCCGGCACCATATCGCCACCGGCAAACAGCCCCGGGTGGCCCGTCATCAGCGTCGCTGAGTCGACCTGCACGACGCCGTCTTTCATGTCCAGGCCGGGAACGCCATTGAGCAGCGACAGGTCCACGTCTTGGCCGAGTGCGAGCACCAGCGAGTCGGCCTCCAGCGTCTCGAACTCACCGGTGGGTTGCGGATTGCCTTTGGCGTCGAGCGCCATTTTCTCGATCGTCAACGCGCCCGCGTTCTGATCGGTTCCAGCGTGGTGGATGGTGGAGAGCCACTTCACCATCACGCCTTCTTGCAGCGCCTCTTCAACCTCGAGGTCGTGCGCCGGCATCTTCTCGCGCGTGCGGCGGTAAACGATGATCGCCTCGGTCGCGCCGAGGCGCTTGGCGGTGCGCGCGACGTCGATCGCGGTGTTGCCCCCGCCATAGACAACGACGCGCCGGCCCAGCATGGGCTGCTCCTCACCCTCCATCGAGCGAAGCACCGCCACGGCGTCGAGAATGCGCGACGAATCCTTCGCCGGAATGAAGGCGCGTTTGGCGATGTGCGCGCCGACGGCGAGGAACGCAGCGTCATAGCCGCCGTCCTGCATCGTCTGCGCCAAGTCGGCTACCTTGCTGTTCAAGCGCACCGTCACTCCCATGTCGATGATGCGCTGCATCTCGCCATCCAGCACGTCGCGCGGCAGCCGGTACTTCGGGATGCCGAAGCGCATCATCCCGCCCAGGCGCGGGCCGGCTTCGATCACCGTGACGGCATGGCCTAGGCGTCGCAGGTGGTACGCGGCCGACATGCCCGACGGGCCGGCGCCGACGATCAGCACATGCTTGCCGGACTCTTGCCCGGGTGCGGCGAAGCGCCAGCCGTGCTCGAGCGCCGCGTCGCCGAGGAAGCGTTCTACCGAATTGATGCCCACTGCAGCGTCGAGTGTGGCGCGATTGCACACGCCTTCGCAGGTGTGATAACACACGCGCCCCATGATGGCGGGAAACGGGTTGTCGCGGATCAGATGCCGCCACGCCGCCTCATAGTCACCCGACTCGGCGTGGAACAGCCAGCCCTGGATGTCTTCACCGGCCGGGCACTGCGCGTTGCACGGCGGCAGGCGGTCGACGTAAACGGGGCGCTCGGTGCGCCATGTGCCGGTCTTGTTGGCCAGCGACGATCCCGGATCGAGCGTGATGGCAAATGGTTTTTGCATCGTCACACCAGCATGCCTTCTTCGAGCAGATTGAACCGGCGAATGTTGCGGTCAGCGCGCGCCTGGATGCGCGCCAGCGTGTCGGGATTGCCGTGCGCGCCGAACAGATGCGCGAAGCGCTTCTGTGGCCTCAGGTATTCCTCCACTGGCACGCGATGGCGAATCTTCGTCACCGCGGTGACTTCGCCACGCTCGGCCTCGAACACCGGGAAGATGCCAGTCTCGCGCGCGAGCCGCGCCAAGCGTATCGTGTCGTGGCTCGCCGAGCCCCAGCCGAGCGGGCAGGGCACGAGGATGTGCAGGTAGCGCGCGCCGTGCAGCGTCATCGCCTTCTCGACCTTTGCTTCGAGGTCGCGCAGATCGGCCACGGTGGCGGTGGCCACATAGGGAATTTCATGCGCCATCGCGATCAGCGGCAGGTTCTTGCCCTGGCCGAACTCGGCGCCCGGGTGTTCGCCCACCGCCATCGTGGTCGCGGTGCGCGCCCCTGGTGGCGTGGCCGAGCTGCGCTGCACGCCCGTGTTCATGTAGGCCTCGTTGTCGTAGCAGATGTAGAGCACGTCGTCGTTGCGCTCGAACATTCCCGACAGGCAGCCGAAGCCGATGTCGGTGGTGCCGCCGTCGCCGCCTTGGGCGATGACGCGCACGTCGCTGGCCGCGTGTCCGGCTTTGCGCGCCTTGACTTTCAGCGCAGCAGCAATGCCCGTACCGACCGCCGCTACGTTGCCGAACAGCGAGTGAATCCAAGGCAATTGCCACGAGGTTTCGGGGTATGGCGTCGAGAACACTTCAAGGCAGCCGGTCGCATTCGCCGCGATCAGCCGGCCGTGGGTCGCGCGCATCGCGGCGTCCACCGCATAGCGCGCGCCGAGCGCCTCGCCGCAGCCCTGGCAGGCGCGGTGCCCGGAATTCAACGAGTTGTTGCGCTGCACCGAAGCCTGCACGCTGCGCTGCTCGGGGGCGAGCAGCCGGTTGCCCACCGTGAACGTGCCGGTTTGGTAGAACTTGACGGGTTGATTCATGTCACCTCCACCACTGCGCTAGGCGCGTTCCGCGACGCATGACGGTCGGCAGCGCTGCGAAGGATCTGCTTTCGGCCCGTTGCTGACGGTCGATGTAGTTCCGGCCTGCTTCCCTTGTGGCTGCAGGGCGACGGCGGCGCCCCCGTTCTCCGGCCCACGCTCGCGGGGCAGCGTCGATGCCGGCAATCCCCGGCCGCGTCAACCCGGTTACGCCCTGGAT
>JANOLJ010000106.1:0-3627 GCA_031419715.1 Burkholderiales bacterium | reverse complement strand
GGCGTCGACGTGACCGCTGCTACCCAAACCCCGCCCCGCGCGTTGTGGGGGGCCGCCGCCCACGCCCACCCCCTGGTCGGGCCGGCGCTCATGCCGCGGGGCGCGCGCGTCGCCGCGCGCGACAACCGGGGCCTGTCGGCGAGCGACATGGCACGGCGCGAGGGGCACATCGCGGTGCTGTCGCTGCTCGGAAATTAGCAATCATCAAGCTGCAAGGCGCAGCGGCCGAACGAACGCTGCCGCAGCTGAGGCGATGCCGGTTGCACCTGAGGCGTGTGCCCCATAGGGGATCAGCCCGCAACTCCACTGCGTGGTGGAGGTTGATCGGCAGGCCGCGCCGACCCCCTAGGCTTAGGGATATTAAGCGCCGACGTGTCTGACTAGAGTTGGCACATCACGGGCTGCAGCCGCCGCGCATCGCGGCTGGCCGTTGAGCACCGCGAAGCCTGAAGGTTTCTAACCATGACTGCCGCCAACTCTGTGGGGGCCGGATTCACGAGCGCCGAGCCGCAGGCGCCGCACGACCTGCCGGCTGCGACCGAGCGTCGGAACATGCTCAAGCTGGGCCTGTCGGTGGTGCCGTTGTGGGGGGGGCGGTTCGGCAGTGCAAGCCCAGACGGCTCCGGCGGATCCCGACACCGACGTGGGCATGCTGCCCCCCAGCCCACCGACCACGCCGTTCGTCGTCGCCATGCCCGTGTTGCCGCAACTGCAGCCCCGGCCCCTCACCGACCCATGTTTCGCGATTGCGCCCACTGCGGGGCCGAACCGGGCCATGAACTACGCGACGCGCCTGCCCTGCGAGGGGCGCGGCGACTGGCATCAGACCCGGTCACTGAACCCGCCGCAGGCCTTCTACTCCCAGCGCTTTGGCGCGGTGCCGCCGATGTCGATTCACCCCAACCTTCCTTTGCAAGTGAACTTCTGGGGTGCCAACCTGGGTGGCGCGGACCTGTCGGTCGACAAGCCGATGGCGCCGATGCCCACCCTCGTGAGCCGCTACCAGGCCGGCGAGAACACGGCGATCCTGGTGCGACGCTTCAACAACCTGCCCAGCGGCGCGGCGAGCGGCGGCTTCGGCAAGAACTCGATCAGCATCCACCTGCACAACTTCCACAGTGCGCCCGACAGCGATGGTGGCCCTTGCGACCCGTCGCTGGGCGAGTTGTCCGACAACCCACTGACCCAGGGGCGGTTCTTCTTCCCCGGTCAGTACTACGACTACTACTACAACATGAAGCGCGTCGGCTTCAGCAACCCGGCCACGCCGGATGGCGACGTGCGCCAGTCGTTGGGCACCCTGTGGTACCACGACCACCGCGAAGCCCACACTGCGGAGAACGTCTACAAGGGGCTGTGCGGGTTCCACCTCATCTTCAACGAATACGACACCGGCAACGAACGCACCGGGTTTCGGCTGCCCAGCTACCCGAACTTCGACATTCCCATCATGTTTGTCGATGTGGCCATCGACCCGGTCACTTACCAGGCGTCACTTGACCTGCTGCAAAACGGTGGCCACTTGGGCGACAAGTACTTGGTGAACGGCAAGATCCAGCCGTTCTTCGACGTGCACAAGCGTCGTTACCGTTTCCGCCTGCTCAACGTCGGGCCTTCACGGCACTACCAGCTGTACGTGACGAACCCGGACAACCCGGCGCAATCCATCCCGTACTGGCGCATTGCCAACGACGGCAACCTGTACGAGAAACCGCTCCTGGTGACCAACGTGAAGCTGGCCGTGGCCGAGCGTGCGGACATCGTCATCGATTTCGCCAAGCTCACGGCGCCCGGCGCAGCCGCTGCCGGCGCGACACGCTTGTGGCTGGAAAACCGCTTGATCCAGACCAATCCGCGCAAACCCGAGAAAGAGCTGGACCCCGCGGGTACGGTGAAGAACGTGCTGCTGGAGTGGCGCATCGGCGCGCCCGTGGCCGATGCCAGCCGTGAACTCACCGCCAAGACGAGCTTCGCCCCCATCACCTTGCCGCCACTGCCGCCGATTGAGGAGACGATCGTCCGCCACTTCAAATGGGAGCGCGTGAACGGTGCATGGGCCTGCAATGGCAAGTTCATCGACTGCGCTGAAGTGCGCTTCGTGATGAAGCGCGGCCGCACGGAGCGCTGGATCCACGAAACCGGCGGCGGTTGGGCGCACCCCATCCACAACCACTTCGTTGAAGGGCGCATCGTCAAGCGCAACGGCAAGGTCGTCGGTCCCGGCTCGCAGGAGTATTGCCGCAAGGACGTGGTGCCGCTGTACCCGGGCGACAAGGTCGAGTACTGGGTGGACGCGGAAGACTACGTCGGCGTCTATCCGATGCACTGCCACAACGTGGTGCATGAAGACCACGGAATGATGATGCTGTTCCGCGTCGACGACGTGGGCGACACCAACCCCGTGCCTTGAACCCCGAACCCGCCAGGGAAACACCATGCATTCGAATTCAAACACTCCCCTGGCACGGCGCGGCCTGATGGGCGCGCTGCTGGCCGCGGGCGCGGCGGGCTTGGCGTCGACCACCGGCATCGCGCCGCCCTCGGCGTCTGTGCCGAGAACACCCGAGGCGCAAACGCGCGAGAGCCTGCGGCAACGGCGCACGCCGAACGTGGCACTGCTCGACCAAGACGGCCGCTTGCTGCGCTTCTATGACGACGTGATGAAGGACCGCAAGGTTCTGATCAACGTGATGTACTCGGTGTGCAGCAATGTGTGCCCGCCGGCCACGCGCAATCTCATCGAAGCGCGGCGCCTATTGGGGGACGACGCCAAAGGCCTGCGGTTTGTGTCGATGTCATTGACCCCGCTGAGCGACACGCCTGACGCGCTGCGGGCCTACAAGCAGCAGCACGGCATTGGTGCCGACTGGACCTTCCTCACCGGTACGCCGCGCAACATGGAGCGGGTTCAGCGCGCCTTGGGATTCATCGGCAGTGACGACAATGGCGACACTGACGACCTGCTCAGCCATTCCGCGATGGCCAAGCTGTGCGACGAGCGCAACCTGCGCTGGAGCCACGTCAACACCCTGCTGTCGCCGCGATCGATCGCGCGCATGATCCGCTTCGAAACGGTCTGATACTGATTGGCGTTCAATTGCATAAGACAGACGAGCTGGGGGTGTTGGCTTTCGTCCCTCGGTGGACTTTCGAACGTCTGGCATGAGGGCGGTCGGTCGGTGGCGTGGCGTGGCGCCGCGCGGCAGGGCCATGCCGAGGCGGTCGAGGCGCTGCTGGATGCCGGCGTCGACGTGAACGCGACGTACGACAACCAGTTCAGCGCGTTGATGTGGGCCGCCGGCCAAGGCCACACCCAGGTCGTGCAGGCGCTCATGAAGCGCGGCGCGCGCGTCGACGCGCGCGACAACCGGGGCCTGTCGGCGAGCGACATGGCGCGGCGCGAAGGCCATGCTGCCGTAGTCGCATTGCTCGGAACCTGAACGCGCCTGCGTTCGCTGAGGCTGCAACGGACCCGCTTTCGGCCCATTGCTGACGGTCGATGTAGTTCCGGCCTGCTTCCCTTGTGGCTGCAGGGCGACGGCGGCGCCCCCGTTCTCCGGCCCACGCTCGCGGGGCAGCGTCGATGCCGGCAATCCCCGGCCGCGTCAACCCGGTTACGCCCTGGAT
>JANOLJ010000105.1:0-4091 GCA_031419715.1 Burkholderiales bacterium | reverse complement strand
CGCGATCTTCGACGACGCGTAGTAGCTCGGCATCGCGCCGAGCCAGCGCAACTGGTCCTTGCGCAGGTTCAGAAACGCCGCGCGCGTATTGCCGAAGGCGAGCTGGCACATGCGGCAGTGGCAGTAGTAGCCCTCGGGCTTGTCGGGCCGGGCTTCGTAGCGCACGGCGCCGCACAGGCAGCCGCCGCTCAGGGTGATGTTCGAGATTTCCGCGCTCATGGTTCCTTCCTTCGCATCACACGCCGACGCCGCGCACCAGCACCAGCACGCCCAGCACCGCGAAAACAAGCGCCGCGGCGCGGTGCACCCACACCATCGGAATGTGCTGCACGAGGCGCTGCCCGAAGAACACGAGCGGCACGTTGGCGAGCAGCATGCCCAGCGTGGTGCCTGCGGTGACGAGCCACACCGAGTCGTAGCGCGCGGCGAGCATCACGGTGGCGATCTGCGTCTTGTCGCCCATCTCGGCCAGGAAGAAGGCGATCAGCGTCACGCCGAACACGCCCCAGCGGCCGGCGGGTTTGGCGTCGACGCCGTCCACCTTGTCCGGCACCAGCATCCACGCCGCGACGGCAAGAAACGACAGACCAAGAATCCACTGAAGCCATGTCGGGTCGAGCCAGGTCGTGAGCCAGGCGCCGAGCAAACTCGCGCCGGCATGGTTGGCCAGTGTCGCGAACAAAATCCCGAGCGAGATCGGCCACGGTTGCCTATAGCGCGCCGCGAGCAGGAGCGCGAGCAACTGCGTCTTGTCGCCCATCTCGCCGAGCAAGACGACGCCGGTGGAGACGCTCAGCGTCTCGAACATCGGTGGTGCATGGGAATTCGCGCGTTCATCGACGACTCAATTCGCCACCGTGTAGTTGAGCGCCATGCGCCCGCCGTCCACATAGACGATCTCGCCCGTCATGTAGCTCGAAGCGCTGCTGATGAGAAAAGCGCAGACGTCGGCGATTTCGCCCGGCTCGCCAAGGCGCTGCAGCGGCGTGCGGCTCATGATGCGCGCGCGTGCGCCTTCGCTGCCGAGCACCGCCTGGCGCGCAAGCTCGGTGGCGATCGTCCCCGGCCCGACCGCGTTGACGCGAATGCCGTGTTCGGCGAGCGAAATCGCCATCACGCGCGTGAGCTGGTTGATGCCGCCCTTGCTGACGTTGTAGCTGGCGATCGTCGGTATCGCCATGACGCTGTTCACTGAACTCATGTGGACGATGGCGCCGCCTTTGCCGGCGCGCACCATCGCGCGCGCCACGGCCTGCGCGACGAGGAAGGCGCCTTTCAAGTTCACATTGAGCACGGCGTCCCAATCGGCCTCGGTGATGTCCAGAAAATTCGCCGCCTTGAAGATGCCGGCGTTGTTGATCAGCGCGTCAACCCGGCCGAAGGCGGCGAGCGTGGCGGCAAGCGCGGCGTCGACATCAGCCTTGCTTGACACGTCGCATTGGAACGCGGCGGCTTGGCTGCCGCGCTGCGTGAGCGTTTGCGCGAGCGCGTTGGCTCCGGCGTCATTCACATCCCACAGCGCCACGGTGGCGCCGTCCTGCGCAAAGCGCTCAGCGCACGCCGCGCCTATGCCTTGTGCGGCGCCGGTGATGACGATGACTTTGTCTTCAAGGTGGAATTGCGGTGCGCTGGGCTTGACCATGGGGCCTCCTATGGTGCAGTGTGACTGATCTCACCCGAGCCAGTGGTGCAGGCCCTGCGCATTGATGTCGATGTCAATGCCTAGCAGGTGCAATGCGCGCGCCTCGTCGAGCGGGCACGAGTGTTCGCGCAGCCAGGCTCGATACAGATCGGCCAGACCGAGCTGGAGCGCTTGCAGTCGCTGCGCATGTGTGCGCAACGACTGAGCAAGTTCCACCATCGCGTCCAGGCGTGCAAGAAACGTTTCCCCCAGTTCACGCACCGACGTGACCTCGCCGTAGTGCGTGAGATACACGCGCTGCGGGTCGAACGAAAGCACGCGCCGCACCGAGGCGCGCAATGCGTCGGGGTCGAACTGCGTCGGCGGAGTTGCCGGGATCAGCCACACGCCCAGAGTGCTGCTGAACTCCGGGTAGGCCACGCCCAGCGTGTCGCCGGTGAACAGGCCACGGCTGCGCTCGTCCCAGATGCAGTGATGGTGGCGTGCGTGGCCCGGGGTGTGAATGAATTGCAGCGCGCGGCCGGCGAGATGCAGCGCCATGGCGTCGTGGGTTTCGAGCACGCGCTCGGCGGGAACGGGGATCAGTTCGCCATACGAGCGCGCCACTTCGGCGTCGCCATAGACGGTGCGGGCACTGGCCATCAGGCGGCTGGGGTCGACGAGATGGCGTGCGCCGAGCGGATGCACAACGAGCCGCGCGCTCGGCAGGTGCTGCAGCAAGGCTCCTGCGCCGCCAGCGTGGTCGAGGTGCACATGCGTGGCGATCACATAGTCGACCGCTTCGCGCGCCAGGCCCAGCGACTCCAGTGCCTCCAGCAAGCGCCGCACGGCGTGGTTCGTGCCGGTGTCGACGAACGCCGCGCGGCCCCGCTCCACGATGAGATGGCTCGCGTCGAAGCGCGGCCGCACGAAGCCGGTGTCGATGACATAAACGCCGTGCGCCAAAGGTTCGACGAAGGGCGGGGATGTTTGCATGCGGGCGGGGCGTAAACAGTTGGGGATTCTAGGCATGGCCCTCTGGCCGACGCGGCGGCCCCGCCGAGGATCAGAATAGGCCGCAATCGGATAGATCAGGAGACATGGTCATGATGCTGCAACGATTCACAGGGTGGTGCTTGCTAGGGGCCTGCGCCCTGCTGCTCGGCTGCGCGGGCTACAGCCCGGCTTCATTGCCGGCGGGAACTTCGATGACTGACGCCCGAGCCAAGCTCGGCACGCCGAGCGGCGAATATGCCCTCGCTGGCGGCGCTAAGCGGCTCGAGTTCATGCGCGGTCCAATGGGTCTGCACACCTTCATGGTCGATTTCGACGCGTCGGGCGCGATGCAGGCGTGGACCCAGGTGTTGTACGAAGAGAATTTCGCGACGATCAAAGACGGCATGAGCCGAGACCAAGTGTTGCTCGCGCTCGGTCACCCAGCGCATGAATACGGCGTCTGGTCGGGCAGGAAGACGATCTGGGCGTACCGTTTCGATTCGCCGCATTGCCTGTGGTTCTTGGTCGGGTTGAGCCCGCAAGGGCAGGTCGCCAGTACGCAGTACGGCCCCGATCCGCGCTGCGAGTTTGGCGACAAGGAACGCGAGTGAACGCCCCGCCACGCGAGGCCACGCGAACATGCCTGAGGTGAGGCTCTACGGCATCGCCAATTGCGACACGGTGCGCAGCGCGCGCGGCTGGCTCGCCGAGCGCGGTGTGGCCTATGCGTTTCACGACTACAAGCGCGCCCGCGTTCCTGCGCACCGCCTGGAGCAGTGGATCGCCGCATTGGGCTGGGAGAAGCTGCTCAATCGCGGTGGCCGCACCTGGCGCGACCTCGACGCCGCCGCGCGCGAGGCCGTGGTCGATGCGCCGAGTGCGCGGGCGCTGATGCTGGCGCAGCCCAGTTGCATCAGGCGGCCGTTGGTCGAATGGGCCGATGGCAGCACCACGGTCGGCTTTGATCGTGCCGAGTGGCAGGCGCGGGCCTGATGGCATTCGCATTCGATTGCGTGGTCAATGGCGGTCTGCCATGGGCTACCAGGGAACGATCAACCGAGATCGTCCGAACCCTACCGTGGCTTCGCGCTCAGGGCTGCCCTCACTCCCGTGACACCACGGTGTCGTACAGGCCGATGTGCGTCAGCCCCTGGTGGCTCTCGATGCCCGTGTACCGCAGCGACGCATCCTCGTAGCGCCGGAACGCGAAAACGGCCTGATTCATCTGTTCGGTGTTGAACACCTTGAGCCGAACAAGCAGGTGGAAGTCCTTCACCGTCAGGCCGGTGACGGCCAGGAACAGGTCCGGTTCCAGCCTGGTGATCACGTCCTGCAGCGTGTTCTCGCGGAAGTCGGTCAGGTACATGAACGCCGGGATGCGCGTCGCGAACTTGATGAGCTTCTCCTGCACGAGCTTGCGCTTGGACTTGTATTCCTTCTCCGCATCGGTGAGCTGCTTCTGCTCTTTCGCCGA
>JANOLJ010000104.1:0-11089 GCA_031419715.1 Burkholderiales bacterium | reverse complement strand
TTGCCGGGATTATGTCCAGCATCGCGGAACCGCAAAGCTCAGGAACTCCCAGCTACCAAGGACCTCCAGCCCTTGCCACAGCCGAACTGTTCATAACTGGGACCTGTGCATAACGGCCCTTATGGAGATCTCCACATAAGGGTCGATAGCCGCTACACCGCACCCGTTCAATCCCGCAAAGAAAAAGGGCGCCCGACTCCCGCCGAACGCCCCGTAAGAGATTGCCTGGACCTCACCCCTTCACACAAACCACCTGCTTCAAGGTGTGCACCACATCCACTAGGTCGCGCTGCGCCTCCATCACTGCGTCGATGTCCTTGTACGCAGCCGGCGTTTCGTCGATCACGTCCTTGTCCTTGCGGCACTCCACGCCCTCGGTCGCGGCGCGGTGGTCGGCGAGCGTAAAGCGGCGCTTCGCAACGCCCCGGCTCATCGCGCGGCCGGCACCGTGTGAGCAGCTCTCGAACGACTGCGGATTGCCCTTGCCGCGCACGATGTAGCTGCGCGCGCCCATGCTGCCGGGAATGATGCCCAGTTGCCCGGCCTTCGCGCTCACCGCGCCCTTGCGCGTGACGTAGACGTCTTCGCCGAAGTGATGTTCCTGGCTCACATAGTTGTGGTGGCAGTTCACCGCTTCGATGTGGCTTTGGAAGTTCTTGTGGATCACCGCCTTCGCCGCGTCGATCACGCGCTTCATCATCACTTCGCGGTTGATCGCCGCGAAGCGCTGCGCCCAGCCGACCGCGCGCACGTAGTCGCCGAAGTAGCGTGCGCCTTCCTCGAAGTACGCGAGGTCGCGGTCGGGCAGGTTCATGTTGTTACGCAGCGCGTCTTGCTTGGCGAGTTCGATGAACATCGTGCCGATCGCGTTGCCCACGCCGCGCGAACCCGAGTGCAGCATGAACCACACGAACCCTTCTTCGTCCAAACAGACTTCGATGAAGTGGTTGCCGCTGCCCAGCGTTCCCAGGTGCTGCACGTTGTTCGTCTTGGCCAGCTTGGGGAAGTCGCGGCACAGCTCGGTGAACTCGGGTTCGAGCTGCGCCCACGCCGTGTTCACCGAGCCCGGCGTCTTGCTCCATGCGCCCGGGTCGCGCGAACCCGGCACACGGCCGACATGTCGACCATGAGGCACCGCGCGTTCGATCGCCGAGCGCAGCGGCGCCAGGTTATCCGGCAGGTCGTGCGCGCGCAGCGTCGTCTTCGCGGCCATCATGCCGCAGCCGATGTCCACGCCCACCGCCGCCGGAATGATGGCGCGCAGCGTCGGAATCACCGAGCCGACGGTCGCACCGATGCCGAAGTGCACGTCGGGCATCGCCGCGATGTGCTTGAACACGATGGGCAGGCGCGCCGCGTTGCTCAGTTGGCGTTTCGCCTCGTCTTCGATGGGCACGCCGCGCGTCCACATCTTCACCGGCACGCCGCCGGGCACGTCCTCAACGATGTAATTGGTTTCCATGATTCGATTCTCCACGTCCTCGGGGAGCGCGCCCAAGGTATTGCACCGGCGCGCTCCCCCAACACGCACCCGAGGGTCCGACTTCTTTCAGTTCAACGCAGCTTCACCAGCCCGTTGAGCACCTGGTCCAGACCCCCGAACACGGAGATCTTGTCGATGCGCTCGGCCACGCGTTCCAGCGTCTCCAGCTCCTTCATGCGCAAGGCGATGGGGTTGCCCTCCATCACCTTGGCCGTGTTGAGCAGCGAGCGCGTGGCGGCAGTTTCCTCGCGCCGGCGGATCACGTTCGCCGAGCAGGCGTTCCACCTTGCCGTCGACCCACAGCACACCGGCGCCGTGTTCGGGCACCTGCACCTGCAGCACGCGCTCGAAGTCGCCATTGCGCAGCAACACGCCGCGCTCGTTCTTCTTCACAGTGACTCTGCTGAATTGCATGAGGGTTCTCCTTGTTGTCATGCGTCGATTGAAAATTGGGTGCCGTTACAGCGGTGGCGGTGGGCACACGAGTGCCCTGGACCGGGCGTCACGGTGCTCGTCGGCCGCCTCTTGGGGGAGGCAACCTCGGCTGGCCGTGGGCGCGGGCCGGGCGGGCCGGGTGCCGGGCCGCCAGCGCTGACGTGCAGCGGGCTTCACACGCATCCAACCATGGCGAGCCATGTTCTTCGCGCGATCGGCCCACCGCACGCATTCGGCGGTGGTCTTTCGACCGTTCAATAGCTGGATTCGTAGTCCAGTGTGTTGGAGCGGGAGTCGAACCCGCGACAGACGACTTATCAGGTTGTTGCTCTACCCGACTGAGCTATCCACAGTGGTGGGCCATCCGGGAGTCGAACCCGGCACCTTGCGGTGCAATCCATTGATGACCCGCATGGCTGATTCCAGCGGCGCGGCATGTGCGGCATCGACGAACGAATCCGAATGCCGCTCACCGGCGGGGCGGAGGGCAATCCAAACCCCTGACCTGTGAGCGTTCGCCTTTGTCAGCAGACTCTTGAGCGCCCGAGCCGAATGGTTTCAGCTCAGGCGCGATCCCTTGGGCAGGCGCGAAGCCAGCCACTCTTGCACGTCGGCGCGGATGTGCCGGCCGTCGAGCAGAAAATCCTCGAAGCGGCTTGGCACATACGGCAGATACAACAACGGCATGCGCGCTTCCTCCGGCGTGCGGTCGGCCTTGCGGCCGTTGCACATGCCGCAGGCCGTGACCAGGTTCATCCAGGCCCAGCGCCCGCCGCGCGATTGCGGAACGATGTGTTCGCACTGCAGGTCACGCTCTTGGAAACGCTGGCCGCAGTACGCGCAAACCATGCGGTCGCGGCGAAACAGCTTGAGCTTGCTGAACGCCGGAACCACGTCGAACAGGTTCACGCGCGAAGCGCCGACGAGCGCCATGATCGGGTGCACGTCGATGATCGACTGCCGGCGGCGCGCGACATTGAAGCCACCGCGCAGCGTGGCCAGCGGGCCGTCGCCGTCGACCCACGCCACCGAGCCCGCGGCCACATGCAGGGCCGCGTGCTCGAGCGAGATCCACGCCTGCGGCGTGCCCTGGATGTCGAGTTGCAGCACATGGCTGTGGGGTGGGTGGTGCATGGTGTGGCCTCCTTTGGTTTTGGCATCACTTCACTGCGCGAAGCGAGCGGACTCCCGCTTCGCGAACATGGCCCTTCGTCCGAGGGTGGGGTGGCAGCGGCGGTTGGATTCGAACCAACGTCCCCAGCTTCAAAGGCTGGTGTCTGAGGCCACTCGACTACGCCGCGTCAGAGACTCATGCGCTTGGGGGTGACCGGCCGGAGTCGAACCGGCACGAGCGGGTTCACGGCCCACGGCTCTTCCGTTGAGCTACGGCCACACCCAAGCGCACGCTTGTCTGGTCTCGGTGGCAGGTCTCGAACCGTCATCGGCTCCTCCGCCCGCCGATGACCCCCATGCTCTCAAAGCACGTGCGCTGCCAACTGCGCCACACCGAGATGAAGGGAAACCTGGCACCTCGTGCACGATTCGAACGTGCGACCTCCGGCTTCGTAGACCGGCGCTCTGAATCCAACTGAGCTAACGAGGCAACGCAATCCATCCGGTCACGGGTTCCGGCGCCGCCCAATCGTTGCGGCCGATTTCCACCCCCGAAGCGTGAGCTCAATGAGGGTTTCTTGATCTGGCGTCGCGTGCGGGATCTGAACCCACGTACTCACCTTGAAAGGGTGGCGTCCTGGGCTGGCTAGACGAACGCGACAATTCAAGAGATTCTGTGATTCCACTTCGGCTGTGCCCAAACGCGAGCATCCCGTCGGATGTGGTGTCTCGCTGCACGTGGCTCAGGCATTGGGTCACGCACATCCCGCACCGCCAACACCATGTCGCGCGGCAACGGAGTGAAAGGACACACCCGAAGTGGCGGATGACGAGCTTCGAACTCGTGGCTTCGGCCATGGCATGGCCGCACTCTTCCTGAGCTACATCCGCAACAATGCAAGACGAACCATCGGCCAGTACCGAGGTCGTCTTGCGGCAACTTGTTGAAGAGCTTGCGCCGCGAACGGCGCTGCGATCCATCGATCGCGGGCCTGCGCCAACGCGCCGGCCGGTTGAATTCAGAAATGGAAAAGGCCCGGATCCTTGCGGAATCCGGGCCTCTGCGAACAGAGCTTGAAGGGTGCGCGTCTAGGCGCTTCCCTCTCCCGGGTGCAATTGGTCCTCGTTCCGATCAAGCTGCTGAAAGCTCGCCGGAAAGGCGCAATGCAAGACCGAATACGAGGCCGCAGCGGATGCGCCCAGCGACCCCATCGCGATGGCACATGCGAACGCGACCCGACCCTGCATGGGTCGGCTTGCTCGGACGATGTGCCTGGAATTCACGATGCAGCCTCTTGAAAAACTCGTACTCGGTAGAGCGGGTTGGGAAATCGACTGGGGCGGAATGTAAAGAGTCTTTACGTCCGCGTCAACCCCCTGAGACAATGTTGTTTGATTCCGTTGCAGACAGCACACGACCAGTGCCAAACATCACCATCACCCGAAGACAGAACGCGCTCGCCCTGTTCCAGGCCTACGCGGAGAAGGCGCTTGCAACGGGCACCGCACCCAAGGGGCTTGAGCAGTCCTTTGCCGCCACGCTGCAGATCTCGCCCAGCATGTGGAGCCAAGTCAAGGCCGCGCGGCCGATCGGTGACAAGCTCGCGCGCCAGATTGAAGCGCATTGCGGCCAGGGCGCCGGATGGCTCGACGCGGTCCATGCCGAGGTGCCCCTCACCGCGGCCGAAAGCGCGTTTCTTGAATTGGCGCTTGCGGCCCTGCGCGCGACGAAGAGTTCAGGTCGAAAAGCACTTCGCGCGCACTTGCGAAACATCATCGAGGAATCAGGCAGATGAGGCGCGGCGGCCGCGGCATCAATTTGCAGACTTGACGCGCAAGTCCAAGCGTTCCGTGAATGTCTGCTTTCCGCGAGTGACTCCTTGACTGCGGATGACTCCTAGGCGATGCCCCAGGGATTTGTCAAAGCCAGGCCGCAGCCCTCGAAGTCGAATACGTTGCGTGTGGCCAGGCCCAAACGATGCCTCAGGGCGATCGCCGCGATCTGGCCGTCGAACTGGGAAATGGGTGTGCCTGCACGGCGCCGGGTCGCCACGACCGTGGCGTAGTCAGCCGCGCAGCCAGAGTCGAACGGCAGGACGCGGCCGGCAAAGTCTTCGAGGAACATCTCCTCGAGCGCCTGCTCCAGCCGTTGACGTCGCTTGCCCGCTGGTAGCAGGCGGGCCCCGAGCACCATCTCGGCTTGCGTGACCGCGCTCACGAACAGGTCGTTCGCAGGCTGCGACGCAAACCAAGCAAGCACCTTCGGTTCAGGCCGCGCGCGGAGGATCTCGGAGAGCACATTTGTGTCGAGCAGGACACTCATGCGCGGCGCTTTGGTTGCACCTTGCGCTTGGCAGGCGCGGCGCGAACGGGCTTTGGCACTTCATCGAAACCAGGCGGAGTACGCACCGGCTCACGCTCGGGCACGCTCAGTTCCACATCCCCCAGACCGGCAAACCGGGCGCGGATACTGGAGGCCAGATCCTTGGCGGGAACAGGTGATTCAAGAAGTGCAGCCCGCAGTATCTGCCGCGCCTCCTCCTCCATGGAGCGGTTCCGGCTCGCGGCGCGCATACGAAGATCGCGCTTGAGCGACTCGTCCAGATCGCGAATGGTGAGTGTGGCCATGTGGAAGCTCCTGCGTCGGATGCATTGTGCTCAATGATGTCAATGCTAGCACTCGGGGGGTGCGGAATGCTCCGCGGTCCGGAGCTGCGCATTCCGATGCTCGCCACCGCGTGGCGCCTGGGCAAACGCAAGCTCGGCATGCGGGCGTTGCTCGATGTGATCTCGCTGAAGGACACGAAGCTCGTGAAGGGCTCGCATGGGCGCCTGACCGACGACCCACAGCGCGGCCCGCTTGTGATCAGCTCACGCGCCGATTGCCTGCCTGCGGGTGCGGTGGAAGCGACGGCGTTCAAGCAGTTGGTGTTGAGTCATCTCGCGGCTTGAGCCGAGTCGCCTGCGAGGATCCTTGATTTCGTCGACTTGCCGCGCTGGTGTCGGGCATTGCCCGCTCCTTCGCCCTCAACCCGCCGATGGCACGCACGCGCCAGCTGCGACGGCTTCAGCGGTGGTGCTTGCCGTGAGGCGGTGCGCCGCAGCACAGCGCCAAGGACACCGCCTGGCCTGCGCCGGCAGGCAGCGTGACCCGCCCCCGCTCGCGGCCCCGCTTGGAGAACACGCGGATCTGGCCCGACTTCTCAAGCACGTACAGCGTGCCGTCGCGCGCGACGATCAGGTCGAGCGGATCGACCGTGCCCGCCTGCAGCACGGGTCTTACGAGGCGCCCCGTGGCCAGGTCGTGCTCGTCGAGGCTGCCGGAGCTGTGGAGCACCAGCAGGCGCTTGTGGCCGCGAAGTGCGAAGCGAAGGGTGGTGTGGGTGTCGTCGGCGACGAGTACCTTGAAGGCGAGTTCGGTATGCCCGCAGCAGACCTCCGCCACCGGCGCATCGGACACGAAGATGCCGTCGCCGGCCGCCGATGTCACCAGCAGCTTCGCCTCGTCGGTGAAGCCGATCTGCTGGCCGCTCAGCACCCCTTCACCACCGGCCAGCGGCCGTACGTAGCCGTAGAAGAAGTGAATCGTGCTTTCCGGGTTCATGCCGCTCGGGTCCGGGTAGGCCACGACGGTCGAGCAGGTACCGCAACTCGTGTCTGGCCGGAAGAAGTACAAGTTCGACGCAAAGAGGGTGCCGCCGGGCGAGATCGCCATGGCCACGGCCTCCGTGTAGCCGTCGCTGAGGGCGAAGTAGGCGATCTCTCGAGTGGCCAGGTCATATCGTCCCAGCCAGCCGCCGAAGTAGATGTTGGTCTCGTCGGCCGCGATGTGCGTCGGCCGCGTCGGCACGTTCAAGGTCGCCATGACCTTGCCGGACCTTGGTTCCACCTGCACGATCGTCTGGTTCGACGTGCCGATGAGCAAGGTCTCCTTCGACCCGCGACCGAATCGGATCGCCGGGTGAATCGAATGCGCGGCGGAAGCCGCTCGCGCGGAGGCCGGTGCCTTGCGGGCATCGGCCACAGCGAAGGTCGGTGCCTTGCTGGCATCGGCCACAGCAGATGCCGGTGCATCCGCGCCGCCCCCGCAACCGACGAGCGCGGCGCAGAGGCCGACGGCCCAGGGCAGGACGAACTTGAACGATGGGCGGTTCATTGCGGCGAGGCCTCGGAAGGTGGCAGCAGGCGCGGCACCGTCAGGCACGCCGCGGTCGGAGTGAGCCTCGAATCTAGGTCGCGACGACGACGCGGTCTGTGCGCCGCCGAACACACTCGGGCGACATCATGGCCCACGCCCGCTCACCGACACCTCGGCGCTTCACCCCCACGCCCGTGCCCTGCCCCAAAAGCGCCGGATGTTGCCGGACCGGCTGGGTAATCCGAGGCTGGTCTGATGCGCCAGGGATTTGTCAAAACAGGCCGCAGCCCTCGAAGTCGGATACGTTGCGTGTGGCCGGGCCCGAACGATGCCTCAAGGAAATCGCCGCGATCTGGCCGTCGAACTGGCGCGAGGTTCGCGCCGGCGCGCCCAATGCGTGGCCGCGTCAGTCGGCCTTCACGCCCGCATCTTTCACCAGCTTGACCCAGAACTTCGCATCCTCGGCGAGGAAGGCCGCGAAGTGTTCGGGCGACGCCGACACCGAGACGTCACCCCCAACGAGCGCCCGAGCGATTCGCCGAGCGTTCGTGCCACAAAGCCGGCCGCGCCGCCGGGGGCGAAGCCGACGAGCAGCTTGATAGGCTTGTTAGGGTAGGCACTCGCTTGGGCAAAGGCAGCAGGGTAGCCAGTCGCGGCGCCGATCAAAGCGATGGCAGGGTTCGATTCTCATGGCGATGGGGGCGTGGTTCGGGGTGGCGAACGCGTCTCGCGCGGCTATCGCGCGCTGCCCGCGAGGACGCTTTTCCCGAGATGCGCATCGCTTTCCATGTACGCCTTGGCCTGCGCCAACTCGGCGAACGGGAACACCCGGTCGATCACCGGTTTGATGCGGCCGGATCCGATCAGCGGCAACAGATCGGCGACGAACCCCGGCACCGCCTCGGCGCGTTGCTGCGGCGTGCGCAGTTTGTTGGACACGCCGAACAGCGTCAGGCGCTTGGCGTGCAAGGCTTCGATGTCGATCTGGCCGCGCAGTACGCAGTCAACATAACCCACCGTCGCCAGGCGCGCCTCGAAGGCCATGCCATGCCCCCCGGCTTGGCGGCGCCGCCCTTTCCATGCAAGCCGTGCCCGGCAATGAATTCGCCGCGGTTCAACCCGGCGGCGTGTACCTGCACCAGCACTTGCCGCGGCCCGGGCTCGGGCAGCGCGGTGTCACGCAGTTCGAGCCTCAATTGACCCTCGGCAAGTTGCATCCAATACGATTTCATCGAAGCACCCCTCGGTTTCAAGCGCGAAGGCTCAGCATCAGCCCTTCGCGTGCATCGGCGCGCCCTTCGAGCAAGGCCCGATACGCCGACTCGGTGGCGGCAGTGCCGATGCCGTGCACCACTCTCACCCATGGGTCGTCGCCGCGCTGCACGCGCTCGAAAAATGCGCTCCATGCGCTGGCGATGCGTTGCTCCAGCGCCGCGCGGCCCCAGGCGGGGTCGGGCGCGGGGAAGAACTGCCAATACTTCATCGCCTGGCCAAAAGCAGCGTAGGTGATGTTGTTGGAGGTCAGGGCGAAGTGTTGCAGCGCCAGCCGAACCTGGCTTTCGGCCAAGGGGCGCGAGGCGTCGGGGTCGGGCCCGAACTGCACGCGGCGCAGGTCACCGCGGTCGATGAACAGGCGCGTTCCGGCTTCGGCGTTCATGGTGGGCTCCTCGCTTGGCAGTGGGCGCGAGCATAAACGGGCGCGCAGCCGCGCCATGGTTGAGAATGGAAGCTCTCTGGAGTGGCCCTCAAGGAAATGCGCGTGAACGACGTGAGCGACGTGAGCGACGTGACCGAAGCGCCGCTTGTGCCGGACCGGCTTTGCGCCGACCCGCCCAGGCCGCTCTACAAAGCCGCAGTGTCGGCCCGGGCGGTGTAAGCGGGCGCGCCATGGTCACCCCCGCTCTCAATCACTTCCATCCCGCCGTTCGCGCCTGGTTCGAATCCGCCTTCATCGAGCCCACGCCGGCACAGGTGCAAGCCTGGCCGGCGATACAGGCCGGCGGCCACACGCTGATTGCCGCGCCCACCGGCGCGGGCAAAACCCTCGCGGCGTTTCTCGCGGCGATCAATACGCTGGTGCGTGAAGCGGTTGCAGCCGGCGGTGCATTGCCCGACGAGACGCGCATCGTCTACATCTCACCGCTGAAGGCGCTATCGAACGACATTCAGCGCAACCTCGAAGCACCGCTCGCGGGCATTGCCGCCGAGCTGGAGCGCATGGGGCTGCCCGATGCCGGCATCACCTGCGCCGTGCGCACCGGCGACACGCCTCAGGCCGAGCGCGCGCAGATGCGCAAACGCGCGCCACACATCGTCGTCACGACGCCGGAGACGCTGTACATCCTGCTCACCAGCAAGGGCGGGCGCAAGATGTTGGCCAGCACGCGCAGCGTGATCGTTGACGAGATTCATGCGCTCGCGCCGAACAAGCGCGGCGCGCACCTCGCGCTCTCGCTGGAGCGGCTGGAGCAGCTCGCCGGGCGCGAGCTGGTGCGCATCGGCTTGTCGGCGACGCAAAAGCCGATCGCGCGCATCGCGCGTTTCCTCGTCGGCGAGCGCAGCAACGCGGCGGGCGCGCCCGATTGCACGGTCGTCGACACCGGCCATGTGCGGCAGCGCGACCTCGCGATCGAGCTGCCGCCAGCACCGCTGGAAGCCGTGATGTCGGGCGAGGTCTGGCAGCTCGTCTACGACCGGCTCGCGGCGCTGGTGAACGAACACCGGACGACGTTGATTTTTGTGAATACGCGGCGCCTGGCCGAGCGCGCGGCGCGCTACCTGTCGGAGCGGCTGGGCACCGAGAACGTGGTAGCGCACCACGGTAGCCTGTCGCGCGAACACCGGCTGGACGCCGAGCAGCGCCTGAAGCGCGGCGAGTTGCGCGCGCTCGTCGCCACCGCGTCGCTGGAACTGGGCATCGACATCGGCGATGTGGACCTGGTGTGCCAAATCGGCTCCACCAAGTCGATCGCCGCGTTCTTGCAGCGCGTCGGCCGCTCCGGCCACGCGGTCGGCGGCACGCCCAAGGGGCGCCTGTTCCCGCTGACGCGCGACGAGTTGTGCGAGTGCGCCGCGCTGCTCGACGCCGTGGCGCGCGGCGAACTCGACCGCATCTTGCTGCCCGACAAACCGCTCGACGTGCTCGCGCAGCAGATCGTCGCCGAGGTCGGCATGCGGGAGTGGCGCGAAGACGAGTTGCTCGCGCTGTACCGGCGCGCGTCGCCGTTCGCCAAGCTCACGCACGACGAATACCTTGAAGTCGTGCGCATGCTGAGCGACGGTTTCGACACGCGCCGCGGCCGGCGTGCCGCCTACCTGCACCGTGACGCGGTGAACGGCCTATTGCGCGGCCAGCGCGGCGCGGCGCTGACGGCGGTGACGTCCGGCGGCACCATCCCCGACAACGCCGACTACACCGTGCTGCTCGAACCGCAGGCGCAAGTGGTGGGCACACTGAACGAAGACTTCGCAATCGAAAGCCTCGCGGGAGACGTATTCCAGCTCGGCAACACCTCGTACCGCATCCTGCGCGTCGAGCGCGGCACGGTGCGTGTGGAAGACGCGAAGGGCCAACCGCCGAGCATGCCGTTCTGGTTGGGCGAAGCACCGGGGCGCACCGCCGAGCTGTCCGCTTCAGTGTCGCGTTTGCGCGAAGACCTCTCGGCTCAGATCGACGCGGGCGGGCGCGACGCAGCGCTGCGCTGGCTGATGGATGGCGCTGGCACACTCGCGCTGCCGCGCGCGGCAGCGCAGCAGATCGCCGACTACCTTGCCGCCGCGAAGGCGGCGCTGGGCACGTTGCCGACGCTGAAGACGATCGTCTTCGAGCGCTTTTTCGACGAATCGGGCGGCATGCAATTCGTGATCCACGCGCCGCTGGGCAGCCGCATCAACCGCGCCTGGGGCCTGGCGCTGCGCAA
>JANOLJ010000103.1:0-8223 GCA_031419715.1 Burkholderiales bacterium | reverse complement strand
GTAAACCTTTGCCATCTTCGACAGCGTCGTTCGCGAAGGTTCCTTCGTGCCCCGCTCGATTGCAATCAGCGACGTCGGAACGATCCCGATTGCTCTGGCAGCGCCCGCCAGCTCAAGCCCGGCGCTCTCTCTTGCCCATCGAAAAACTTCAGCGTTGAATGCCATAGTGCCGCCAGTTTACAGAGCCTCACGGGCACAGGTGTAGTGCGGCCTTCATCCGATCGGCACCTTTGAGCGACGCCTGTGCTTGGGGGGCAGTGCAGCACACCTTGACCAAGCAGGCTCAGCGTCAAGCCACGCAGTCACGCATCTCCTGTATCGTGTCGCACCACCCACGGAGCACCCCATGAAACTCGCATTTTTCGGAACCGGCCTGATGGGCTCGGGCTTCGTGCGCCGCATGCGCGCCAACGGCCACGAGGTGAATGTGTGGAACCGCAGCCCCGCCAAGGCGCGGGCGCTGGAGGCGCATGGCGCGCGCGCGTTTGCCGATGCGGCGCAGGCGCTCGGCGGTGTGGAGCGCATCCACCTGTCGCTCGCTGACGACGCATCGGTCGATGCGGTACTTGAGCCGATCGCCGCGCACATTCCCGCATCCACCTGGATCGTGGACCACACCACCACCGCCGTCACGCCCACGGCGCAGCGCATCGCGCGCTGGAACGCGCGTGGCCGCACCTGGGTGCATGCGCCGGTGTTCATGGGGCCAGCCAATGCGCTTGAAGGCACGGGGCTGATGCTGGTGTCCGGCGCCAAGGCGCGGCACGACGCCTTGCTTGCGGCCTTGCAGGAAATGACGGGCAAGGTCGTCTATCTGGGCGACGCGCCCGAGCGTGCGGCGGCGTTCAAGCTGTTCGGCAACTTGGCGCTGCTGGGCATCATGGGTGTGCTGGGCGATGTGAACCGGCTCGCGCATTCGGTGGGCATCTCCACGCGCGACGCGTTCTCGCTGTTCGAGCACTTCAACCCCGGCCAGAGCCTGCCGGCGCGCGCGGCGCGCATCAGCTCGGGTGAGTTCACCGCGCCGTCGTTCGAAGTGGCGATGGCGCGCAAGGATGTGCGGTTGATGGTCGAGGAAGCGCAGCGCCACGGCGTGGATCTGTTCGTCATGCCCGGCGTCGCGGCAATGTTTGACGCAGGGCTGGCGCGCGGCGAGGGTGCGCTGGACGCCGCCTCGGCGGCGCGCATGCCGCTATGAAACCACTGCAAAACCGCATCGCAAGGAGCGCTTCATGATCGAACATCACATCGACATTGCCACCACCGAGGGTGCGATGAACAGCTTCGTCGTCCACCCGGAAGAAGGCGGGCCGTTTCCCGTGGTGCTGTTCTACATGGACGCACCGGGCAAGCGCGAAGAGCTGCACGACATGGCGCGCCGCCTGGCCGCGGTGGGCTATTTCGTGGTGCTGCCCAACCTGTATTACCGACGTTCGCGCGACTACTTTTTGAAAGAGCGCACCGAAGAGGCGATGGCGTACATGTTCACGCTGATGAACTCGCTCGACGCCGCGACGACGCGGTGCGACACCCAGGCGCTGCTGAGCTTCATCGACGCGCAGCCGCAGGCCGACGCGCGGCGCATCGGCGCGGTGGGCTACTGTATGAGCGGGCCGTTTGTGATGTGGGCGGCGGCTGCTTTCCCCGATCGACTGAGCTGCATTGCCTCGATCCACGGCGCGAACATGGCGACTGACAAGCCCGACTCGCCGCACCGCATGCCAGCAAAGATTCGCTGCGAAAGCTATTTCGCCTGCGCCGAAACCGACAAGTGGGCGCCGCCCGCCGACATTCAGAAGCTGCAAGCGGCGCTGGAAGCTGCTGGAACGCGGCATCGCATCGAGTGGTACCCGGGCACCGAACACGGCTTCGTGTTTCCGCTGCGCGCGGGCATCTACCACCAGGCTGGGGCGGAGCGCCATTGGGAGCGGCTGTTCAGTCTGTTCGGGCGAGTTTTGCAGGGCCATTGACGGCCGATTGGAACTGGCCTCCTTCGTATTGGCGTTCCGCGGTTCAGGGCCGGGGGCGCGCTTTTTGCCGGTTGCTGACCTTCGGCGCGAGCTGCGTGCAGGCGTCGAGCAGCGTGGCAGTCGGCCTGGGGTACGTTCTCCGGCCCACGCTCGCGGGGCACCGGATTGCGCCGACAGGCGTAGCGCCATCAACACCGTGTTCTCATGCGCACGTCGAGGACACCGCGAATGGTGCCTCCGCCGTCGCCCTGCCGCCACGACGTTGGCAGGCCAACCCTACAACGACTCGCCGCAACGGGCCGCTGGCGGGACTACCGCCCCGATTTGCCCGCACGCAGGCCGGCATCAAGCCAGCTGCGCCGCCCACCCCACCCAGCGCTTCGGCAAAGGCGGCGCATAGTCGCCGCGCTTCTCCGTTTTCAGGCCGAGTGAAACCAGCGCCTCGGCGAATTTGACGGCGGCCGACACGCCGTCGATCACCGTCACGCCCAGGCGCTGCTGCAACGTCGCGCAGAGCGCCGCCATGCCGCCGGCAGCAGCTTGCGCCACCGTCAGCAGCAGCCACACCGTCGGCAGATGACCGTCGGACGCGGCCTGCGACACCATCGACTTCGAGACGAAGCCCGAGGTGAGCGGGAACGCCGAGATCGCCAGCGCGCCGATCGTGCCGCACACCGTCGTCAGCGGCATCGTGTGGAACAGCCCGCCGAGTTCCGAGCACTTGAGCTGGCGATGGCCGGTCGCGCGCCGGCAGAACTGGCGCGCCAGTCCCACGGCGCTTCAGGCGTAGTAGAGCGCCAGGTATCCGAGCAGCAAGACCAGCACCGCCAGCGCCATTGCGCGAGTCGACCATGTGCGCGCAAGGCGAGCGTCAGCGCCCGCGTAGCGGTCTACAGTGGCCAACAGGCCAGTACCGGCCCTGGCACCTTGGTTGCGGAGACGACGCTTCGCGAAATCGAACCCGGTGGCCATATGGTGCCAGGCTGCCGGCAGCAGCCTGCGCCACACCCAGTCCGTGTCCAGTGTGATCGTCAGCGTGCGCTTGAGGTAGGGCAGCATCACGAAGAACGCCAGGCCGGAGAACAGCAGCAACTGCACCTGAGTCAGCACATGGGCCCAGGTGTACGGCTCGTACGTCACCGCGTAGGGCAGCAGCGCATACAACGGCTCGGTCCAGACGCCGAGCGCAATGCACAGGAACGCAAACGCGACCATCGCCCAGCGCATGCTCGCCGGCGGTTCGGGCGGGCGCAGTCCCGAGTCCTTCTGGAAGAACACGAACCAGGGGAACTTGATGCCGGCGTGCAGGAACACGCCCGCGGATGCCGCTGTGAGCAGCAGCCACACCGTCAGCAGATGACCGTCGCTCGCGGCCTGCGACACCATCGACTTCGAGACGAATCCCGAGGTGAGCGGGAACGACGAGATCGCCAGCGCGCCGATCGTGCCGCACACGGTGGTCAGCGGCATCGTATGGAACAGCCCGCCGAGTTCCGAGCACTTGCGCCGGTCGGTCATCAGCAGTACCGAGCCGGCCGACATCAGCAGCAGCGCCTTGTAGATGATGTGGGTGAAGGCATGCGCCGCGGCGCCGTTGAGCGCCATCTCGGTGCCGATGCCGATGCCGGCGACCATGAAGCCGACCTGGTTGACGATCGAGTACGCCAGGATGCGCCTCATGTCGTTTTCCAACAGCGCGTAGACGATGCCGTAGAACACCATGAACAAGCCCACCCAGATCAGCAGCTCGGTACCCGGAAAACCGCGGATCAACACGTACACCGCGGTCTTGGTGGTGAAGGCGGAGAGAAACACCGTGCCGCTCCACGATGCCTCGGGGTAGGCATCGGGCAGCCAGGCCGACAGCGGCGGTGCGCCGGCGTTGACCAGGAAGCCGATGAGGATGAGCCAGTGCGCGATCGAATCGGGCGCCATGCGCGTGAACGCGACGCTGCCGGTCTGCACGATGTGGCCGGTGACGCCGGCAAAGAGCACCACGCCGCCCAGCAGGTGGATCATCAGGTAGCGGCGCGCCGCGCGGTAGGACGTGTCCTTGCCATGGCTCCACAGCACCAGCGTCGAGCCCACCGCCATCAGCTCCCAGAACGCGAACACGGTGATCAGGTCGCCGGCCAGCGCCACGCCGATGGCCGAGCCCGCGTAGACGAAGGCCGCCGGCATCTCGACGCGGCTCTTCTGGCCGAGCGCGAACAGGCCACCGCCCGCGGCCATGAGCGCGAAGATCGTCGCGAACAGGCGCGAGAGCTTGTCGCCCTGCAGCGGCGTGATCGTGTAGTCGAGGAACCTAGCTTGCCACGCCGGCCCGTCCGGCACCTGCCAGACCAGCGCCAGTGCGACGAGCGGCAGCCCCACGATCGCAATAGACCTCAGGCTGCCGCGCAGGAACGGCAGCAGCAGGGCACCGACGATCAGCACCAGCGCGGGGTGGATCACGGCCTGAATCGTCGGCTCAGTCATCGCGCTTGCCGTAGTAGGTGTCGGGGCGCTTGAGCACCAGGGCCAGGGCCTTGGCGACGACGATCATCGCGGCGCAGGCCATGAAGCCGAACCAGGCGCTGAAGCCGAACACCGACTCGATCGCGAACTGCGGGTGCAGGTGCACCAGCAGTTCGGCCAGCACGGTCAGCGCCAGCACGACGAGGAAGCCGCGCCACAGGCGCTTGACGTTGCGCGGCTCGTCGAGCCAGTGGGGTTTGTCGTCCATGGTTGTCGTCCTTGTCCCTTCCATCAGGACACTATCGTCTGGCGGGCCAGCGCGAGCGGCACGTCAGGCAGGAAGAACAGCAGCACCGTGGCCGCGGCCGTGGCGCACAGCGCCAGCACCATCGGCAGCGGCGCCTCGCCGTGCGGGTGGTCGTGTCCAATGCCGTCCTCGGGCGGCGCGACGAAGAAGGCGCGGTACACGATGGGCAGGAAGTAGCCGGCGTTCAGCAGCGTGCTGGCGACGATCACGGCCACCGCCGGCCAGTGCTGCGCCGCCATGGCCCCGGACAGCATGTACCACTTGGAGACGAAGCCCACCGCGGGCGGCAGGCCGATCATCGACAGCGCGGCAATCGCGAAGGCGCCCATCGTCCACGGCATGCGCCGGCCGATGCCGTCGAGCTGGCTGACCTCGGTCTTGTGCGCGGCGGTGTAGATGGCGCCGGCCGCGAAGAACAGCGTGATCTTGCCCACCGCGTGCGCGGCGATGTGCAGCACCGCGCCGACCAGCGACAGCGGCGCCAGCACGGCCGCGGCCATCACCACGTAGGAGAGCTGGCTGACGGTGGATTAGGCCAGCCGGCGCTTGAGGTTGTCGGCGCTGAGCGCGACCACCGATGCGGCCACGATCGTGAAGCCGGCCACCCAGACGAGCCAGCCGGCGCCAGCGCCGATGCCGTCGGTCCCGGCCTGGGCCAGGGTGTCGACACCGAACACGTAGACGATGACCTTCACGACGCTGAACACACCGGCCTTGACCACAGCCACGGCGTGCAGCAGCGCCGACACCGGCGTGGGCGCCACCATGGCCGCCGGTAGCCAGCGGTGAAAGGGCATCAATGCCGCCTTGCCGATGCCGAACATGCACAGCGCGAGCAGGCCGGCCAGCGCCGCCGGGCCGATCTTGCCGGCCAGGATGCCCCCGGCGGCGAAATCGGTCGTCCCGGCGACGTGCCAGACGAACACCAGCGCCGGCAGCAGGAAGACGATGGACGTGCCCATCAGGATACCGAGGTACACGCGCCCGCCGCTGCGGGCCGTGTCGGTGCCATGGTGGGTGACGAGCGGGTAGGTGATCAGCGTCAGCAGTTCGTAGAAGACGAACAGCGTGAAGAGGTTGCCCGCGAAGGCGATGCCCATCGTGGCGGCCAGCGCCAGCGCGAAGCAGACGTAGAAGCGGGTCTGATTCGCCTCGTTGTTGCCGCGCATGTAGCCGATCGAGTACAGCGAGTTGACGATCCACAGCCCGGAGGCGATGAGTGCGAACAGCATGCCCAGCGGCTCGACCTTGAAGGCGATCTGCAGCCCGGGCAGCACAGTGAGCAGCATGAGGGCCGGTCGTGCGCCACCGCTCACCACCGGCAGCAGCGTCAGCACGCAGCCCAGCAGCGCGACCGCGGTGACCAGCGTGATGGTCTCGCGCAGGTTCGGCGCCCGCCCGGCCAGTGCGATCAGTGCGGCGCCGCCGGCCGGCACCGCCAGGGCCAGCGCGATGGCCTGTTCGGGCGCGACCATCAGCGCGGCCCTCCCAGCAACCCGGCAGCGGCCTGCGCCGCGGAGCCCACGGTGAACGAGGTATCGAGCCCGAAGTACACGGTCGCGGCGACCAGCAGTCCCGCGGGCAGGGCCATGCTCCGGGGCAACGCGCCGCCGCCCGCCGTGTCCTGCCTCGGGTCACGGAAGTAGGCCGCCTCGACGAAGCGCCACACGTACGCTGCGGCCAGCAGCGACGACGCCACGATCAGGAACACCAGCCACCACTGGCCCTTCTCAAGCGCGGCCAGGATGAGGTACCACTTGCTGACGAAGCCGGCCGTGCCCGGCACACCGATCAACGACAGCCCGCACAGCACGATGCCGAAGCTCGTCAATGGCATGCGCCGGCCCAGGCCCTGGATGCGCGCCAGGCTGGTACCGCCCATCACCATTGCCACGCCACCGAGCAGCAGGAAGATGGCCCCCTTGGTCACGCCGTGGTTGAACAGGTGGACGATGGTCGCGGTCAGGCCTGAGGCCGAGTTGAACGACAGGCCCAGGATGATGTAGCCGATCTGGCCGACGCTTGAGTACGCGAACAGGCGCTTCAAGTCGGTCTGGAATATCGCGATGGTCGAGGCCACGAACATGCCCGCCAACGCGAGCAGCAACATCGCCTCCTGCATCGGCAATCGTGCGAATACGGCCGATTCACCGAACACCGAGAAATAGAAGCGCAGCAGCACATACACCGCCACCTTGGTGGCCGTCGCGGCCAGGAAGGCTGACACCGCCGACGGAGCGAAGGCGTAGGCATTGGGCAGCCACTGGTGCAGCGGGAACAGCGCCAGCTTCAGCGAGATGCCCACAGTGAGGAATGCGAGCGCCGCGAGCACGGGCCGCGTGCCCTGCACCGCGGCGATGCGACGGCCCATGTCGGCCAGGTTCAGCGTGCCCGTCATCAGGTACAGCAGGCCGATGCCGATGACGATGAAGGTGGCGCCGATCGTGCCCATGATCAGGTACTGGTACGACGCCATCAGCGCGCGGCGGTCGCGGCCGAGCGCGATCAGCACATAGGTCGAGAGCGACGAGACCTCCAGGAACACGAAGATGTTGAACGCGTCGCCGGTGATCGTGATGCCCAGCAGGCCGGCCAGGCACAGCAGGAACATCGTGTAGAACAGGTAGTGCTGCTGTGGCGACACTTCGGCCTCGATGCTGGCCCGGCTGTAGGGCAGCACCACCGCCGCGATGCCCGCGACCAGCACCAGCACGAAGGCGCTGAGCCGGTCGACCCGGTACTCGATGCCCCACGGCGGCGGCCAGTTGCCGATGGCGTAGGAGATCGTGCCGCTGTCGGCCACGCGCAGCCACAGCCAGACGGCGACCGCGAGCGCGACCCAGCTGGCCGCCAGCGCCACGCCGAACGCGTGAGCGCGCCGACGCAGCAGCACCGTCAGCGGCGCGGCCAGCAAAGGAATCACCACCTGCAATGCAGGCAGATGCGCAGCCAGGCTCATGGTTGTTGGTGTTCTTGATGCGGATGGCTGGGCTGCGCATCCAGGCTCAGGATTTCATCTTCCTCGATGCAGTCGTAAGCCTCGCGGATGCGCACCACCAGCGCCAGGCCGAGCGCCAGCGTCGCGACACCCACGACGATGGCCGTGAGGATCAGCACATGGGGCAGGGGATTGGAGTAGACCGTGAACGCATCGCTGAGGATCGGCGCGGTGCCGCCCACCAGCTTGCCGGGCGCGATGTAGAGCAGGTACACCGAGGTTTGGAAGATGGAGAGGCCGACCAGCTTCTTGATCAGGTTGCCGCGCGCGATGACGATGAACAGCCCCGCGATCATCAGGAAGATGGTGACGAAGTAGCTCAAGTGGCTGAACAGGCCCGACGTTGCCGCGCCGCCGCTCATTCCTCGTCCACCTTGCCGCGGTCGGCGAACATGTAGAAGACCTTCAGCATCACGCCCGCGACCGTGATCGCCACACCCACTTCGACCCAGAAGATGCCGCGGTGTTGACCCACGACCGGATCTGGGTCG
>JANOLJ010000102.1:0-19386 GCA_031419715.1 Burkholderiales bacterium | reverse complement strand
CAGCGCCGCCGGCCCGAGCAGCAGACCCACCAGAATGGGCACAACCACCGGCAGCAGGCTCGGAACGATCATTTCCTTGATCGCCGCCGAGGTCAGCATGTCCACGGCCTTGCCGTATTCGGGCTTGGCCGTGCCTTCCATGATGCCCTTGATCTCGCGGAACTGGCGCCGCACTTCCACGACGACGCTGCCGGCGGCGCGGCCCACGGCCTCCATCGCCATCGCGCCGAACAAGTAGGGGATCAGGCCGCCAATGAACAGGCCGACGATAACTTTCGGATCACTCAGGTCGAAGCTGATGTTCATGCCGCGCGCGGTCAGCGAGTGCGTGTAGTCGGCAAACAGCACGAGAGCCGCGAGGCCCGCCGAGCCGATGGCGTAGCCCTTCGTCACAGCCTTGGTGGTGTTGCCCACGGCGTCGAGCGGGTCGGTGACGTCACGCACGCTCTTGGGCAAGTCCGCCATTTCGGCGATGCCGCCGGCGTTGTCGGTGATCGGGCCGTAGGCGTCAAGCGCGACGACGATGCCGGCCATGCTCAGCATCGATGTGGCCGCCACCGCAATGCCGTACAGGCCGCCGAGCTGGAACGACGCGAGGATCGCGATGCAGACGAACAGCACCGGCCAGGCGGTGGAGCGCATCGACACGCCCAAACCGGCGATGATGTTCGTGCCGTGGCCGGTGGTGGAAGCCTGCGCGATGTGCTGCACTGGAGCGTACTGGGTGCCGGTGTAGTACTCGGTGATCCAGACCATCGCGCCGGTCAGCACCAGGCCGACGACGCAGGCGCCAAACAGCTTCATGTGCGTGCCCGCGCCCAGCGCGTCGGCCGGCATCACATTGACAGTGACGAAGTAGAACGCGATCAACGACAGGACGCCGGCCACCGCCAGGCCCTTGTAGAGCGCCGGCATCACGTTTTTCATTCCCGGGCTGGCCTTGACGAAGCCGCAGCCGATGATGGAGGCGATGATCGACACGCCGCCGAGCACCAGCGGATACATCACCGCGGCGACGGCGTTGGCTCCGGTGAACACGAGGGCACCCAGCACCATCGTCGCGATCAGCGTGACGGCGTAGGTTTCGAACAGGTCGGCGGCCATGCCGGCGCAATCACCGACGTTGTCACCCACGTTGTCGGCAATGACGGCCGGGTTGCGCGGGTCGTCTTCCGGAATGCCGGCCTCGACCTTCCCCACCAGGTCGGCGCCCACATCAGCGCCCTTTGTGAAGATGCCGCCGCCCAGACGCGCGAAGATCGAGATCAGCGACGCGCCGAAAGCGAAGCCGAGCAGGGGTTTGAGCACCTCGGAGAGTTTCGAGACCGGCGTGACGTTGCCGTTGCCGGTGAGGAACAGGAAGAACACACCCACACCGAGCAGCCCCAGGCCGACGACGAGCATGCCGGTGATCGCGCCGCCCTTGAAGGCGACGTCGAGCGCCGGCGCGATGCCTTTGGTTGCCGCCTGCGCGGTGCGCACGTTGGCGCGCACCGAGACGTTCATGCCGATGAAGCCGCACGCGCCGGAAAGCACCGCGCCGAGCACAAAGCCCACCGCGCTCGTGGCGTCGAGGAAGATGCCGATGAGCAGGGTGAGCACCACGCCGACGATGGCGATAGTGCGGTACTGGCGCGCCAGGTAGGCGGCGGCGCCTTGCTGAATCGCGCCCGCGATCTCCTGCATGCGCGCATTGCCGGCGTCTTGCGACAGGATCCAGCTTCGCTGCACGAAGCCGTAAATCACTGCGGCCACGCCGCAGGCGAGCGCGAAATATAGCGCCATGGTGGTGGACATTGGCTGGGTCTCCTCGTTGGTATGAATGCCAGGGTCAAAGTTTGCGGACCCGGCTTGGTCAGGCGTGAATCGCTGAAAAACTTGCAGCCGTGGATGCTAAGCGATGGGCGTGGACAAGGCAATCCGAGATCTGCCGAATTTCAATGTCGGCGCGACGCGGCGGTGTCAGGGGATGGAAAAACGCGGGCTGGCTAAGATACGGGTAACCCCCAGCCCTGAGAGCGTCGCATGAGCCTACACAACGTGACCCCTGGCGCCGACGCGCCAGAGCAGTTCAACGTGATCATCGAAATTCCGATGAACGCGAACCCGATCAAGTACGAGGTTGATAAGGAGAGCGGTGCGATGTTTGTCGACCGCTTCATGAGTACCGCGATGCACTACCCGTGCAACTACGGCTACATCCCACTGACGCTGGCCGATGACGGCGACCCAGTAGACGTGCTCGTGATCACGCCGTTTCCGCTGGCGCCCAGCGTCGTGGTGAAGTGTCGGCCGCTGGGCGTGTTGCTGATGGACGACGAAGCCGGCGGTGACGCCAAGCTGCTCGCCGTGCCCATCGACAAGATCCTGTCGATCTATTCGCATTGGAAGAAGCCCGAAGACCTGAACCCGTTGCGGCTCAAGACGATCCAGCATTTCTTCGAGCACTACAAAGACCTTGAAGAGGGCAAGTGGGTGTCGGTCAAAGGCTGGGAAGGCCCGGCAGTGGCGATCGCCGAGGTGCGCAAGGGCATCGCGGCTTACGCTGCCGCGCCGAAATGACGCATTGGGCGGCTCGATTGCCGATCCGGCTGGTCTGCGCGCTGGCCGCGTGCCTGTGGCTGGGGAGCGTGCACGCGCAGCTGGCCGCGCCGAGGGCGCCACAGAAGGTGACTTCAGTCGAAGGCATCGACGAGTACCGCCTGGCAAACGGCTTGCAGGTGCTGTTGATTCCCGACGACTCCAAGCCGACGACGACGGTCAATCTCACCTACCGTGTCGGCTCGCGCCACGAGAACTACGGTGAAACCGGCATGGCGCACTTGCTCGAACACTTGTTGTTCAAGGGCAGCGCCAAGCACCCGAAGGCCTGGGCCGAATTCGAGACGCGTGGCCTGCGGGCGAACGGCACGACCTGGTACGACCGCACCAATTACACGGCGAGTTTTTCGAGCAATGACGACAACTTGCGCTGGTACCTCGGCTGGCAGGCCGACTCGATGGTGAACAGTTTCATCGCGCGCAAGGACCTCGACACCGAAATGACGGTGGTGCGCAATGAAATGGAGATGGGCGAGAACAGCCCGCAGGGCATCTTGTTCGAAAAGACGCTGGCGACGATGTACCAGTGGCACAACTACGGCAAGAGCACGATCGGCGCGCGCAGCGATGTGGAGAACGTCGACATCGCCCGGTTGCGTGCCTTCTACAAGCGCCACTATCAACCGGACAACGCCACGCTCATCGTCGCCGGTCGCTTCCCCGTGGCGAAAACCTTGGCCTGGATCGCTCAGGCGTTCGGGCCGCTGCCGCGCGGCAAGCTCGCCCGCGAGGCGGCCTACACCCTGGAGCCGGTGCAAGACGGCGAGCGCAGCGTGACGCTGCGCCGCGTCGGCGGCGTGCCGCTGCTGCTCGCGGCATACCATGTGCCGCCCGCGGCGCACCCCGACTATGCGGCGGTCGAGTTGCTCAGCCTGGTGCTGGGTGACACGCCTTCGGGCCGCCTGCACAAGCGCCTCACGGAAAAGCGCCTGGCCGCGGACACCTTTGGCTTCGTGCCCGGGCTGGCCGATCCGGGATTCGCGATGTTTGGCGCGCAACTCGCGCCCGCGCAAGACGTGGAGGCGGCGCGCACTGAGCTGCTTGCCACGCTGGAGTCCATGGCCAGCGAGCCGGTGTCGAATGAAGAACTGCAACGTGCCCGCGGCAAGTGGCTCAAGGGCTGGGAGCAGGCGTTCACGAACCCGGAAGCGGTGGGCATTTCGCTGTCGGAGTCGATCGCCCAGGGCGACTGGCGCCTGTTCTTTCTGGTTCGCGACCGGGTGCGAGACGCCAACCTCGCTGACGTGCAGCGCGTCGCCGAGCAGCGCCTGCTCGCCGCGAACCGCACGTTGGGCATTTACCTTCCCACTGACAAGCCGCTTCGCGCGCCAGAGCCGGCCAAGGCGGATGTGGCCGCGGCACTGCAGGGCTTCAGGCCACAGGGCGCGGCGGCCAAGGTTGAGTCGTTCGACGCGTCACCCGCGAACATCGACACGCGCACGAAGCGTTTCGAAGTCGATACAGTCAAGGCCGCGCTGCTGGTCAAGGGCACGCGCGGCGGCGCGGCGCATGCCGTGCTGACGCTGCGCTTTGGCGATGCATCGGCGCTGGCTGGCCAAGTGGAAGTCGCCGAAGCGGTGTCAGCCTTGCTCGACAAGGGATCGGCCACATTGACGCGCCAGCAGGTGCAAGACCGGCTCGACCAATTGAAGACGGAGCTGCGCGTGCAAAGCCAGCCTGGCAGCGTGAGCCTGCAACTGCAGTCGCGGCGCGAGCACCTCGCCGACGCTGTGTTGCTCGCGGGCGACCTGTTGCGCAATGCGGCGTTCCCCGAAGCGGCGCTGGACGAATGGAAGCGCCAGACCTTGGCGTCGATCGAGCAGCAACGCAAGGAGCCGGAGAGCCTGGCCGAAAACGCGATTGCGCTGCACGCCAACTCTTACCCGCGCGGCGACGTGCGCCACGCGCGCAGTTTCGACGAATGGGTCGACGACGTGAATGCTGTCAGCATCGAGCAGCTGCGCGTCTTTCACCGGCGTTTCTACGGCGCGGGCGCAGCCGTGTTCTCCGCGGTGGGTGACGTCGACGAGGCCGCGCTGCGCCCGGCGCTCGCGACGGCGCTGGCGCAGTGGAAGTCCAGCGTCGTGTTTCGCCGCGTCGAAGTTCCCGCGATCCCGGTGGCGGCGCGGCGCATCGAGCTGAAGACGCCGGACAAACAAAACGCGACGCTGGTCGCGCGCTTGAGCGTGCCTTTGAACGACAGCGCCGCCGACTACCCGGCGCTGATGATGGCGAACTACCTGCTGGGCGGCGGCGGCAATTCGCGCCTGTGGAAGCGAATTCGCGAGGCCGAGGGTCTTTCTTACGACGTGCGCAGCCAGGTGCAATGGAACAACTTCGAGCCGAATTCGGTGTGGTTCGCGAGCGCGATACTCGCGCCGCAAAACCGCGCCAAGGTCGAAGCGGCGTTTTTTGAGGAGATCGAGCGCGCGCTGCGCGGCGGTTTCAGCGCGCAGGAACTGCTCGAGGGGCAGCGCGGGCTGCTCAACTTCAGGCGCTTGTCGCGTGCCCAGGACGGCACGCTGGCCTCAAGCCTGGCGAACAACCTCTACCTCGGGCGCAGCTTCGCACTGGCCGGGCGCGTCGATGCGGCGCTGGCGGCGTTGACGCTGCCCCAGGTGAACGCGGCGCTGCGCAAATACATCGTGCCGCGGGATTTCGTGCTCGCGGTGGCGGGAGACTTCAAGTGAAGTCTCAGCCTGGTCGCTCGTATGGCGTCCAGGTCTTCGTCGGCCGCAAGGCCCCTTGCGGGCCCGTGCGCGCGGACTCTGACCCTTACTCCGCGGCCTGGGTTCGTTTGAACGGTTGGCGCATTTCCAGTTCGTCAACATAGTTCGCAACGCCTTCGCCCTCGCGGGCAAGAAAGTCGGCCACTGCCGACGCGAACTGCGGATGCGCCAGCCAATGCGCGGACCAGGTTTGCACCGGCAGCAGGCCGCGCGCCATCTTGTGTTCGCCTTGCGCGCCGCCTTCGAAGCGCTGGTAGCCGTGAGCGATGCACCACGCCAAGGGTTGGTAGTAGCAGGCTTCAAAGTGCAGGCAGGCGATGGCTTCGGTCGCGCCCCAATAGCGGCCGTAGGCGACACGTTGTTCCGGGTCGAGCGCGATGAGTGACGCGGCGATGCGTTCGCCGCCACGCCAGGCTAGGCACATCAACCAGTGTGGGGCCATCGTGTCGGCCATGCGCTCGAAGAAGTTTCGCGTCAGGTAGGGTGTGGAGCGGTGCGCGCGGTAGGTGAGGGTGTAGCAGCGATAGAAGAAGTCCCAGTCTGCCGAGCCGATGTCCTGGCCTTGCAGCGTAGTGAAGGTGACGCCGGCATCAACGACGCGGCGTCGCTCTTGTTGGATTTTCTTGCGCTTGTCGCGCTGCAGGCTGGCCAGGAAGTCATCGAAACCCGCATAGGGTGTCGGTGCGCGATTGTCCCAGTGGAACTGCACCCCGGCGCGCAGCATCCAGCCGGCGTCGCGTGCGGCGAGTTGATCGGCGGCATCGAGAAACAACACATGTGCTGACGAATGTTGGCCGGCGCGCGCGAGCGCCTCGATGGCGCGCAGCAAGGCCACGCGTGCCTGCGCGTCGCTGGCGAGCAGGCGCGCCCCGGGAACCGGTGTGAAGGGCACGGCGCTGAGCAGTTTTGGGTAGTAGGCCAGGCCGTGACGCTGGTAAGCGTCAGCCCAGGCCCAGTCGAATACATACTCGCCGTAGGAGTGATCTTTCAGGTACAGCGGGCAGGCGGCGACGATGCACCCGTTGGCTTCAAGTGTCACGAACCGCGCATGCCAACCCGCGCGCTCGCTCGCGCTGCCGCTGGCGTGCAGCGCGACGACGTACTCGAGCCGCATGAACGGCGTGGCCGTGGGCTGGATTTCGAGTAAACGGTTCCACTGCGCGGCGTCGATGTTCGCCGGGTCGGCGTGGGTCCGAATGACATAATCCTTAGCCCTGTTTGCGTCTTGCGTCGGTCCCGCCATATGTCAGCACAACCCTCGGTGAAAGTGGCGCTGGCGCAGATCAATGCGACAGTGGGCGACCTCGCCGGCAACGTGAGTCGCATCGTAGACGCAGCCCGGCGAGCCCATGCGCAAGGTGCGCGCCTCGTCCTGAGCCCCGAACTCGGAGTTTGTGGCTACCCGCCGGAAGACCTGTTGTTTCGGCCTGCGTTCATGCAGGCCTGCGCTGCGGCGGTCATGGAGTGCGCGCATGCCTTGGCCGATTTGCCGGGTCTGTTCGTGGTCGTGGGGCATCCGCATCAATTGGGTGATCTGGGTGATCTTAGGTCCAAGTCGTGGGCCGTTCCGCGGCGCTACAACGCAGCGTCGGTGCTCAGCGAAGGCCGCATTGTCGCGACCTACTGCAAACGCGAGTTGCCGAATTACCAGGTCTTCGATGAGCGCCGCTATTTCGCCTCCGGCCGCGACGCCGGCCTGCCGCCGGTGGTGTTCGAGGTGCAAGGACTGCGCTTTGGCCTGAACATCTGCGAAGACGCCTGGTTCGACGAGCCCGCGCTCGCGGCAAAGGCGGCGGGTGCCCAGGTGCTGTGTGTGGTCAACGCCTCGCCGTTCCACCTGGGCAAGGCCGAGGAGCGCGAGCAGCGCATGGCGAAGTGCGCGCGCGAGCGCGGCATGCCGTTGCTCTACGCCCACCTCGTCGGCGGTCAGGACGAAGTGGTGTTCGATGGCGCGTCGTTCGCACTCGACGCGCGCGGAGAAGTCACGGCCCGATCGCCGATGTTCGAAGAGGCATTGACGCTGCTCGATGTGACCGCGAACACCGCGGTTGGCGACGTCGCGCCCTTGCCGGGGCTTGAAGCGCAGGCCTGGGCGGCGCTGGTGACGGGGGTGCGTGACTACGTGGGCAAGAACGGTTTTCCCGGCGTCATCATCGGCCTGAGCGGGGGCATTGATTCCGCGCTGGTGCTTGCCGTGGCCGTTGACGCGCTTGGGGCCCAGCGCGTTCGCGCCGTCATGATGCCGTCGCCCTACACCGCCGACATTTCGTGGATCGACGCGCGCGAGATGGCGCGGCGCTTGAAGGTGCGCTACGACGAAATTTCAATCGTGCCGATGCACGATGCATTTCGTGCCAGCCTGGCGCAAGAGTTCGCCGGGCTCGCGGAAGATGCGACCGAAGAGAACATCCAGGCCCGGGTGCGCGGCACCTTGCTGATGGCGCTTTCGAACAAGTTCGGCAGCATTGTCCTGACCACCGGCAACAAGAGCGAAATGGCGACCGGCTATTGCACCTTGTACGGTGATATGGCGGGGGGCTTCGCTGTCATCAAGGATGTGGCCAAGACGCTCGTCTACCGGCTCGCTGCCTGGCGCAATGCGCAGGGCGCCGAGGTGATTCCGCAGCGCATCATCACGCGGTCGCCTTCGGCGGAACTGCGCCCTGACCAGACCGACCAGGACAGCCTGCCCGCCTACGAGGTGCTCGACGGCATTTTGCAGCGCTACATGGAAGATGATCAGAGCATGGCCGAAATCATTGCCGCAGGCTTTGCGCAGGCCGATGTGGAGCGCGTCACGCGGCTCATCAAGATCAACGAATACAAGCGTCGCCAGTCGCCGGTGGGCATCCGCATCACGCACCGCGCTTTCGGTCGCGACTGGCGCTATCCCATCACGTCGAAGTTCCGGGCGTAAACTCTTTCGATTCTTGTTCTTCTGTGAGCCGCCCATGAAACAGATCACCGCGATCGTCAAGCCGTTCAAGCTGGAAGAAGTGCGTGAAGCCTTGGCCGAGGTCGGCGTGACGGGGCTCACGGTGACTGAAGTCAAAGGATTCGGGCGCCAGAAAGGGCATACCGAGCTTTACCGCGGCGCCGAGTATGTGGTCGACTTCCTGCCGAAAGTCAAAGTGGAAGTCGTCGTCAAAGACGGCGATGTGGAGCGCTGCATCGAGGCCATCGTCAAGGCGGCAAAGACGGGCAAGATCGGCGACGGCAAGATTTTTGTCTCGGCCGTGGAGCAGGTGGTGCGCATTCGCACCGGTGAGACTGACGAAGACGCGGTCTGACAGTTGGCGGGTCAGATCCTGCGGTAGTCGTCAGCGGCCGTGGCCTGCGGCATGCGCGCCCCGAGCGTGTCGAGCAGGCGCACCGGGTCGGTATCGATGTCGAGCAGCGTGTGTTGCGCGGGCGTGACGAAGCCATGCGCTTCGGCTGATTGCATCATCGATCCGAAGGCGTCGTAGTAGTTCTGGACGTTCAGCAGCCCGAGCGGCTTGTCGTGATAGCCCAGTTGGCGCCATGACCAGACCTCGAACAACTCTTCGAAGGTTCCAATGCCTCCGGGCAGGGCGAGGAAGGCATCACTCTGCTGCGCCATCATCAACTTGCGTTCGTGCATTGTCTGGACGACGCGCAGCTCTGACAGGCCCTCGTGCCCGACTTCGCGCTGCATCAGGCTTTGCGGGATGATGCCGACGACACGCGCGCCAGCAGCCAGGGCTGCGTCGGCCACCACGCCCATCAAACCGGAGCGCCCGCCGCCGTAAACCAGGTTCCAACCGCGGCGCCCGATTTCGCTGCCCACGAGCGCGGCAACTTGCGCGAACGCGGGCGAACTGCCCAGGCGCGAGCCGCAGTAAACGCACAGCGTGGGGCGAGGCATCGCGCCATTCCCTCAGGGGTTGAGCCGCGCCCAGATGGCAGCGGCCCAGATGCCGGCGCACAGAAGCAACGAGAGCATCACGGCGGCACTGCCGAAATCCTTCGCTTTCTTGGACAGATCATGCAGGTCGAACGAAATGCGATCGACCGTGGCCTCGACGGCGGAATTGAGCAGTTCGACGATCAGCACGAGCACCACGCAGCCGGCCAGCGCCGCGACTTCAAGCCAGCCACGCCCGAGCCAGAACGCAACGGGCAGCAAAATGGCGGCCAACCAGAATTCCTGGCGGAACGCGCTTTCGTTGCGATACGCGGCTCTGAGTCCGGCCACGGAGTAGCCAGCAGCGTGAACGACGCGCGACAAGCCGATTCGTCCCTTATGGGGGTTGCTCATAGGCCGGGCATTGTGCCTCGGGCCGGGTCGTGGGCCCGGCCTCGCAGATTCAAGCTCGCGGCGCGGGTGACGTGCAGACCAGCCGAGTGGCGCAGATGCGATCGTGCGGGAACTGCCGATCAGCGTTCGTAAAACACGACGCAGCGTAGAGCGCAATCCCGGCGATCAAGCTGGCGAACACCAGCCCAAGCTGCTGCGTGTCCAACAGCCAGACGACCAGCAAGGCGGGCATGAACCAGAGCCACGACAGCACATACCGCGCCAGGGCCCGCCGCTGGGAGAGCGCGGCGCCGTTGGCGGTGACTAGGCGAATGCGCCAGGTCTTCATCGCCAAGGTCTGGCCACCATGCGTCCAGAACCAGACGAAGTAGATGCCCAGGATGACGAACAGATAGACCTGAAGCAGCGTTCGGCTGGCCAGTGCGTGGCGCTGCTGGGCAAGGCTGGAGAACAGGTAGGCGGCAATCATCAGCACGCCAAACAGCATGATGCCTTCGTAGGTGAAGCAGGCGAGGCGTCGGCAAAGGCTTGGCGTTAACGCATCCATCGCGCCTGACGCGGGCGCGGCCTCAGTCACGGCTGGCGGGTCGGCTCCGACGCCGCGATGGAGCGGATGGCCGCGCCTTGCGGGCCGCGCTTGGGCAGCAGCGTGGTCTTGTCGACAAAGCCTGGGCTGGCCGCGATTTTTGGCAATCCTGTCTGCTGGTGCGCGGGCGGCGTGGCGCGTTTCGCCATGCTCGTGGTTGTGGCGCCGGGTTGGGCTTGCACCGCACCCGTGGTCACGGGCGTGGGCTGCACCGCGAATGCCGGATTGGGCACGATGTTCGATTTGGCCTGGGGTCGCCCGCCTTTGGTGTCCGGGCGCGGCGCGTCAGCGCGCTGGCGGCCCGCGGCGCTGGCAGCGGGCCGTGCGGCTTGAGCGGCCAGGTTGCGTTTTTGCTCGGCCGGCAGGGCCTGATACGCCTCCCACTGCGCGGGCCGATCCTGCGGGGCGACGCGCTTGGCCGATTGAAACTGCTGGCGAACGAGGCCGCGCTCTTTCGGGCTGAGTCTGGCCCAGTCAGACATGCGCCCTTGCAGGCGCGCCTGCTCCTCAACAGACATCGACGGGTATCTGGCAGCGATCGCCAGCCACCTCTGCTTGCCTTCGGCGCTGATCGTGGGCCACTCGCGCTCCAGCGCTTTCAGGGCTTCGCGCTGCGCTGCATTCAAAGCTTGCCAGCTTGGCTTGGCCACCTCAGCGGGTTTGGGGGCAGCGCGGGCTTGCGCGGCGGTCTGCGCGCGTGCGGGTGCTGCCAGGGTCAAGCCACTGACAAACAGGGCCACCCCCAGCCAAAGGAAGGTGCAACCCGACCTGCGGCGCGAAGAACGATTTGACGGTGGCACAGACAAGATGCCTCAATCCTTGGGTAGTTTGAGAAACTCCACGAACCCTGCGTCACTGTAGGCCCTGGGCGGCAAGTCGTCGGCCAGCAAATCGGCATCAATCTCGGCGGCGATCGAGATTTGTGCCTCGTTTTGTGTTTGCTGGATGAGCACCAGCCCCGCAATCAACGCGACCAGCGGCAGCACGGAGGCGAGTTTGACGCCCCAGCCGCCAGCCCAGCCTCCGAGAATCAAAGACCCGGCATTCGGCGCGGTGAACGACGGTACAGCGGCACTCGCCGCGCGCACGGCACGGGCACGCTGCAAGGCGGTTTCACGGGCGAATCGCAAGCGCTCCTCAAGTTCGGGCGGGAGCGAGTTGGCGCCTTCGCTCAAGCGGGCGATGACACGCGACGCAAACTGTGCCTGGGCCGACGCCAATGCTGAAAACAATTCCGTTGAGTTCATGGTTTTCACAGTGTTATTCCCTTGGCCTTGAGTGCTTTGGCCAATGCATGCACCGCCCGCGAACAGTGCGTTTTCACACTGCCCTGCGAGCAACCCATCGCTACAGCCGTCTCGGCGACATCAAGTTCCTCCCAGTAACGCAGCAGGAAGGCCTCGCGTTGACGCCGCGGAAGTTCCGCAACTTCGGTGTCGATGGCACGCAGGATTTGTGCCCGAGACAGCGAGTCGGCGGCGCTCTCCGACTCGGCGCGGCCATCCAGGTCAAGGGCCTCCAGCGACTCAAGAATGTTGAAGTCCTCGCCGTCTTCGCCTGGGCCCATGAACTCGGAGAAATTCTTGAACACGGCATTGCGCACTTTCTGGCGCCGAAACCAGTCCATCGTCGCGTTGCTCAGGATGCGCTGGAACAGCAGCGGCAGCTCGGCTGCCGGCCGATCCGCGTAGCTCTCCGATAGGCGGAACATCGTGTCCTGCACGATGTCCAGCGCGGCTTCGTCGTCGCGAACGGCGTAAACCGCGCGCTTGAAGGCACGCTTTTCGACGCTCTTGAGGAAGTCGGAGAGTTCTTTGTCGGATGCCAACGGCGGCGCGCCTCGGGCCTGAACCCTGAGAAAACGGGCGCGATTATCTCACCGGGGAAAACGACGAGTCCGCGCGACCCGATCCCGCCACGGGCGATGCCATAATGCGGCTTCGCACAAAACTAAGCTCGACACCGCACTTCCGAACCGGGAGCGCAATAGACGAGCGAACAGTCACCACACCCGCCTCAAGAGGGCCGGGAGAGGTGCACCGATGGTTTTTCGTTAGAGAAAAAACGCAAAGGTTCATGATGGACATGTCTGCTGCAGAACTGCGGCGAGCGGCACTCGCTCAGCCCAATCCCCCCACCACGGATCCGAACGGCTCGGAGATTCTCGTTCGCTGCCTTCAGGCCGAGGGCGTCAAGTTTCTCTGGGGCTACCCCGGCGGCGCGGTGCTCTACATCTACGACGCGCTGTACAAGCAAGACAGCATCGAGCATGTCTTGGTGCGCCACGAACAGGCCGCCGTTCACGCCGCCGACGGTTATGCGCGTGCCACGGGCGAGGTCGGCGTCGCACTGGTGACCTCCGGGCCAGGTGTCACGAATGCCGTCACCGGCATCGCCACGGCCTATATGGATTCGATTCCGATGGTGATCATCACTGGCCAGGTGCCCACGCCGGCGATCGGTCTGGATGCCTTCCAGGAGTGCGACACCGTGGGCATCACGCGTCCGATCGTCAAGCACAACTTCCTCGTCAAGGACGTTCGCGACCTGGCGTTGACGATGAAGAAGGCGTTTCACATCGCACGCAGTGGGCGCCCCGGGCCGGTGGTTGTTGACATCCCGAAAGATGTCTCCCACAAGACCACGCCGTATCACTACCCGGCGACCCTGGAGATGCGCTCCTACAACCCGGTGCGCAAAGGCCACGGCGGGCAGATCCGCAAGGCCGTGCAATTGCTGTTGACCGCCAAGCGGCCCTATATCTACACCGGCGGCGGCGTGATTCTGGGCAATGCGTGTGCCGAGTTGCGCCAACTGGTCGATCTGCTGGGCTACCCTTGCACGAACACTCTCATGGGCCTGGGCGCATTCCCGGCCAGTGACCCGAGGTTCCTTGGGATGCTCGGCATGCATGGCACGTACGAGGCCAACATGACGATGCAGAACTGCGACGTGCTGATCGGCATCGGCGCACGCTTCGATGACCGCGTCATTGGCAACCCGAAGCACTTCGCTTCTGTCGAGCGCAAGATCATTCACATCGACATCGATCCGTCGTCGATTTCGAAGCGCGTCAAGGTCGACATTCCTATCGTTGGCGACGTGAAGGATGTGCTGCAGGAGTTGGTGGCGCAGATCAAGGACAACCCCACGAAGCCGGATGGCGCGGCGCTGGCCGCGTGGTGGGGCCAGATCAACGATTGGCGCAAGCAGAACTGCCTGAGCTACAAGAACAGCGCCGAGGTCATCAAGCCGCAGTTCGTTGTCGAAAAACTCTGGGAGATGACGAAGGGCACCGACGCCTACATCACCTCAGACGTGGGTCAGCACCAGATGTGGGCAGCGCAGTACTACCGCTTTGAAGAACCGAGGCGCTGGATCAACTCTGGAGGCCTGGGAACGATGGGCGTGGGCCTGCCCTATGCCATGGGCATCAAGCTCGCCAAGCCGCAGGCCGACGTGTTTTGCGTGACCGGCGAAGGCTCGATCCAGATGTGCATCCAGGAGCTTTCAACCTGCCTGCAGTACAAGACGCCGGTGAAAATCGTGTCGCTGAACAACCGCTACCTTGGCATGGTGCGGCAGTGGCAGCAGATCGACTACGGCGGGCGCTACTCGCACAGCTACATGGATGCGCTGCCCGACTTCGTGAAACTGGCCGAAGCCTATGGGCACGTCGGGATGTTGGTCGAGAAGCCGTCAGACGTGGAGGGGGCATTGCGCGAAGCGATCCGGCTCAAAGATCGAACCGTGTTCCTCGACATCCGTACCGATCCGACTGAAAACGTATGGCCGATGGTCAAGGCGGGCCAGGGCATCTCGGAAATGCTGCTGGGCTCCGAAGACCTCTAGGCAATCCGCGGGGGCCGGCCAGCAGGGAGCTACCGCACCCGGCAAGGCAGCCCTCGCGTTTCTACAAGCCAGCGCAGCACCCCAACAAAACTCTCTCAGCGACTCGGTGTCGCCAAGGTCCGCGGGTTACCGCCGGTGGATTGAAGGGCGCACTGAACCGAAACCATGAAACACATCATTGCACTGCTCCTCGAAAACGAACCCGGAGCGTTGTCGCGCGTCGTGGGTCTTTTTTCCGCGCGTGGCTACAACATCGAAAGCTTGACCGTTGCGCCCACTGAAGATGCGTCGCTGTCGCGCATGACGATCGTCACCACGGGTTCGGATGAGGTCATCGAGCAGATCACGAAACATCTGAATCGGCTGATTGAGGTCATCAAGGTCGTCGATTTGACCGAGGGCGCGTTCACCGAGCGCGAACTCATGCTGATCAAGGTGCGAGCGGTGGGCAAGGAGCGCGAAGAGATGAAACGCATGGCCGACATCTTTCGTGGCCGCATCATCGATGTGACCGACAAGAGCTATACGATCGAATTGACCGGCGACGCCGGCAAGCTTGACGCCTTCCTGGAGGCGATCGACCGCACTGCAATTCTGGAAACCGTGCGCACCGGCACCAGCGGGATCGGTCGCGGCGAGCGCATCCTGCGCGTGTAGTACCGAGGCCCGCTTGAGTAAGTCAATCATCGAAAGTCGAAGGAGCAAGTGATGAAGGTTTATTACGACAAAGACGCTGACCTGAGTCTGGTCAAGGGCAAGAACGTGACGATCGTCGGCTACGGTTCGCAGGGGCACGCCCACGCGCAGAACCTGAACGACAGCGGCGTCAAGGTGACGGTCGGCTTGCGCCGCGGTGGAGCGTCGTGGAACAAGGCGGAAAAGGCCGGTTTGCGCGTCGCCGAAGTGGCGGAGGCTGTGAAGAAGGCGGACGTCGTGATGATGCTCTTGCCCGACGAACAGATCGCCGCGGTCTACAAAGCCGATGTCGAGCCGAACATGAAGCAGGGCGCATCGCTCGCCTTCGCTCACGGTTTCAACGTGCACTACGGGCAGGTCGTACCGCGCGATGACCTGGATGTGTGGATGGTTGCGCCCAAGGCCCCCGGCCACACCGTGCGCAACACCTATACCCAGGGTGGCGGTGTGCCGCATCTGGTGGCGGTGCATGCTGACAAAAGCGGCAAGGCGCGCGACTTGGCCTTGAGCTACGCGGCGGCCAATGGCGGCGGCAGGGCTGGCATCATCGAAACCAATTTCCGCGAAGAAACCGAGACCGACTTGTTCGGCGAGCAGGCGGTGCTGTGCGGTGGCACGGTCGAACTCATCAAGGCGGGTTTCGAGACCCTGGTGGAAGCCGGCTATGCGCCCGAGATGGCCTACTTCGAATGCTTGCACGAGCTGAAGCTGATCGTCGACCTGATCTACGAGGGCGGTATCGCCAACATGAACTACTCGATCTCGAACAACGCCGAGTACGGCGAGTACGTGAGCGGCCCGAAGATCGTGAACGAGCAGACGAAGGATGCGATGCGGCGCATGCTCAAAGACATCCAGACCGGTGAATACGCGAAGAGCTTTATCCTTGAGAACCGTGCCGGTGCGCCGACGCTGCTGTCGCGCAGGCGCCTGATGGGCGAGCACGAGATCGAGGTGGTTGGCGAAAAGCTGCGCGCGATGATGCCCTGGATCAAGGCGAACAAGCTCGTCGACAAGAGCCGCAACTGACGCGCTTTTCCATCGCGACCATGGCCGAAGACCCGCACGACAGCATTGACGATTCGGCGCAAGCGGCCAATGCGCCGCTGCGGCCGAAGCGCAAGGGCCTGTACATCCTGCCCAACGCGATCTCGCTGGCGGCATTGTTCGCCAGTTTCTATGCGATCGTGATGGCGATGAACGGCCAATTCGCGCTGTCTGCCTATGGCATCTTCAGTGCCGCGGTGCTCGACAGCCTCGACGGTCGCGTCGCGCGCATGACGAATTCCCAGAGCGCGTTCGGCGAGCAGATGGACAGCCTGTGCGACATGGTGAGTTTCGGTGCGGCGCCGGCCCTCATCGTTTATGAATGGGCCTTGCGTGACCTTGGCAAGTGGGGCTGGTTTCCGGCTTTTGTCTATATCGCTGGCGCGGCGTTGCGGCTGGCGCGCTTCAACACCAACATCGGCGTTGTCGATAGACGCTACTTTCAGGGCTTGCCGAGCCCGGCGGCAGCGGCCTTGGTGATGGGCCTGATCTGGGTCATGGACGACGCCGGCCTGCGGGGCGTGAACAAGATCGACTGGTTGGCCTGGACGGCCTTCGCCGTCACGTTGTACGCCGGGCTCACGATGGTGACGAACGCGCCGTTCTACAGCTTCAAGGACGTGAGCTTCAAGCGCAGCGTTCCGTTCATCGTCATCGTCGCCATCGCGCTGGCCATCGCCGTGATCAATATTCACCCGCCGATCGTGCTGTTCGCGCTGTTCTGCCTGTACGGCGTTTCGGGCTATGTCGTGTACGGATGGAAGCGCATGAAGGGGCGCCCAGTGAGCGTGATCGCCACATCGAAGGACGAACCTGACGAAGAAGGCCTGCACCGCTGAGCGCGGGCGACCCCATGCTATATTCCGCGCCATGATTCAACGCCACGCGATCGACGTCCTGCTACTAGGAGTTCAAGGGGCTCGTTGATCGACTGTTTTTGTCCTGTCGCCACGGCCCGTTTGCAAACCGCAACGGGCCGTTTTGTTTTTGGAGACCCAAATGACTGACAAGCTGATCATTTTCGATACGACATTGCGCGACGGCGAACAGTCGCCCGGTGCATCGATGACGAAGGACGAGAAGCTGCGCATCGCGCGCCAACTGGAGCGGCTCAAGGTCGATGTCATCGAAGCCGGCTTTGCCGCGTCGTCCAATGGCGACTTCGAATGCGTCAAGGCGATTGCGCATGCCATCAAAGACAGCGTCGTGTGTTCGCTGGCCCGCGCCAATGACCGCGACATCGCGCGCGCGGCGGAGGCCTTGCACGGCGGCGCGGCGACGCGCATTCATGTGTTCATCGCGACGAGCGCGCTGCACATGGAGAAAAAATTGCGCATGACGCCCGACCAGGTGTACGAACAAGCCAAGTTGTCGACTCGTTTTGCTCGCAAGCTCTCGGGCGACGTCGAGTTTTCACCCGAAGACGGTTATCGATCGGACCCGGATTTCTTGTGCCGCGTGATCGAGACCGTCATCAAAGAGGGAGCGACGACGATCAACATCCCCGACACGGTGGGCTACGCCATTCCGGAGTTGTACGGCAACTTCATCAAGTCGCTTCGTCAGCGCGTTCCGAACTCCGACAAGGCCGTCTGGTCGGTGCATTGCCACAACGACCTGGGAATGGCCGTGGCGAATTCGCTGGCCGGCGTTCAGCGCGGCGGCGCGCGTCAGATCGAGTGCACGATCAATGGCTTGGGCGAGCGCGCCGGCAATTGTTCGCTCGAAGAAGTTGTCATGGCGCTGCGGACGCGGCGCGACTACTTTGGTTTGGAGTTGGGTATCGACGCGACGCAGATCGTTCCGGCGTCGCGCCTGGTCTCGCAGACCACCGGCTTTGTCGTGCAACCGAACAAGGCGATCGTGGGCGCGAATGCATTCGCTCACGCATCAGGCATTCACCAGGACGGCGTGCTCAAGGCGCGCGACACCTACGAAATCATGCGTGCCGAAGACGTGGGCTGGGCGACGAACAAGATCGTGCTGGGCAAATTGTCGGGGCGCAACGCATTTCGGCAACGCCTTCAAGATCTGGGAATCGAGCTGGAGTCGGAAACCGAAGTCAACGCGGCATTTGCAAAGTTCAAAGAGCTGGCGGATCGCAAGAGCGACATCTTTGACGAGGACATCCTGGCCTTGGTCATGGACGAGTCGGTCACGTCGCAGCACGAACACTATCGCCTGCTGTCGCTGGCGCAGCACTCTGAGACCGGGGAGCGCCCACACGCGAAGGTGGCTTTCGCCTCGGGCGATGCCGAGCACCAGGCCGAGAGCGACGGCAACGGCCCAGTCGATGCGAGCCTGAAAGCGATCGAGTCGGTGGTTCACAGCGGCGCCGAGATGTTGCTTTACTCCGTCAATGCCATCACGTCGGGGAGCACTGAGTCACAGGGCGAGGTAACGGTCCGCCTTCAGTTGGGGGGGAGGGTCGTGAATGGGGTGGGTGCGGATCCGGACATAGTTGTCGCTTCGGCGAAGGCTTACCTGAGTGCTTTGAACAAACTTGAGAGCAAAGTGGAGCGCGTTTCTGCTCAGGGGTGAACAGCGTCACGTTTCCTCCGATTTATTAAGATTCGACTTCATGAAGTTCGCGTAACTTTTTGATATTGCGCGACTTTTTGCCATCGCCTACACTCCCGGCATGGGAGAAAAAACGATGGCCGTCATGGCACTGAGGTTGAAAGCTTGCGCCGCAATGTTGGCTGCAGCCGTTTCGATGGCGATGCTGCCGCTCGCGGCGGCTGCGCAGCAAGATGAAGGGGCCGATGTGTTCCTCATCGCTGCGGCCCAGACGACCGAGCCAAGACATTTGCGGCGCGTCTCGCTTCGCAAGAGCAAGAACGTGCAGGCGCGGCATACCTCGGCAAAGTCACGCTATGGTTCGCCTCGCCCTTCGGCGGGAGAAGCCGCGGGCCTGCGCCGCACGCGCGACTCGCTCGACCTCAAGTCGAGCGCCGCGTTTGTGATAGACCAGGAGACCAACGAGGTGTTGGTCAGCAAGAACGCCAATGCGGTGCTGCCGATCGCGTCGCTGACAAAGCTGATGACCGCACTGGTCATCGCCGAAGCGAAGATTCCGCTCGATGAGTTGATCGCAGTGAGTCAGGACGACGTCGACACCGAGAAGGGCAGCAGCTCCCGCTTGCGGGTGGGCACCTCGCTCAGCCGTGGCGAATTGCTCCATCTTGCATTGATGTCCAGCGAGAACCGGGCCGCGCACGCCTTGGGGCGGACCTACCCCGGTGGCATGGCGACCTTCGTGGGATTGATGAATGCCAAAGCAAGGGTCCTGGGCATGAAGGACACCAGTTATGTCGAGCCGACCGGGCTGTCCAGCCGCAACCAGTCCAGCGCCCAAGACCTGGCGAGCCTGGTCAGCGCGGCTTACAACGATCCCAAACTGCGCGAGTTGTCAACGTCGCCCGGCTACCAAGTCGCGGTGGGAAACCGAACGCTCAGCTTCAACAACACCAACCGGCTGGTGAAAAACCAGAACTGGGACATCGGACTGCAGAAGACCGGCTACATATCCGAAGCAGGCCAATGCCTGGTGATGCAGGCGAAGATCGCCGGGCGCAAGCTGATCTTGGTGTTCC
>JANOLJ010000101.1:0-35839 GCA_031419715.1 Burkholderiales bacterium | reverse complement strand
AAGGGCATGAGCCTGATCGCGCGCACCGCCGGCATCGGCCGCACGGCGCCCGAGCTGCAGTGGGACTTGAACTACATGCTCAAGCTGTGGAGCGCGATCGACGACGCGTCCAAGGCCGGCAAGGGCGCGTTCCTGATCTACCAGGAGTCGTCGCTGGTGATTCGCGCGATCCGCGACTACTTCACATCAGACGTCGGCGAAATCCTCATCGACACCGACGACATTTACGAGCAGGCGCATCAGTTCATGAGCCATGTGATGCCCGAGACCGCACACAAGGTGAAGCGCTACCGCGACGACGCGCCGCTGTTCAGCCGCTTCCAGATCGAGCACCAGATCGAAACCGACTTCTCGCGCACCGTGAACCTGCCCACGGGCGGCGCGAACGTGATCGACCACACCGAGGCATTGGTATCGGTGGACGTGAACAGCGCGCGCAGCACGCGCGGCAGCGACATCGAGGAAACCGCGACGCGCACGAACCTGGAGGCCTCGGACGAAATCGCGCGCCAGATGCGCTTGCGCGACCTGGGGGGCTTGATCGTTGTCGACTTCATCGACATGGAAGAGTCGAAGAACCGGCGTGAGGTGGAAACCCGCCTGCGCGACGCGTTGCGCCAAGACCGGGCGCGTGTGCAGTTCAGTTCGATCTCTAAATTCGGCCTGTTGGAGCTGAGCCGCCAGCGCCTGCGCCCGGCGCTGAGCGAAGGCTCGCACATCACCTGCCCGCGCTGCAACGGCACCGGCCACATCCGCGACACGGAGTCGAGCGCGCTGCAAATCCTGCGCATGGTGCAAGAAGAGTCGATGAAGGACAACACGGCCGCCGTGCATGTGCAGGTGCCAGTGGAAGTGACCAGCTTCTTGCTCAACGAGAAGCGCACCGAAATCACGAAGATCGAACTCAAGCAGCGCGTCACCGTGTTGCTCGTGCCGAACAAAAACCTGGACACGCCGAATTACCGCCTGGAGCGCCTGCGCCAGGACGACCCGCGCCTGGAGAACCTGCAAGCCAGCTACAAGATGGTCGATGAAGCCGAAGAAGAAGTCGGGTTCACACGCCGCGAAAAGAGCAAGGCGAAGCAAGAGCCTGTGATCAAGGGCATCTTGCCCGAGACGCCGGCTCCCGTGGTTGAGCCCAAGCCGGTGGCTGAGAAAGCGGCGCCGAAACCGGCGCCCGCGCCGCTGGCCGCACCCATTGCCGCACAGCCAGCGCCGAGCCACGAGGGTGGCTTCTTCTCCTGGGTCAAGCGCCTCTTTGGCAGCGACACAGCACCTGCACCCGCGATGCCGGCACCTAACACCGGCGCCGCCAAACCGGCGACGCCGCTGGCCGCGGGTCAGCGCAGTGACGGGCGCAGTGACGGACGCAGCGACCGGGGTGGACGTGGTGGTCGCGGCGGGCGCGGTGGTGCGCGAGGCGAACGAGGAGACCGTGGCGAGAAAGTCGACCGGCCGGAGCGCACAGGCGCGGCGGCTGAAATCGGCGAGGATCGCAACAAGCGCTCCGAACGGCCTGACCGCGCGGAACGACCCGAGCGCAACGAGCGTAGTTCGCGTGGCAATCGGCCCGAGCGTGGTGTGGCACCGGATGACGCCGTGGCGCCACTGGCCTTGGCCGCAGCGCGCTCCGACGAACGCCCGGCGCGCGAGGACAATGACGAAGGCCGCGGCGAACCGCGGGCCGATCGCGGTGGCCGAGGCCCACGCGGGGACCGCGACCCAAGTCGCAACAAGCCGCCCCATGAAGCCGGCGCACAGACCGGCGATGCCGACCTGAATGCATCCGCCGCACTTGCAGCGCCGGATTCCGACACCGCCCAAGCGCAAGGCGAAGGCCCACCCGGGCGTCGCCGTGGCCGGCGCGGTGGCCGAGGCAGGGACCGCGACGATGCGCGGCATGGTGAGGGGCAAGCCGGCCAACCCCCGCTGGATGGCAACGCGCCCGCTGCCGCCAACGGTCCGGCCGATCTGTTCAGCCATGCCGAGGCTGAATCCGTCTCGACCGATCCGACCCGAACGGGCGCGCATACGCCGAGCGAGGTGGCTCCCACCGAGCGTGCTGATGGCCGACCTGACAGCCAACCCGACAGCCAACCCGACAGCCGACCCGATGGGCGACAGCGCGGCGGGCGCAACCGCCCCCGGCGTGACCGTGGCGATGAAGTGGCAAACCTCGTCGCACCCATCGATGCGAGCCATGATGTGCCCCCTGCCCTCACCGCGCACGAGTCCGAACCCGCGACCGCTGCGCCGCCAACTTACGCCCAGCCGAGCGAACCGGTGCGCGCGGAACAGATGATCGTACCGACGGCTTCGGTGCCGGCGCGTCCCATCGCTGAAGCTCCAATTGCAGCACCTGCAGCACCGGCCGCGCCCGTCGCACATGCCGCACCCGCCGCGCCTGCCGCTCCGTATGTCTTGCCGCTCGAATCGCTGCAAGCGGTGGCCGCCTCAAGTGGCCTGGAGTGGATCGGTTCCGACACCGACAAGATGCGCGCGGTTCAGGAGGCCATGGCACGAGAGCCTCAACCCGTGCATGTGCCGCGCGAGCGCCCACCTGTAGTGAGAATCGACGAGGGGCCGCTGGTCCTGGTGGAAACGCGCAAGGATCTGAGCCAGATCAAGCTGCCGTTTGAAACCACCGCGTCGAGCTGACGGGATCGCCCCCAACCCCGCGGTGAAGCGCACCGTTGCACTCAATGTCGGCGAGCCGGCACCATGGTTCATGGGCCGCACGTCGAGCACGCCGCGCTTTGCGTTTCACACCGCGGCGGGGCGTTATGTGGTGCTCTGCCTGTTCGGCTCAGCCGCCGAGCCGCTGGCGGCCGAGGTGCTGTCGCGCCTGCTGACGCAGCGCGATCGCTTTGACGACAAGCATGTGATGTTCTTCGGCGTCTCGGTGGACGCCGATGACGAGCGATTGCAGCGCGTCGCCGACATGCGGCCCGGCATGCGCTACTTCTTCGATGCCGATCGCTCGATCAGCGCGCTGTATGGCGCCGTGGCCGAGGACGGCAGCTACCGAGCCCATACCTTGGTGCTCGACCCGCAGTTGCGCGTGATGCTGACGCTGCCACTGACAGAATCCGCGCAAGAACATGTGGCGACCCTGCGTGGCCTGCTCGACAAACTCAAACCGCTGCCCGCCACGCACCGCGCTCGACCGCAGGCGCCCGTGCTGGTGGTGCCGCGAATCTTTGAGCCGGGCCTGTGCAAGGCGCTCATCGATCACTATGAAGCGCGGGGTGGGCACGATTCCGGTTTCATGCGTGACGTCGACGGCAAGACCGTCGTCGTCGTCGACCACAAACACAAACGGCGCAGCGACTGCGACATCGTCGATGACAGCCTGATTCGCGCCTGCCGGGTGCGGGTGCACGCGCGCCTCGCGCCCGAAGTGCGCAAGGCATTTCAGTTTGAGGCGACCCGCATGGAGCGCTACATCGTGGCGTGTTACGACGCGGCGGATTCCGGCCATTTCAACCCGCACCGCGATAACACCACGCTGGGCACGGCGCACCGGCGCTTCGCGGTGTCGCTGTTTCTCAATCCCGGCGCATATGAAGGCGGCTTGCTGCGCTTCCCCGAATTCGGCAACGCGCTGTACAGCGCGCCGCTGGGTGGTGCCATCGTATTTTCGTGTTCGCTGTTGCACGAGGCGACCACGGTGACGAAGGGGCGACGCTATATGTTCGTGCCATTTCTGCACGACGAAGCGGCGCAGCGCGTGCGCGAGGCGAATAGCAAATTCCTTGCCGATGCGCGGCAGCAGGACTCGGACTCCGAGAACCGCCCGACTCTGGACGTCTGACGCCGGCTCGCGACATCAGCCAGGGCGGTGGCGGCAGCCCGTCAGGGCAGACGTTCCAGCGCGCGCTGATACGCCGGGTCGTGCATCAACTCGTCCCACGCCAGCGGCGCGCTGCGTGGCAGCAGGCTTGTGCGGCGCGCTTCGCTGTCGGCGTCTTGTTGCCATTGGTTGGCTTCGAGCGCCCAGACCAGGCCGTCGAGCAGGGCATCGACCGCCTCGCCACCGTCCACCGATTGATTGCACAGCAGCACCATGTCGCAGCCGGCCGCCAGCGCCATCGCGGCGGCCTCGGCGTAGTTCAGTTGTTGGCCGTTGACCGAGCGCGCGCCCGCCATGCTCAGGTCGTCGCTGAAGACGGCGCCGGTGAAACCGAGTTGCTGGCGCAGGATTTCATTCAACCAGCGCGGTGAAAACCCGGCCGGTCGCGAATCAACTTTCGGGTAGACCACATGCGCCGGCATGACGCTGGTCAGGCTGGTGCTGAGCCACTCATACGGACGCACATCGTCGGCGAGCAGCACTTTCAGGCTGCGTTTGTCCACCGGAGTCTCAACGTGACTGTCGGCCTTCACGAACCCATGGCCCGGAAAGTGTTTGCCGCAGTTGGCCATGCCGGTGAGCAGCAGCCCGTGCATCAGGCTCTTCGCCAGCAGTGTCGCGACGCGCGCGTCGCGATGGAACGCGCGGTCGCCGATCACGTTGGAGCCGCCGTGATCGAGGTCCAAAACCGGCGTGAAGCTTAAATCGACACTACAGGCGCGCAGCTCGGCGCCCAGCACCTGGCCACAGGCCGTAGCGCAATCGGTGGCGGTGAGCGCATCGCGCATCCACAGTTCGCCGAGCGCGCGCATCGGCGGCAGCGAGGTGAATCCGTCACTGCGAAAGCGCTGCACGCGCCCGCCTTCATGGTCCACGCAGATCAGCAGGTCGTCGCGAATGCTCTTGATTTCGCTCGTGAGTTCGAGCAATTGACGCCGGTTCTCCCAGTTGCGCGCGAACAGGATCATTCCCCCGGTCAGCGGGTGGCGCAGGCGCCGGCGGTCGGCGTCGGTGAGCGCCAGGCCGGCGATGTCGAGGATCACGGGAGCGTGGATCATGATGAACCTTCCGGGTCTTGGGCTATGGTCTCGACGACGACGAAACCCGCAGCGTAATCGGCTTCGTCGCTGATGCTGACATGGGCGCGCAAGCGCCGTGCATTGAACCAGTTCGCAAGTTCCCCGTGCAAGAGGATCACTGGCTTGCCACTGCCCGCCTTGACGATTTCGCACGCTTGCCATGTCATCGGGCTGCGCATGCCCAGTCCGATCGCCTTGGAAAAAGCCTCTTTGGCGGAAAAGCGCGTCGCGAGAAAACTGATGCCGCGTGCCGGCAGCTTGCGCGAACGTGCCCGGTACAGCTCAAGTTCGCTCGGGCCGAGCACTCGCTGCGCGAAGCGCTCGCCGCGCCGGCCGAGCACGGCGGCAATGCGCCGGATATCGCAGATGTCGGTGCCGATGCCGTAAATCATGCCGGGCGCCGGGCACGCACCGCTTCGGCCTGGAAGTCGGCAACGGCCTGGCGCAGGCCGACGAACACGGCGCGGCCGACCAAGGCGTGGCCGATGTGCAGCTCGCTCACGTCGCGGAGCGCCGCGACTTGCGCCGTGCTGCTCGCGAACGGGTGCGGGCCGGCCTCGTCCCAGAGCGCCAGCCCGTGACCGGCATGGGTGCGCAGGCCAATCGAGCGCGCGAGCTGCAAGCCTTGTTTCAACCGATCCAGCTCGGTGCGCATGCCTTGCGCATCGCCAGCCCACCAGGCGTTGGCAAATGCGCCGGTGTGCAGCTCGACACAAGGTGCCCCGCAGCGCGCACTCGCTTCAATCTGGCGCGAATCGGCACCGATAAAGAGCGACACCCGGCAACCCGCTGCGCCCAGGCGCTCGCAAGCGGCTTGAATTCGGCTAAGCTGGCCCGCGACGTCCAGGCCGCCCTCCGTCGTCACTTCCTGGCGGCGCTCGGGAACCAGGCACACATGTTCAGGGCGCGTGCGTTCGATGATGCCGAGCATCTCATCGGTGACGGCCGCTTCGAAGTTGAGTGGCACGTGAAGACGCGCCTTCAGGCGGTCAACGTCGTCATCCTTGATGTGGCGCCGGTCTTCGCGCAGGTGAAAGGTGATGATGTCCGCGCCACCTTCGACGGCGAGAAGCGCTGCTTGCACCGGATCCGGGTAAGCGCCACCTCGCGCATTGCGCAGCGTGGCCACATGGTCGATGTTCACCCCCAGCAGGGGCGAGGGCGATGGCCCGGAAAAATTCATCGCGAGTAGCTCATGGTGAGTTGGGAAGGGTCAGCAGCACCTGGCGCGTTCGCAGTTGGTCTGTGCCGAGATGATAGTGAAGCAAGCCACGCAAGGTGGACTTCAGTTCCGGCAGCGCCGCGCCGCACGCCTGGCGCAGTGCGGTGGGATCGGCTTGGCCCAGTGCCGCTTGCAAGGCGAGCAATACTGTGCCATTCAACGGGTTCACGTCGCCGCGAAGTGCGCCCACACCGGCATCGGGCAACAGTGAATAGGAATGTGACGCTTGCAGTGGCTGCTGCGTCAATGTCACCAAGCTCAGATCCGGCAAGACGCCCACTTCGCGCAACAGGGTCAGTTCGAACGCGCGCAGCGCCGCTTGCACGCTTGTGTCTTGCGGGGCTGCGAGCGCTGGCAGTACCTGAGCGTAGGCATCAAAGAGCGCCGGGTGCGGGTCATGGCGCGCCAGCAGTTTCATCAGCAACTCGTTCAGGTAGAACCCGCTGAACAGCGCACCCCCGGTGAGCATGGCGGCGCCCCCTGCCCACTCCGCGCCGCGCAAGGTGTGAATGTCGCTCGCCGAAGCCTCCGTTCGCACCCGCCCCAAAGTGACATGAATGCGCTGAAACGGCAGCAGGACGGCACGCAGTTGCGAATACGGTCGCTTCGCGCCCTTCGCCGCCACGGCAATGCGACCTTGGTCGCGAGTGAACAGGTCGAGGATGAGGCTTGATTCGCTCCAGTCATAGCGGTGCAATACATAGGCTGAAGAAGGCGCCTGGGCGCTGCGCTTGGGCGCTGTCATATCAGTTGCTCCACCTTGCTGCTGGTGGCCCGCAAAGCGTGAATGGTCCAGCGCTGATGGAGGCCTGCTTTCCCCCCTTTGCTGACCTTCGTTGCTCGCCGCGTGCAGATGTCGAGCAGCGTGGCAGGCGGTCTGGGGTACGTTCTCCGGCCCACGCTCGCGGGGCACCGGAGAACTGGGGCGCCGCTGTCGCCCTGCAGCCACAACGAGGGCAGGCCGACACGGCCTCGACAATCAGCAACGGGCCGATAGCAGGCAGATCTCCGCAGCAGGCTTGACGCAAGTCGACGTCTACCCGTTTCATCTCAGTGATCCATTGCGCCGCACGCGGCCCCGCCAGTCTTGGCGGCCAGATGAACTTCACTCGTATCCGTAGCTACGCAAGTGCTCGTCGTCGTCTGCCCAGCCGGAGCGCACCTTGACCCACAGTTCGACGAAGACCTTCGCATCGAGTAGCGCTTCGAGGTCTTCGCGCGCCTGAGTGCCGATGCGCTTGAGCCGCTCGCCGCCGCTGCCGATGATCATTCCCTTGTGAGCATCGCGTTCGACAACGATGCTCGCGGCGACCTTGACGAGCCGCTTGCGCGGTGCCTCTTCCGCCGTTTCCTCATAGCGGTCGATCACGACAGTGGAGGTGTAGGGCAACTCGTCGCCCGTCAGGCGAAAGAGCTTTTCGCGAATGATTTCACTGGCGAGAAAGCGGTCGCTTCGATCGGTCAGTGCATCTTGCTCGTAGAACCAGCTCTGCCGCGGAAGGTAGGGCTCGACGATGCCCAGCAACCGCTGTACGTCTGACGCTTTTCTTGCCGAAAGCGGGACGAACTGCGCGAAGTCATGGCGCTCTTGCATGCCTTTGAGCCACGGCGCCAGCGCAGACCGGGTTTGCACGTTGTCGAGCTTGTTTGCCACCAGCAGCACCGGTTTGTCCGCGGGCAGCAAGGCCAGCACCTTGGCGTCGTCCAGGCCGAATCGCCCCGCCTCAACGACGAACAACACGGCATCGACATCGGCCAGCACGCCTTGCACCGTGCGATTCAAGGTGCGGTTCAGCGGGGCGAGATGGTGGAGCTGAAATCCCGGCGTGTCGACAAAGACAAACTGCGAATCCCCTTCGCTGCGGATGCCGGTGATGCGGTGGCGCGTGGTCTGCGCTTTGTTCGAGGTGATGCTCACCTTCTGCCCGACCAGGGCATTGAGCAGCGTCGACTTGCCGACGTTCGGGCGCCCAACGATGGCCACCAGGCCACAGCGTCGGGTTTGCTCGGGGCCGGCATCCGCATTGATCGCCACCGGTCCCATGGTGTCTTGTCCCGGTGGCGACGGCATGTTCATGAGTGCAACGGTCCGTCGGGTTTGTCCACAGCGTGCAATGCCGCGAGCATGCGCCGCGCCGCTTCTTGTTCGGCAATGCGCCGCGAGCGTCCTTCGCCGAGTTCGGCCAAGCCCAGTGTCGACACGGCGCACTCCACCTCGAAGGTTTGCGCATGCGGCTGCCCGCGCGTATTCACGATGCGGTAGCTCGGCACCGCCAGATGGCGGGCTTGCAGCCACTCCTGAAGTTCGGTCTTCGGATCCTTGCTCCAGCTTCCTTTGTCGGCGGTGGCGATGATCTCGCCGAACAGGCGCTCGACCACACCGTGCGCCGCGGCGAATCCGCCATCGAGGAAGGCCGCGCCGATGATGGCCTCCAGCGCGTCGGCCAGGATCGAAGCGCGTTGCGCGCCACCGCCGCGCGCCTCGCCATCGCTGAGGAAGAGCACGTCGGGCAACCCCAACTGCAGAGCCGCCCGATGCAGGCTTTCTTCGCGCACCAGGTGCGCCCGCACGCGCGTCAGGTCGCCTTCGTCGGAGCCCGAAAAATGTTCAAACAGCAGGCTGGAAATCGCCAGGCTCAGCACCGCATCGCCCAGGAATTCGAGCCTTTCGTTGTGGCCAGCGCCGAAGCTGCGATGCGTCAGCGCCCGGGTCAGCAACTTCGGGTCGGCAAAGCGATAGCCGATGCGCTGCTGCAGGGCCACGAGCTGGCTGTCCATGTGAGCAATGCGTCAGTAGGTCCGCCCGCCCTTGGAGCGCGCTTCATACTTGATCAGCAGATAGACCGGCTTGAACAGCTCGATTTCGCTGTCGTAGGCGAAGGCGATCACGACTTGATCGTTCTCCTTGGTGATCGACAAGTCCTTGCCGCTGATGGCCTTGAAGTCGTCGATTTCTCGCTGCTTTTCGAATGAAGCTCTGATCTGCGGAACGGTGGCACCGGGCTCGCCGGATACCTTGTTGATCGCCTTGACGATCGTGAAGTACTCAACCGTACTGGGCACGATGCGCATCACGACCAGCGACACCGCGCCGATGAGAATGGCCCACATCAGCAAGCTGAACAGAGTGATGCCGCGTTGACGGCGCAAAGACTCGACTGTCATGCTTATTGCTCCTGTCGTGTCGACACCGCGCAGGCTCGTCCCGATAGCGCGAACACTATTGGAATGAGCCGATGCGCTTGAAGTTGCCGAAGTTCATCCACACAAAGAATGCCTTGCCAACGATGTTCTGGTCGGGCACGAAACCCCAGAAACGCGAATCCTGCGAGTTGTCGCGGTTGTCGCCCATCATGAAGTAGTGACCCGGCGGAACCTTGCAGCTCACACTGTCGGGAAGGAACTTGCAGTTCTCGCGGAACGGGAATGCGCTGCGCTCGTCTGCGCCGCCATAAAACGGCTGGCTGTTCGGGTTGACGAGGATACCGTGGCTGATCTCGCCCAGCCGTTCCGTGAATTCGGCGAAGTAGCGCTGCGATTCCTCGTCGTAGAAGCCGGGCGGCGGCTTCTGTTCAACCGCGACCGGTGTGCCGTTGATCGACAGCCGTTGATTGCGGTAGCTGACCTCGTCGCCGGGGACGCCGACCACGCGCTTGATGTAGTCAATGCTGGTATCGCGCGGGTAGCGAAACACCATGACGTCGCCACGCTGCGGGTCGTTGTTGGAGATGATCTTCTTGTTGATGACCGGCAGCCGCACACCATAGTGAAACTTGCTCACCAGGATCAAGTCACCGACGAGCAGCGTGGGCAGCATCGACGACGACGGAATCTTGAACGGCTCATAAAGAAACGAGCGCAGCAGGAAGACGGCCAGGATCACCGGGAATAGGCCCGCCGTCCAGTCCAACCACCAGGGTTGGGCAAGCAGGGCGTCCTTGGCGTGAGCGAGGTTGTTGTCGACTTTGGCGATGCCTTGAGCGTTGAGTTTTTCGCGGCGCGCGGCGTCATGCCGGTCCAGTTCGTCGGCGGCGCGTAGGCGACGCGGCGCGAAATGGAAACGTTCCGCCAACCAGAAAGCGAGCGTGACCAGCGTCAGGATGAACAACAACAACGAGAAGTTGCCGGTCCACTTTCCGAGGTACCAGCCACCCAGGAATGCGGCCAGGGCGCCGTACAACAAGCCAGTCAGTGCTCCCATCAGTCGTCCACTTGCAGGATGGCCAGAAACGCTTCCTGGGGAACCTCGACGGAACCGATCTGCTTCATGCGTTTCTTGCCGGCCTTTTGTTTTTCGAGAAGTTTTCGCTTGCGGGAGATGTCCCCGCCGTAGCACTTGGCGATCACGTTCTTACGCAGCGCCTTGATTGTCTCACGCGCAATGATGTTGGCGCCGATCGCCGCCTGGATCGCAACGTCGTACATCTGGCGCGAGATGATCTCGCGCATCTTCGCCACGACAGCCCGCCCACGGTACTGGCTCTGGCCGCGATGCACGATGATCGACAGCGCATCGACGCGCTCGCCGTTGAGCAGAATATCGACCTTCACGACATCGGCGGCGCGGTATTCCTTGAACTCATAGTCCATCGACGCATACCCGCGCGACACGCTCTTGAGCTTGTCAAAGAAGTCGAGCACGATTTCGGCCAGCGGCAGATCGTAGGTCAGCAGCACCTGGCGCCCGTGATAGGCCATGTTGATCTGCGTGCCGCGCTTCTGGTTGGCCAGTGTCATCACCGGGCCGACATAGTCTTGCGGCATGTACAGATGCACCGTGACGATGGGTTCACGAATTTCGTTGATGCGCCCCGGGTCAGGCATCTTGGCCGGGTTCTCGACGAGGATCACCTCCTTGTTGCCGAGCTCGACCTGGTACACGACGCTGGGCGCGGTGGTGATCAGGTCTTGGTCGAATTCGCGTTCCAGCCGTTCCTGCACGATTTCCATGTGCAGCAGGCCGAGGAACCCGCAGCGAAAGCCAAAACCCAGCGCCTGGCTGACCTCGGGCTCATAGCGCAACGACGAATCGTTGAGCTTGAGTTTCTCTAGCGCGTCACGCAGTTGCTCGTACTCGCTGGCCTCGGTCGGGTACAGGCCGGCGAACACCTGCGGCTGGATCTCCTTGAACCCCGGCAGCGCCTCGGTGGCCACACCCAGATTGTTCGGGAGCTTCTTTTCCAGCGTGATGGTGTCGCCCACTTTGGCCGCCTGGAGTTCGCGAATCCCGGCGATGACAAAGCCCACCTCGCCAGCCCGCAGCGAGTCTCGCGGCATCGATTTCGGCGTGAATACGCCGAGCTGCTCGGCGCCATAACAGGCGTCGCTGGCCATCAGGCGGATGCGCTCGCCGCGCGTCAGCGAGCCGTCGACGACGCGCACCAGCATCACGACGCCCACATAGTTGTCGAACCAGGAATCGACGATCATTGCGCGCAGCGGCGCGTTGGGATTGCCGCGCGGCGCGGGCATGCGGTGAATTACTGCTTCCAGGATGTCGTCGATGCCTTCACCCGTCTTGGCGCTGCACGGAATTGCATCATCCGCGTCAATGCCGATCACGTCTTCGATTTCCTCCCGGGCGCGCTGCGGATCGGCCTGAGGCAGGTCCATCTTGTTCAAGACCGGGACCACGTGCACTCCGAGCTCGATGGCGGTATAGCAATTCGCCACCGTCTGCGCCTCAACACCCTGGCTCGCGTCAACGACGAGCAAGGCGCCTTCGCAGGCCGACAGCGAACGGCTCACTTCGTAAGAGAAGTCAACGTGCCCGGGTGTGTCGATCAGGTTCAGGTTGTAGATCTTGCCGTTGCGGGCGGTGTAGCTCAAGGCGGCGGTCTGCGCCTTGATCGTGATGCCGCGCTCGCGCTCGATGTCCATCGAGTCGAGTACCTGCGCCTCCATCTCCCGGTCGCTCAAGCCGCCGCAGCGTTGGATCAACCGATCCGCCAGGGTGCTCTTGCCGTGGTCGATGTGGGCAATGATGGAGAAATTGCGGATGTGATCCATTGGACTGCTGTTCGAGGCTCACACCGAAGGCACAACGGCGAAGCCGTTGCAGCGCAAGCTCACATCGCGCAGCGATGTGAAGGCGCGAAGCGCCGTGCTGAAGCTAAAAAAAAGGCACGTCAAGAAACCGACGCGCCTTCCAACAAAACGTATGGCAACTGCTTGTTGGGCTTTCATTGTAGCCACAAGGACCGGCCGGAAAACCGCGCCAATGCTTGATTTCTCAGCGTTGCAGGTGTCCAACACGAACTCTTATCAACAACTTATGCACAGGACCCTGTGGGTTATCTGGGGACAGAATTCGGACCATTGATTTCAATGCAATTTTCCAATTTGGACCTCATCCGGCGTTTCGAATTAGTCCATGGAACATCTCAATCAGTAAAAAGCAGTACGAATTCAGTCTGTCACTGTCTTTCTCGCAAGCCAGTCAATGACGCTTGGGTGAGATGCCAAGCACCAGCAGCTTTGGAAATCTACCGCATTGTGAAAAGACCTGGCAAAACAGTCGGGCGCTGCCACCCGCCCCCTGCGACTAGCGTACCGGCTTGATCACGACAAAGGTGGCCGCCTCGCCACGCTTGACGAGCACGGTCACTGACTTCGTCTTGTCAAGCTTCGATGCCATGCCCTCGAATTGTTTGGACGACGTCACCTCCGCATTGTCTATCGACAAGATCACGTCCCCTTCGCGCAGCCCGGCGCGTGCAGCAGCGCCATCAACCGATTCGACGCGCACGCCGCCTTTGACTTTGAGCTCGCGCTTCTGCGTCTCGTTGAGATCCACCACCACCAGCCCCAAGGTTTCGACAGTGCTCTTGGGTTTGGGTTCAGCTTGTGCTGTCTTGCGTGCGCGCTCCGGTTCGACCTCGGCCACAGTGACGCTGAAATCGCGGTAGGCGCCGCGCCGAAACACTTGCACGGGGACCTTGGTGCCCGGCTTCACGCTGCCGACGATGCGCGGCAAGTCCCCCGACTTATCGATCGCCTTGCCGTCGAACTTCGTGATGATGTCGCCCGCTTCGATGCCCGCCTTCTCCGCCGGCCCTGCGGCCTCGACGCTGCGAACCAGCGCGCCCATCGCCTTGCCCAAACCGATCGCCTCGGCAACCTCTTTCGAGACCTGGTCGATGCTGACGGCAATGCGCCCGCGAATGACACGTCCACTGGTTCGCAGCTGCTCGGAGACACGGCTCGCCTCATCGATGGGAATGGCGAACGAGATCCCTTGGTAACCCCCCGAGCGACTGTAGATCTGCGAATTGATGCCGACGACTTCGCCGCGCATATTGATCAGCGGGCCACCCGAGTTGCCGGGATTGATCGCAACGTCGGTCTGGATCAGCGGCAAGAATTCGCCGGTGTCGCGCGACTTGGCGCTGACGATGCCCGCCGTCACAGTGTTCTCCAGACCGAAGGGAGAACCAATGGCGATGACCCATTCGCCCACCTTGAGGCGGTTCACGTCCCCCAGCCGAACCGTGGGCAAGCCGGCCGCTTCGATCTTGAGCAGCGCCACATCGGAGCGCCGGTCAGCACCGATAGGCTTGGCCTTGAACTCGCGTTTGTCAGTGAGGGTGACGATGACCTCTTCGGCGCCGTCAATCACATGCGCGTTCGTCATCACATAGCCGTCCGCACTCAGGATGAACCCTGAGCCGACGCCGCGCTGCTGCGGCTCGCCATCGGGCGCCTGACGCGGGCCGCGCGGCGTTGGCTGGTTGGGCGCGGGCAGGCCGAAGCGCCGGAAAAACTCCAGCATGTCTTCATCCACTTCAGGGCCTGCGCCACCGCGCACTCCCACCCGTGAGCGCTCCAGCGTTCGGATATTGACCACGGCCGGGCCAACCTTCTCCACCAGGTCGGTGAAGTCAGGAAGGCCCTGCGCCTGCGCTGAGCTGATTGCCAGGAAAACGCACGTGCCCGCGGCCAGGAGCCACGAACCAAACCACCCGCGCCAACGTGAGGCCGGGTTCATCGCTTCATATTTCATCTGCATGTTGAGTCTGCCTCTGAACAACTGGAATCCGAAGAAATGACGCCTGTCTCCTGACAGGCGCTAGCGGTTTCGCTCCAACCCGTTTGCGAACATTTGCAAGGTCGCCGACGGCACGTCTCCTACGGCCGTGATCCACCACAAGCCCTGGCGCAGCATCAGCGTCTGGGTTGCCCCAATCGATGTTGCCAGCGCCCGGGTGTGCCGGGCGGCATCGTAGGGCTCGATGAACAACGACACATGCGTCAATCCATCGGAGTAAATAGCCTGAAGCACGTCCCGATCCGCCGGCCCGTCATTCGCGGGGTTCGAACTGTCCATCCGGTCGATGGAGCGTCGCACACAACTCACCTGCCGAAAGCCTGGCGGTGCCCGGCGCACCGCCCAGCCTTCGGCGTCGAGCGTCGTCGGGCGCAGCACCGGGCGCAGGACGCGATACCCCTCAAGCCTGCGCATGGGCAGCAAGACACTGTCAAATCGCGGCGCGATTCCAATCGCGACATCGGAGAACGCGGCGGTCTCGAGGACTTCCATCTTTTCGCCCAGCACGTCGGAGCGCAAAAGCAGGCCCGACGCCTTGTCCGCCCAGAGCCGATAGCCGTAGCGGTGCGCATCACGCGGGCGAACCCACAGCACATGGGCCTCTCGCCCCGCGATGCGTTCCGCCGCCTGCGCCTGGACGTCATACAGCTCATGGATGCGGTCGTCACCCGCGGTCAACAGCGCCGGGAACGATGTCAGGAGATCACGCTGCTCGACACGCGCGATTTTGCTCGCCGGCCACAGCGTGTGAACGACATCGTTGTGGCGAAACACCTGTCGCGCCGGCCCGTCCAGGGACTCAATGCGTTCGAACTGATTGCGGCCATCGCAAAAGTGCGCAATGCGTGCGCTGGCCACCGACCCACCACCACTGACGATGAAGGTGCCCTGGAAGTTGCTTTGGCTGGCCGCTTGGTGAATGCGCATGAGCCAGTCGCGCACAGCCTGCGGCTGCGAAGCGGCAGCATGGGTCCAGGCCATCGTGGCCAAGACAGCCCCCAGCGTCAAACTCCGAATCAGCATGCGCAAGTGGGCGAACAATCAGCGATTCGACGCATCGGAGGTGGCCCCACGCAAGAACGTCGACGGAACCCCCAGCGCAGAGACCCCAGAAAAGTGTTTGTGCGCGTCGAGGTAGTGGTCCAGCCTGGCGTCACGCACCAGCTTGCCGTCGGCGAACAAGGGCTCGGGGGACTGCGTCGGTGGCCGCGACGGGGCGCCCGCGATCGTGATGGGAACCGCTGCATCAGATCGGGCGATTTGCGCCGCGGGATCCTGAGAGTCTGCTGCCAGCCCCCCCAAGACGACCAGCACGCCCGCCACCGCGGCGAAGCCCGCCGCCACGGCAGACAGCGCCACCCAGGGCCAGGGCTTGCGCTGCGATCGAGGCGCTACGTGCAACGCGGCCGAGGGTGCAAGAACCACGGGCTCGTGAACCAACCGTTGACGCAGTCTGTTGAGCGCGGCGTGATCGCTCTGTGGGCTGCTCGCCAAGTCCTCCGAGCGCAGCACGTCACCGATCAGATGGTAGGCATGCCATGTCGCATGGGCGGAGTCCCCGGACCGCCATTTCGCGCAAGCGCGAGCCACGTCAGCCGAGGCAAGCTCTCCGTCGGCAAGCGCCGAGAGCAATTCGGCGTCATGCGCAGGTGTGTTCGACATGCTCAGCATCCCTTCTACGGATTCTTTCTTTCATCGCTACCACCGATCGCCCTCGCGCGTGCCAAGCAACGGCCGCAGCCGTTCGGCAATGGCTTCCCGCGCCCTGAAGATGCGCGAACGCACCGTGCCGATCGGGCAATTCATCAGTTCGGCGATTTCCTCGTAACTCAGGCCTTCGATTTCGCGCAACGTGATGGCTTGTCGCAGCTCTTCTGACAGCGCCGCCATCGCCGAGTTCACCGCAGCCGCGATTTGTTTGCTGGCCAAGATGGCATCCGGCGTCTCGCCGTCGCTTAGTTCATTCTCGACCCGGGAAGTTTCATCATCGTCGTCACGAGAGGCAAGCGCCGATTCGGTCACGACAGGGTCGCGCTTGATCTCCATCAACGCCTTCTTCGCGGTATTCACCGCGATCCGGTACAACCAGGTGTAGAAAGCGCTGTCCCCGCGAAACTGAGGGATCGCCCGATACGCGCGAATGAATGTCTCCTGCGCGATGTCCGGAACGAGATCGACGTCTCGTACCATGCGACCGATCAGCCGCTCAATCCTTCGCTGGTACTTGACGACAAGCATCTCGAACGCCTTGACGTCGCCCGCCTTGGTTCGATCAACAAGCGCACTATCGGCATCGGGAGCGTTCATTCGAACCGTATCACTCGACTTTGGCTTCTTTGGCGGCCTCGTCTTGTGCCGACCGGCGGGACGAATATATCGCACAGCGCAGTGCGTGCCATTGGTGCTTCGACGCGCCGGGCTGCACCGGCAGCCATCGTGTGCGCGCACCCAGCGCCCGCATCGGCGAAACGAATCGAAGCAACAGCCAGACTCCGAGATCCACGCTGACGTGCACGTCACCGGCGATGGGCTGGCTGTTCTCGTGATCGCCATCCCAGAGCAGCCAGCTTGACCCATCGAATCTCAATGTCGCGGGGCGGATACGCCACAGCGACACACCCAGGCCCACCGCGGCAATCGCCAGGGACAGCGCCAGCCAGGCGATCGTGTGGTTGTGCGCGCGCGTTGCCTGCAGCCACCAGGCTCCAAGTGCCGCGACGACGCTACCGGTCAGCACCACCACGCCGACGTGCCAAACCGAAAAATCGCGAATCGAGACCTGTACTTCCCAACGCTCGCCCGCGCGCGAGGCCACCTGGGATTCAGGCACGCTTGAAAATGAGCGTTCCGTTCGTGCCGCCGAATCCGAAGTTGTTCTTCATCGCGACATCGATCTTCATCGACCGCGCCTCATTGGCGCAGTAGTCCAGGTCGCACTCAGGATCCTGATTGAAGATGTTGATCGTCGGCGGCGAGACTTGATGGTGCAGCGCGAGCACCGTGAACACCGATTCGATGCCGCCCGCGCCACCCAACAAGTGGCCCGTCATCGACTTGGTGGAGTTGACAACCACGTGGCGCGCCTGTTCGCCCAAGGCGAGTTTGATCGCGTTCGTCTCGTTCACGTCACCCAACGGGGTCGACGTTCCATGGGCATTGAGATACTGCACCTGATTCGCGTTCAGGCCCGCATTGCGCAGCGCTGCCTTCATGGCGCGTTTCGGGCCGTCCACACTCGGCGCGGTCATGTGAAATGCGTCGGCGCCCATGCCGAAACCGGTCAGTTCGGCATAGACCTTCGCGCCGCGCCGCTTCGCATGTTCGTACTCCTCAAGCACCAGCACACCCGCGCCTTCGCCGAGGACAAAACCGTCCCGGTCCTTGTCCCACGGCCGGGAGGCAGTTTGCGGGTCATCATTGCGCGTGGACAAGGCCCGCGCCGCAGCAAAGCCGCCCACACCCAGGGGCGACACCGTGGCCTCGGACCCGCCCGCGACCATCACGTCGGCGTCACCGTACTCGATGAGCCGCCCGGCTTCGCCGATGCAGTGCAACCCTGTCGTGCATGCGGTGGCAATGGCCAGATTCGGCCCTTGAAAACCGAAGTAGATGGAGACATGACCCGAGATCATGTTGATGATCGAGGCCGGCACGAAGAACGGCGAAATGCGGCGCGCGCCTCGGGCCACGTAGTCGCCATGGGTCTGCTCGATCATCGGCAAGCCACCGATGCCCGACCCCACGAGGCAGCCGACCCGCTCGGCCTGCTCTTCATTGAGCGCGTCATTGGTCAACAAGCCCGCGTCGCGCACCGCCTGAATCGACGCCGCCATCCCGTAGTGGATGAAGGTGTCCATGTGGCGCGCGTCCTTGGCCGGGAAATACTCCTCGACCTTGAAACCTTTGACTTCGCCGGCGAAACGGCAAGCCAGCTGGGTCGCGTCAAATTTCGTAATGGGGCCGATGCCACCGCGGCCGGCCAAGATGTTGGCCCAGCCCTCGGCCACGGTAATGCCCACGGGGCTGACCAGGCCCAGCCCGGTCACGACCACGCGACGCCGACTCATAGACTCGCCTCGGCTGCTGTCACCGGCGTCGCGGGGGACTCAAGCCGCCTTTTGATGCTTGACGGCGTAGTCAATGGCGAGCTGAACCGTCGTTATCTTCTCCGCCTCTTCGTCGGGAATCTCGATGCCGAATTCGTCTTCGAGCGCCATCACGAGTTCAACCGTGTCGAGCGAATCGGCACCGAGGTCGGCAACAAACGCCTTCGCGTTGGCCACGTCGGACTCGGGCACGCCGAGCTGCTCGGCAATGATTTTTTTGACACGTGCTTCGATATCGCTCATGACTCCTCCGGGAGTAATTGTAAGAAACAGCGCGGCATTCTAAGGCCAGCAAGAATCGCTTTCGCGGGGAGCCGCGTCAGTGCATGAACATGCCGCCATTGACGTGCAGTTCGGTTCCCGTGACGTAACCCGCGCCGGGTGAGGCGAGAAACGCCACCGCATGCGCCACCTCGCCGGCCTGACCCAGGCGCCCAGCGGGAATCTGCGCCATCAGCGCATTGGTCTGTGCTTCACTGAGCGCCTTGGTCATGTCGGTTTCGATGAATCCCGGCGCGACGCAATTCACCGTGATGCCACGGCTGCCCAACTCGCGCGCCAACGATCGAGTCATGCCGGCGAGGCCGGCCTTGGCCGCCGCATAGTTCGCTTGACCGGCATTTCCGGTGGCGCCGACGACAGAGGTGATATTCACGATGCGCCCATAGCGCTGCTTCATCATTGGGCGCATGACGGCGCGGCACAGCCGGAACACCGAGCTCAAGTTGGTATCGACCACCGCGCTCCAGTCGTCGTCCTTCATGCGCATCGACAACATGTCACGCGTGATGCCGGCGTTGTTGATGAGGATGTGCAGCGCACCTTCGAGTTTCAGAATTTCGTCGAGGATTGCGTCGACGCGGGCGCTGTCGTTGACATTCAGGCACACGCCTCGGCTGCCCGGGAAAGACGCCAGCGCTTCACTGATCGCTTGTGCTCCAGTGTCGGTGGTCGCCGTGCCGATGACCTTGACGCCCAGGCCCCCCAGCTCCAGCGCAATAGCTCGGCCGATACCGCGCGAGGCTCCCGTGACCAAGGCGACCTGCCCCCCCAGAGCGACCGCACTCATGCCGCACCACCCCGCGCGGCGGCTGCCGCGGTCAGACTCGCCGGGTCGAACACGCTGTTGGCGACCACTTCCGCATCAATGCGCTTCACGGTGCCGGCCAACACCTTGCCCGGGCCGCATTCGGTGATGCTCATCACACCGAGCGAGCGCAGCGCCTGCACGAGTTCAACCCAGCGCACCGGGCCGAAGGCCTGCCGGTACAGCGCGTCGCGAATCGCTTCGGGGTCGGCCTGGATCTGGACGTCGATATTGTTCATGACTGGAATTCTTGGGGCGACGAACGCAGTCGCGGCAAGGCGCGTTCTCAAGCGCTGCGCCGCCGGTTTCATCAGGCTTGAGTGGAAGGGGGCCGACACCGGCAACAGCATCGCACGTTTCGCACCGCGCGCCTTCAACGCCTCGCAGGCCTTGTCCACGCCGGCCTTGGTACCGGCGATCACGACCTGCTTCGGGTCGTTGAAGTTCACCGCCTCGACAACCTCCTGGCTGCCTGCGCTCAGTTCACCACAGACCTCGCGCACCGCCGTCGCGTCCAAACCCAACACGGCTGCCATGGCGCCGGTGCCCGCGGGCACCGCGTCTTGCATCGCCTGGGCGCGAAAGCGCACCAGCGGCAACGCGTCAGCGAAGGCGAGTGAACCGCAGGCCACGAGCGCGGTGTACTCACCTAGCGAATGACCGGCGAAAACCGCCGGAGCGATCCCGGTGTGCGCGAGCCATGCGCGGTAGCAGGCCAAGCCTGCGGTCAGCATGACGGGCTGCGTGTTCGTGGTGAGCTCAAGCCGCTCTTTCGGGCCCTCGCGGATCAGCCGCGCAACGTCTTCGCCCAACACACTGGAGGCCTCGGCCAAGGTGTCTTGAACCGCCGGGTTGTCGCCCCAGGCGTCGAGCATGCCCACCGATTGCGAGCCCTGTCCTGGAAAAACGATGGCGAACTTGTTCATGAGTGAGGTTTCAAAGTATCGGCGCCGCCGAATCAGAGGTCGAGCAGAACCGCACCCCAGGTGAAGCCACCACCCACGCCTTCGAGCATCACGGTGTCGCCGGGTCGAATCTTGCCGCGTCGCACTGCGTCGTCCAGTGCCAGCGGGATCGACGCTGCCGACGTGTTGCCGTGCTCGTCGACCGTGACGATGAGTTTGTCAAGCGGCAGCTTCAGTTTCTTCGCCGTGCCCAGCATGATGCGGATATTCGCCTGATGCGGTATCAGCCAATCGATGTCGGCTTCCACACGCTCGGCCTTGGTCAATACGGAGCGCGCCACGGTTTCGAGCACGCCCACCGCAAGCTTGAAGACCGCCGGGCCGTCCATCTTCAGCAACGGGTCGCCGATGACCTTGCCGCCCGCCACCGTGCCCGGCGTACACAGGATGTCGGCATAGCGGCCATCGGCGTGCAGTTCGCTGGCCAGAATGCCGGGCGTGTCGCTGCCTTGCAGCACCACCGCGCCCGCGCCGTCGCCGAACAGCACGCAGGTCGTGCGGTCGGTGAAATCGAGAATGCGCGAAAACACTTCGGCGCCGATCACCAGCGCCTTCGACGCCGCGCCGGTGCGGATCATTGAATCGGCGATCGTCAGCGCATAGACGAAGCCCGAACACACGGCCTGGACGTCAAACGCCGGGCAGCCACGCACGCCGAGCTTTTGCTGCAAGATGCACGCGGTGCTGGGGAAGATCATGTCCGGCGTCGACGTGGCGACGATGATGAGGTCGATCGCCGTGGCGTCGCAATCGGCGGCGGCCAAGGCCCGGTTTGCCGCCTCGAGCGCCAAGTCGCTGCACACCTCGCTGTCGCCCGCAAAGTAGCGCGCCTTGATGCCGGTGCGCTCGACGATCCACGTATCGGAGGTCTCAATGCCCGAAGCCGCAAGCCGGCCCACCAGCGCTTCATTGCTGACGCGCTCACCCGGCAGAAAACTGCCGGTGCCGGTGATGCGCGAGTAGGTCGGCGATGTGGATCTCATGCGCTCAGAGAAGGTTCGGGCGACTCGGGTGCTGCAAGCTCCACGGAGTCAGGCATGGCTGCCAACGTCTCGAGAATCCGGTCGTGCACGCGACTGAGCAAGTGGTTGCTCGCGGCATCATAAGCGCGAATCAGCGCCTGTTCGAAGGCGTACGCATCCGACCCACCGTGCGCCTTGAACACCAGGCCGCGCAGCCCCAGCAGCGCGCCGCCACTGTAGCGGCGGTGATCGACGCGCCGCTTGAAGTGATTCAACACTGGCAGCGCCACCAATGCGGCGACTTTGGTGAAGACGTTGCGCGTGAACTCCTGTTTGATGAAGGAGGTGAGCATCGCCGCCAGCCCCTCGGCGGTCTTGAGCATCACGTTGCCGACGAAACCGTCGCAGACCACGATGTCCGTCGTCCCCTTGAAGACATCATTGCCCTCGACGTTGCCGTAAAAATTCAGGTGCCCACCGGCCGCCGCCGCGCGCAACAGTTCGGCGGCCTGCTTGATGACTTCGTTGCCCTTCATCGCTTCCTCACCGATGTTGAGCAAGCCGACCGTGGGGTTCTCATTGCCGCCCACGGCAGCGACGAGGGCGCTGCCCATCACGGCAAATTGCAGCAGGTTTTCCGCGGTGCAATCGACGTTGGCCCCGAGGTCCAGCACCGTCGTGAAACCGTCCTTCTGGTTCGGCAAGACCGCGGCGATCGCGGGTCGGTCAATGCCGTCCAAGGTCTTCAGAACATAGCGCGCAAGCGCCATCAGCGCACCCGTATTGCCCGCCGACACGCAGGCCTGGGCCTGCGAGATGCCGTGTTCGTCGGCCTTGACCAGGCGCAGCGCGACACGCAATGAAGAATCTTTCTTGCGCCGCAGGGCGACCTCCACCGGGTCGTCCATCTCGACGACTTCCGACGCATTCACGACCGAGCAGCGTTCCCACGCCGCCGCTGCCGACAGTTCCGCTTCGCGTCCGACCAGAATGAGTTCGGCGTTAGTGTGCGCCAACAAAAAAGCCCGACTGGCCGGCAATGTGACGGACGGGCCGTGGTCGCCCCCCATGCAATCGACGGCGAGCCTGATCACGTCAACAATCAACGGAACTTGCTTCGGCACCGGCACGCGGACGGTGCGCGCCATGCCCGCGGCACGCGACCGATCAGGCGTCAGCCTTGGTCTTCAGAACCTTGCGTCCGCGGTAAAAGCCGTTCGGACTGAGGTGGTGGCGCAGGTGCGCCTCACCCGTCGTCGGCTCGATCGCCGTGCCCGGTGTATTCAAAGCATAGTGCGCGCGATGCATGCCGCGCTTGGAGGGGGACTTCTTGTTCTGCTGAACGGCCATGTGGTTCTCCTGGGGCCCGCAGTGTGGCGAATCGAATCGATCACTCGGAGCCGGGTCGGCAGCGGCGTCAGGTGCATCGTCGATGACCTACTCACGCCGCGCGAAAGGCGCGAATTCTAGCATGCAGCCTTGGCCTCAACCCCTGCCGCTGGCCCCCTTGAGGACCGCCAACGCGGCGAACGGGTTCGGTCGCTCGAGTGACGGCTCGGCCCCTGCTGAGGCCGCGAGCAGCGGAATCGGGCATTCATCATGCTTGGGCACCAGGGGCAGGCTGAGCAGGAACTCGTCTTCCACCAATTCGCGCAGGTCTAGCTCTCGGGTGAGCGCGAGCACGTCGTCTTCGGAGTCGGCATCGAGCTCGGCCGCGGCCGCTTCGCCTTCCACGAACAGGAAGCTGCGCTGCACGTCGAGCGCTGTCAAGACGGGTTGCAGGCAGCGCTGGCACACCAACGGCAGGCGCACATGGCCGCTGAGATGCAGCCAGGTCTGTACGACTGCGCTCGTCGCTTTGCGCCTCTCGCCACGCACCACCCATGCGGCCTGCTCACGAGCGGCGGCTGAGGCTTCGCGATGTTCCATGTCGGCAAGACGGCGCAACGCCGCGAGAGGCCAATGCCCTTCAAGCTCCCCCGCCGCCTCGGCGAATGCCGCGACGTCGAGTCGGCAAGGGTCGAACGCACGCTTAGACATGGGCCGAGTTTACGAGGACGGATGGGACAATGCGCGACATGGATTTACCGCTGGCCGTTCCTCCGCAACTGATCCTCGCCTCCACCTCGCGCTACCGCCGCGAGTTGCTGGCCCGACTGAGGCTGCCCTTTCTGGTGGTTGCGCCCGATGTCGATGAAACCCCGCGCGACGGCGAAGCGCCGGCAGCGCTTGCGCAGCGCCTTGCTCGGGCCAAGGCGGCAGCGGTGTCTGCACAGCATCCGAACGCCATCGTGATCGGCTCCGATCAAGTCGCCGATCTCGACGGTGTTGCCATCAGCAAGCCCGGCACGCACGAGCGCGCCACACTGCAGTTGCGCGCGATGAGCGGGCGCGCCATCGTGTTTCACACTGCGGTCAGCGTGTCTTGCCGCAGCAGCGGATTCAATGCGACCTCGCTGGTGCCCGTCACGGTGCACTTTCGCAGTTTGAGCGATGCCGAAATCGAGAACTACCTGCGCGCCGAGCAGCCCTATGACTGCGCGGGCAGTGCCAAGGTCGAGGCTCTGGGCATCGCGCTGATCGAGGCACTGCACACGGCAGACCCGACGGCGCTGATCGGCCTGCCCCTGATACAAACCTGTGCGCTGTTGCGCCGCGCCGGCATCGACCCACTCGGCGCAGGCGGGTCCACTTCATGACCCCAGGCACGGGCAGGCTCTACCTGATGCCAAACACGCTGGATTTCGGCATCGACGGCGAGCTGCCCAGCCTGGAGGAAACGCTGGCGCCGGGCGTCATCCGGATTGCTTCGCGCCTGGAACATTGGGTCGTTGAAAACGCGAAGAGCGCGCGCCTCTTCCTCAAGCGCGTCGATGCAGTCGTGCCGCTGACACGCCGCGTGCAAGACATCAACATCGTGGAACTGCCGCGGCCCGCCAAGGGGCGACCGAACGCGCGCCCTGCCGACGTGACCGCGCTACTTGCGCCCACCGCCCAAGGTGTGGACATTGGCCTGCTGAGCGAGGCCGGGCTGCCTGCCGTGGCCGACCCGGGCGCGGCGGTCGTAGAAGCCGCGCATGCGCGCGGCGTCGAGGTCGTCGCCCTGCCGGGTGCGAGTTCGCTGCTGCTGGCGCTGGCCGCGAGCGGCTTGAACGGCCAGGGGTTCAGCTTTGTCGGCTACCTGCCCACGGGTTCAGCCGAGCGCGCGACGCGCATTCGTGAGCTGGAGATGCAGTCGCGACGTGACGGCCAGACCAAGTTGATGATCGAAACGCCTTACCGGAATCAGGCGCTGCTCGATGCCCTGTTGGAGCACCTGGGCGGGGCGACGCGGCTCTCGGTGAGTTGCGGCTTGACGCTTGCCGGCGGTTCTTCCACGACGCACCCCATTGCCCACTGGCGAACCGCGAAGCGGCAGCTTCCCGGCAACGTTCCGGCGGTGTTCCTGCTGCTCGCGGCTGGCGACCTGTAGCTCAGGCACGGCGCGCGCAGCGCACCGCTGGCCGGGGGATCAGCTCGCGGTCTCTTCTTCGCGCCGCGCGCCGAACAGCGCCGCCACCCTCTTCTTCGACTTGATGTTCGGCGACATGCCGCGCACTGGCGTGCTCGTCTTGGTTTCCCACGCGGGAGCGGCTGTCGATTCACTGGCTTCGTAAGGTTGATCGAAGAAGGGATCGGCGGCAACCTTCGGCGCCGCGTAAGTCGGGCGTGGTGCGGTCGGGCGCGCGACGCGGTCGCGATCCCGGTCGCGATCAGCGTCTGCCTCGGGGCGCGCGCGGTCACGCACGAAGTCTCGACGTGGCGCTTCGTCATCAAGCTCAAGCGCCTCAATTTCCGTCTTCTTCTTGATCAGGCGCTCGATGTCGCTGACCAAGCGCACGTCATCGCGCGACACCAGCGTGATCGCCAAGCCCGATGCCCCAGCGCGCCCGGTGCGGCCGATGCGGTGCACATAGTCTTCGGCGTTGAACGGCACATCGAAATTGAACACGGCGGGCAGGTCGGCGATGTCAAGACCGCGCGCCGCGACGTCGGTCGCGACGAGCACATCGACGCTGCCGCCCTTGAACGCGTCCAGCGCTTTCAGCCGCTCGTCTTGCGACTTGTCGCCGTGCAGCGCATTCGTGCGCAGGCCATCGCGCTCGAACGAGCGAGCCAGACGCGCGCAACCAAGTTTGGAGTTGACGAAGATGAGCGCCTGTTTGATGCCGCGGTCCTTGAGCAGCTTCAAGACGGCGCGGCGCTTGTCGTCGTTCGCGACACTGTAAAAACGCTGCTCGACGTTGGTGGCCGTGGCGTTCGGGCGCGCCACTTCCACGAGCACCGGGTCTTGCAGGTAGCTTTCGGCCAAACGCCGGATCTCGGGGGAAAACGTTGCCGAGAACAGCAGCGTTTGGCGTGTCTTGGGCAGGTAGCTGAGGATGCGCTGCAGGTCGGGCAGGAAGCCGATGTCGAGCATGCGGTCGGCCTCATCCAGCACCACGTACTCGACTTGATTCAATACGCAATTCTTGGCTTCGATGTGGTCGAGCAAACGGCCCGGCGTGGCCACCAGCACCTCGACCCCGGCCTTCAATTGCGCCGTCTGCGGCTTCATGTCGATGCCGCCGTAGACGACCGCGACACGCAGTTTGGAATGCTGCGCGTAGCCGGTGATGTTGTCCGCCACCTGATCGGCCAACTCACGCGTCGGCGCAATCACGAGTGCGCGCACCGGGTGCCGAGCCGGCGACATGCTGCTGTTCTGGTGGCGCAGCATTTTGTGCAGCAGCGGCAGCGAAAACGCCGCCGTCTTGCCGGTGCCGGTCTGCGCGGCGCCCATCACGTCGCGGCCCGCCAGCACGATTGGAATCGCCTTCGCCTGGATCGGCGTCATCAGGGTGTAGCCCTGGTCGGCGACGGCGCGCTGCAGCAGCTCGTCCAGGCCCACGCTGGCGAAGGCCAGGGGCGCCGCTGGGGCGGCTGCGTCATCGAAAGGCTGGGTCAAATCGCTGGATACCATGTTTTCACTCATCCGCCGATTATCGCCTTTGCGGATTGCGCCCCCGAGCCAGCTTGGCGCGTCGCCCTAGAATGCCGCGCTTGTTCTTGGGAACCGCAATGATTCTCGTCACCGGTGGCGCCGGGTTCATCGGCGCCAATTTCGTCCTCGACTGGATCGCCACCACGGGCGAGCCCGTGCTGAACCTCGACGCGCTGACCTACGCCGGCAACCTGGAAAGCCTGCACTCGCTGCGCGACGACAAACGCCATCGCTTCGTGAGAGGCGACATCGGCGACCGCAGCCTGCTCGACGCGCTGTTCGCCGAACATCAACCCCGCGCGGTGGTGCATTTCGCGGCGGAGAGCCACGTTGACCGCAGCATCCACGGCCCGGGCGCCTTCATCAAGACGAACGTTGAAGGTACGTTCACACTGCTCGAAGCAGCCCGCCAGTATTGGGGTGGCCTGGATGCCGATCGCAAGGGCGAGTTTCGCTTTCACCATGTCTCCACCGACGAGGTCTACGGCTCACTCGGGCCCGCCGATCCGGCGTTTACCGAAGCCAGTGCGTTCGAGCCCAACAGCCCGTATTCGGCAAGCAAAGCCGCGGCCGACCACCTGGTGCGGGCTTGGCACCACACCTACGGCTTGCCGGTGCTCACGACGAACTGCTCGAACAACTATGGGCCGTATCACTTTCCGGAGAAGCTGATTCCGCTGATGATCGTCAACGCGCTGGCGGGCAAACCGCTTCCCGTCTATGGCGACGGCCTGCAGGTTCGCGATTGGCTTTACGTGAAAGACCATTGCGCGGCGATCCGCGAAGTTCTCGCGCACGGCCGGGTCGGCGAAACCTACAACGTCGGCGGGTGGAACGAAAAGCCGAACATCGAGATCGTGAAGACGGTCTGCGCGCTGCTCGATGAAATGCGCCCCAGCCCGGCCGGCCCCTATGCGCGGCTTGTCACCCGAGTTCAAGACCGGCCCGGCCATGACCGGCGCTATGCGATCGACGCGCGCAAGATCGAACGAGAACTCGGCTGGCGCCCGGCGGAGACTTTCGACACCGGGATTCGCAAGACGGTGCGTTGGTACCTTGAGAACACGGAATGGGTGGCTCACGTGCAAAGCGGCGCCTACCGCGATTGGGTGGCGACGAACTATGCGGCGCGGTAGTTTGCCGCGCGCGCGGCTCAATCTGGTCTTCGAGTGTTTCGTGATCGGGCGTTGATGAAACTTCTGCTGCTCGGAAAGAACGGCCAAGTCGGCTGGGAATTGCAGCGCTCCCTTGCGCCACTGGGTCAGTTGGTGGCTCTGGATTTCGACAGTCCCGGCCCGTTGATGGCTGACTTTTCGCAGCCCGAACAGCTTGCTGCGACAGTGCGCGCCGTGAAGCCCGACGTCATCGTGAACGCCGCGGCGCACACAGCCGTGGACAAGGCTGAAACCGAACCCGACCACGCCCGAGCCATCAATGCCTTTGGCCCGGCAGTGCTGGCCCGAGAAGCCGCCGCGTGCGGCGCCTGGCTCGTGCACTACAGCACCGACTATGTATTCGACGGCAGCGGTACCAAACCCTGGCGCGAAGACGACGCCAAGGGCCCGCTCAACATTTACGGGCAAACCAAGTTAGAGGGCGAAGTGGCGATCCGCGCCAGCGGCTGCAAGCACCTCATCATGCGCACCAGTTGGGTGTATGCGGCGCGCGGAGCCAACTTCGCGAAAACGATGCTCAAGCTGGCGCAAGAGCGCGAGCGCTTGAAGGTCATCGACGATCAGATCGGCGCCCCCACCGGCGCCGATCTGCTGGCGGATGTGACGGCGCACGCCGTGCGTGCCGCGCTCGGCAACGCCGCCCTCAGTGGCACCTATCACGCGGTCGCCGGTGGCCAGACCAGTTGGCACGGCTACGCGTGCCATGTGATCGACCTTGCACGCAAGAGCGGCATGAAGGTCAAGGTGCCCGCGGGAGCCATCGACCCGGTACCCAGCACTGCGTTTCCGACTGCGGCAAGGCGACCCGCCAATTCACGCATGGACACCACGCTCTTGCGCCATTCGTTTGGGCTCGCATTGCCGGATTGGCGCGTCGGCGTGGAACGGATGATCGCGGAGACTCTTCCCCAGGCATGACGCCACGCAGGATTTCGAGGCTGATGCGTTCGCATCAATTCGCTATCATGCGAAGCCATGAGAACCACGCTCGATCTTCCCGATTCGTTGTTTCGCCAGCTCAAGGCCAAAGCAGCTTTGGAAGGCACTACGCTGAAGGCTTTGATCGGCACACTGATCGCGCGCGGGCTGCAGACGCCTTTGGGCCACACGACGGGCATGGCACCCACCCGAGCCGCGCCGCCTTCGATCAAACTGGGGCGACCGCTGAAGCTAAGCAAGCCCAGCAACGCGAAGCTGTTCGAATTGCTCGATGAGTAGCGTCCCCGTCGCTCCCGAAGCGCCCGTCGGCGATCTGTTGGACGTGAACGTCTGGTTGGCGCTGGCCATTGACGAACATCCGCACCATCGGGCCGCCGTGACGTATCGGTCGAGTCAAGGACACACCCGAAAATTGTTCTGCCGCCTTAGCGCCATGGGCTTCGTGCGCCTGCTGACCCAGCCCAAGCTGATGGCCGAGGGTGCGCTTGATCTCATCGAGGCATGGCGCCTCTACGAACGATACCTGGCGCTGCCGACCGTGGGGCTGTTGCCAGAGCCAGAAGGCGTGGACACGCAGCTCGCCAAGCTCGTTGCCAATAGGCTGCCTGCACGCCTGTTGACGGATGCCTACCTCGCGACCCTCGCGCTTTGTGCACGGTTGCGACTCGTGACGTTCGACAAGGACTTCGATCGATTCGAGGGCATTGCCCTGTGCCGGCTCAATACCCAATGAAGCCCGCTGAGTCGATTCAACCCCACCCACCACACCCGCCCCAGCCGTGACCCGCAAAGGCATCATCCTCGCCGGAGGCTCAGGCACCCGGCTGCACCCCGCCACGCTGGCAATGAGCAAGCAGTTGCTGCCGGTGTACGACAAGCCGATGGTGTACTACCCCTTGAGCACGCTGATGCTCGCGGGCATTCGCGACATCCTCGTCATCAGCACGCCGCAAGACACACCGCGCTTCGAGGCACTGCTGGGCAGCGGCGCGCAATGGGGCGTGAACCTCAGCTACTGCGTGCAGCCCAGCCCGGACGGGCTGGCGCAAGCGTTCATCCTCGGTCGGAAGTTCGTCAACGGCCAGCCCAGCGCATTGGTATTGGGCGACAACATCTTCTACGGCCACGACCTGCAAGGCCTGCTGCACACGGCGTCGAACCGCAGCACCGGTGCGTCAGTCTTCGCGTACCACGTTCACGACCCCGAACGCTATGGTGTCGTGGCATTCGGCGCCGACAAGCGAGCTGTCAGCATCGAAGAAAAACCGAAGGCGCCGAAGAGCAACTACGCCGTGACGGGCCTGTACTTCTACGACGAGCAGGTGTGCGACATTGCCGCGCGCATCAAACCCTCGGTGCGCGGAGAACTCGAAATCACCGAGGTGAACGCGCAGTACCTGGCGCAGCAGCAGCTGAATGTTGAGATCATGGGCCGCGGCTACGCATGGCTCGACACCGGCACGCATGACAGCCTGCTCGAGGCCGGCCAGTTCATCGCGACGCTCGAGAAGCGTCAGGGCCTGAAGGTGGCGTGCCCCGAGGAGATTGCCTATCGCTCGGGCTGGATCAGTGCGGCGCAACTCGAGGCATTGGCCAAAACGATGCTCAAGAACGGCTACGGGCAGTACTTGCTACAGGTGCTCAAGGGCGGGGTGTACTGAATGCACACCCGTTCTCTCGACCCGCCTGCAATCGAAGAACAGCTGCGGGGCGTTCTGTCACGCTTTCCCTGCGTGTCGTTGGCAATTCTTTTCGGCTCGTTTGCGCAAGGGCGCGAGCGCTCGGACAGCGACCTCGACATCGGCGTCGCGACGGGCAAAGAACTGACTGCCGCAGACAAGACGGCGATCATCGAGGCTCTGGCCGAGAACACCGGGCGAGCCATTGACCTGATCGATTTGACCGTCGCTGCGGAGCCACTGCTGGGGCAAATCGTACGGCATGGCCGTCGCATTCTGGGTGACGACGGTGCCTATGGTCGACTGATCAGCCGCCACCTGTTCGAACAGGCCGATTTCATGCCGTATCGCACCCGAGTGCTGGCGGAAAGGAGAGAGGCATGGATCGGGAAGTAGTCGAGCAAAAACTGGAGTCGCTTCGACATTGCGTGCGGCGCATTGAAGCCAAGTGTCCAGCGGATGCGCAAACGCTGGCCACCGACGCTGACCTTCAGGACATCGTCTCGCTCAACCTCAGCCGAGCCGTGCAAGTTCGAGTGCAAGTGAGGGTGTCCTGATGAAGGTTATGCCAACGGCGATTCCCGGCGTGCTGATCCTTGAGCCCAAGGTGTTCGGCGACGAGCGTGGGTTCTTCATGGAGAGCTTCAACAGACAAGCCTTCAATGAAGCGGTGGGCTACGAAGTCAACTTCGTGCAGGATAACCACTCGCGCTCGGCCAAGGGCGTGTTGCGAGGGCTGCACTACCAGAAGGCGCCGCATGCGCAAGGCAAGCTGGTGCGCGTGACGCAGGGTTCAGTCTACGATGTGGCAGCGGATATTCGGCCAGACAGCGCGACCTATGGGAAGTGGGTCGGCGTGGAGTTGAGTGAGCAGAACCACCGACAAATGTGGGTGCCGCCGGGCTTGGCGCACGGTTTCCTCGTCACCAGCGACAGTGCGGACTTCCTCTACAAGACGACCGACTACTACGTGCCGCAGGCCGAAGGATGCATACGCTGGGACGATCCCAAAATTGGCATTGCGTGGCCGTTGCACGGCAATGTGCCGGCTCTTTCGGCGAAAGATGCGGCGGCGGAATTTCTCTTGCTGTAAGTGCCGCGCTGGCATATGCTGCGGTATATATCAGACTGAGAGGAATGACCATGAGCCAGACCGCCAAACTGTTCATGAACGGCCGCAGCCAAGCGGTACGACTGCCTGCCGCTTTTCGGTTCGACGCCAAAGAGGTGTACATACGCCAAGACGCTCAGACCGGCGACGTCATCCTTTCGCGCAAACCCACCACCTGGGACGACTTCTTCGCCGCTGCTCGACGAGCCCGTGTGCCGGCCGGTTTCCTGAGCTTAAAGGCGCGCGAGCAGGGTATCCAGGAACGTGACCCCTTCAAGGGCTGGCGGGAATGACCCGATACATGCTCGACACGAATACGCTGAGCCACCTCGTCAGGGCGCACCCTGCAGTGGCCGGGCGAGTGGTGGCGTTGCCGATGGCGGCGCTATGCATGTCGAGCATCAGCGAAGCCGAACTTCTGTTCGGTCTTGCCAAGCGGCCTGCCGCGACGCGGCTGCATGCAGTCGTGCGCGAGTTGCTGAGTCGCGTCGACGCGCTGCCGTGGGAACACGCCGCTGCCGAGTGCTACGGCACCACGCGAGCCGAACTTTCTCGCCATGGAAAGACGCTCGCGCCGCTCGACCTGCTGATCGCCTCTCACGCGCTGAGCGTCAGTGCCGTGCTCGTCACCAGCGACAACGCATTCAGTCAAGTGGCCGAATTGATTGTCGAGGACTGGACGCGCTGATGGGCGCCAGGATCGGGTCACGCCCACCACGCAAAGGCGCATGCCAGCGGCGCGCCGGCTACAGCGTCAGCTGGCAAGGCGGGGTTGACGCTCCAGGTTTGACGATGCTTTTCGCGGTGGCCGTTCTGACCTTCACAACCGCCAGAGTTTCGCGCCGCACTCCTTAACCTGCTCGCTGGGGTAGAAACACTTCACGTCAGCAAACACGCCGCCGCGCACCAGTCGCTCGGCGATGCGAGGCACACCCATCGCGGCGTATTCCTTGTGCGAAACAGCGGCGACGATGGCATTGGCCTGGGGCAGATCTGCCCACTTCGTCAAACTTACACCGTACTCACGTTCGCACTCGGCGCAGTCAGCCACCGGATCGTGGATGTATACGTTGACGCCAAAGCTCTTCAATTCGCGCACGACGTCGATCAACTTGCTGTTGCGCACATCTGCGCAGTTCTCCTTGAACGTCATTCCCAGCACGATCACATTGGCGCCCTTCACCGACAAGTCGGCGGCGATCATCTGTTTGATGGTTTGCTCGGCGATGTACTTGCCCATGCCGTCATTGATGCGGCGCCCGGCAAGAATGACCTGCGGTGTGTAGCCGAGCGTTTCGGCCTTGTGCGTGAGGTAGTAGGGATCGACACCGATGCAGTGGCCTCCCACCAGGCCCGGGCGGAAGGGCAGGAAGTTCCATTTGGTTCCCGCTGCCTGGAGCACCTCCAGGGTGTCGATGCCGATGCGATGGAAGATCAAGGAAAGCTCATTCATCAGCGCGATATTCAGATCGCGCTGGGTGTTTTCGGAATCCGGCAGCGCCGGTGACGAGGGTTTTCATGCGAGTTCCTCTTCAGATTTCGCCTGGCTGAGCGACCGCGAGTCTGCGTTCGGGCCGGTCTCGCCCGGAGCGTTTCCGGCACCGGCTCGCTAACGCCGTTCCGCTATCATGACATCCGGCGAAGACGCCGCTGACATCAGGTGGCCGCTTGGCATATGAGCGCATCACGAGCGCAGGGAAGTGTTCGCCATGACCGTCACCGAAGCCACACTGACAGAGATCACGCGCCGCCTGGTAGCGACGTACAAGCCCGAGCAAGTGGTTTTGTTTGGCTCGCATGCCTGGGGCGAACCCGACGAAAGCAGTGACGTCGATCTGCTGGTGGTTGTTTCGGAGTCGGCAGAGCCCGCCTATCGCCGGGCTAGCGCCGGGTATCGCAGCCTGTTCGGCCTGGGTGTGCCTTGCGATGTTTGGGTCCGCACCCGTGAAGAAGTGCTTCGCGAAGCACCATTGCCCTCGACGCTCACGCACAAGATCATTCGCGAAGGCAGGGTCCTGCATGGCTGAACCTCTGACCTCCCAAGCCTGGGTTGCCGCATGGCTGCAAAAGGCCGACCATGATCTCGAGACGGCGGAGCGCGCGCTGCACGCTGGCTCCCCCATCACCGACACTGCGGCCTACCACTGCCACCAAGCTGCGGAGAAGGCACTGAAGGCGTTCCTCGCTTCGCGCTCTAAACCGCTGGTGAAGACCCATGACCTCATGGATCTGCTCACCCGGTGCGCTGACGCAGAGGTGCGCTTCGCCGATTGGGCCGACCGCATCTCCGAGCTTTCCGCCTTCGGCACTGTGCTGCGATACCCATCGGTAGACGCCGACCCGAGCGTCAGCGACGTCACGAATGCACTACAAACTGCGCGACTCTTCCATGCCTTCGTGACCTCGATCATATGAGCACTTCACGAGCGCCGGAGGCAATTCGCCATCACCTCATGCAGCGTACCCAGGAGCACATCTCATGACATTGCGTGAACGCCTCCACCACCAGATTGACGCGCTCGACGCCCAGCAACTGGCGGCTCTCGATGTTCTGCTGACCCAGTTCACCCACCCGCAGCGCACGAAGCATTCGACGACGGCACCACCGCACGCCGCACCCTACATGCGCGCGCAACGCCTGATGGCCGGACTTCCAGGGTTCACCCAAGACATCATCGACTCGCGCGAGGATCGCGTGTGAGGGTATTTTTCGATACCTCCGCGCTGGTCAAGCTGTTCGTTCCGGAAGCCGGCACGGACGAGATGAACGCGATGTTGGCCCAGGCCGGAATGGAAATTTGGATCTCCGCGCTGGCGCCGGTCGAATTCCATTCGATGGCGTGGCGCCGACACCGAGAAGGCCAATTGGACGCCGTCCGCGTGACCGCGCTGCTCGACACGCTGGACGAGCAATTGCACGAATGGCAGGTCGTCGGCCTGACGCCGAGCGTCCTGCAAGGCGCGCGCGAGCTGCTGGCCGCCCATGCGGGCCAGCATGCATTGCGCACCCTCGATGCTCTTCAACTCGCCTCGTTCGGCGCGTTGCTCGAAGACGGGCCGGCCACGTTCGGCTGCGCTGACAGCCGCCTGTGTGCCGTCGCGGCGCTGCGTGGCCATGCAACGTTCAATCCTGTCGCGTCGCGCTAGACAGACACGCATCGAGAGCGGATGTAGGCAAGCACATGGCCCAACCCAAAGCTGCCCTCATCACCGGCGTGACCGGCCAGGACGGCGCCTATCTCAGCAAGCTGCTGTTGAACAAGGGCTACGAAGTCCATGGCATCAAGCGCCGCGCGTCGTCGTTCAAGACCGACCGCATCGACCACCTGTACCAGGACCCGCATGTCGACCACCAGCGCTTCAAGCTGCACTACGGCGACCTGACCGATTCCACCAACCCGACCTGCATCATTCAGCAGGTGCAGCCCGACAAAATCTACAACTTGGGTGCCATGAGCCATGTGGCCGTCTCGTTCGTGATGCCGGAATACACTGCGAATGTGGACGGCATAGGCACCCTGCGCATCCTTGAGGCGATCGGGCTGCTCGGGCTCGAAAAGAAGACTCGCTTCTACCAGGCGAGCACCTCTGAGTTGTATGGTTTGGTGCAGGAGACGCCGCAAAGGGAGACCACGCCGTTCTACCCGCGCAGCCCCTATGCGGTGGCCAAGCTCTACGCCTATTGGATCACGGTGAACTACCGCGAGGCCTTTGGCCTGTACGCCTGAAACGGCATCCTGTTCAACCACGAGAGCCCGCTGCCGGCGAAGGATGCTGTGGCGCAAGCAGCCTGTAACCCTCAAGACTGCGACAGCCTCCGAAGACAACAAATTCTCGCAGAGCACATAGAGGCAAGTAGCAAAACGTGCTTATCATCGCGCCTGTTCAATTCGTGAACACGTTCGAAATGGCTACTGAAGATCTCGACTTGGAACTGCTCCGGCAACTGAACTCACAACCGGCGGCGAGCCAGCGCAGCCTTGCGCAAGGGCTCGGCGTGAGTCTGGGAAAACTCAACTTTTGTCTTCGCGCACTGGTAGATCGAGGCTGGGTCAAGGCAGACAACTTTCGTCGCAGCGACAACAAGTTGGCGTATGCCTACTTGCTCACGCCTCGTGGCGTTTCGGCCAAGCTCAAACTCACGTCGGAGTTTCTCCGTCGGAAGGAGCGTGAGTTCGAAGCCCTGGAAGTGGAGATTTCCGCGTTGCGCACCGAACTCTCGGCGCCGTTGCGCAAGAGGGCCGAACCAACCCCGCCGAAATCAAGGCCCAGCCAGGCCAAGGCCTACGACAACAATGAGTGAGGCTGCACCAGCACCGATGCGCCGAGCGCTCGTTTGCGGCGTCGGTGGACAGGACGGCGCTTACCTCGCCCGTTTTTTGCTTGGCAAAGGGTATGAGGTCGTGGGCACTTCGCGCGATGCAGCGTCGATGAACCGGCATGGCCTGAAGTCGCTAGAGATCGACAAGCGCGTTCAACTCGTCTCGATGGCCCCCAACGACTTTCGCAGCGTCCTTCAGACAGTCACACGCGTTTCTCCGGACGAGATCTACAACCTCGCCGGGCAAACGTCGGTGGGCCTGTCGTTCGA
>JANOLJ010000100.1:0-26997 GCA_031419715.1 Burkholderiales bacterium | reverse complement strand
CTATCGCTTGTGCATTGGCGGCTTCTTCGGCTACTACGCGCCGCTGGAGGCGCATGTGCTTGACTCGCCAGGGTTGCGCGAGATCGGGCTGACGTACAGCGAGCGGCGCAAGACGCCGAGGTTGATCGACGACCTCAAGGCACTCGGCGCGACGCCCGACTTCCTGGCCCGCGCGCCGTTGTGCCGCGAGTTGCCCGACGTGGCCAGCAGCGCACGCTTGTTCGGTTGCCTGTATGTGATCGAAGGCGCCACGCTCGGTGGGCAAGTCATCACCCGCCACCTGCACACCCACCTGGGCCTCACGCCGGCCTGCGGCGCGTCGTTCTTCAGCGGCTACGGCGCACAGACGGGCTCGCGCTGGAAGGCCTTCGGCGCGCTGTTGAACGCGTACGCCGAGCAATCGGGCCAGGTGCAGATCGGGCGATGAAGCCGTGCAACTGCTGCACGAGGCCTTGCACGGGCCCGGCGGCGTGCCCGCGTTGTTGATGCTCGACTTGAACACCCCCGGGAGCGACGGCCACGATGTGTTGCACGCGATTCGGCCCAACGAGGCGTTGCGGGCATTGCCCATCGTGGTGCTGAGCACTTCGTCGAATCCGCGCGACGTGGACTTTTGCTACGTCTGTGGTGCCAACGCCTATCACGTCAAGCCGGTGCAGTATGGCGAGTATCGGCAACTGCTGGAGCAGATCCTCGGCTACTGGCTGAGTCGGGTCATCTTGCCCGTGGAGCGAAGCGCCGCTCGATGAACCCACAGCCCTGGCACATCTTGATCATCGACGACAACGCCGACGATCGGGCCGACCTGCGCCGCATGCTGCTGCGAGGCGGCGCACGCCGCTACCGTTTCAGCGAAGCCGAGCGCGGTGCGATCGGTGTGAGCATGGTGCTTGACAAGGCGGCAGGGCCGGTGGACTGCGTCCTGCTCGGCTACCACCTGTCCGACATGGATGCGCTGGAGGTGCTCGCGGCCCTGTGCAACGGTGCCGGCGTGCCGCCGTGTCCGGTGGTGGTGATTACCGGTTCGGACCTCGACGAAGGGCCTGCGCTGCTGCGTGCCGGCGCGCAAGATTACATTGGCAAGCAGTGGACCGGCGTCGAAAGCCTGACGCGTGCGGTTGCGAACGCGATTGACCGTTTCGCGTTGCTCGCCGAGCGCCGCAATGCCGAGGCGGCGTTGCGCGCTTCCGAAGATCGCTACCGAGGACTGTTCGATTCGATCGACGAGGGGTTTTGCGTCGTCGAGATGATGTTTGACGAGCATGACAAAGCCGTCGACTACCGCTTCCTGGAGGTCAACCCGGCGTTTGAGCGCCAAAGCGGCTTGTCTGGGGCCTTGGGCAAGACGATCAGCGAGCTCGTGCCCGATCTTGAGGCGGTGTGGTTCGAGGCTTATGGCTCGGTGGCGCTGACGGGTGAGCCGGTGCGCGTGGAACAACACGCGCGGGGTTTGCAGCGCTGGTTCAGCGTTTACGCGTTCCGCCTGGGTGCCGCGCAGCAAAGGCAGGTGGCCATCTTGTTCAACGACACCACCGAACGCAAGGCGTATGAAACCACGCTGAGCAACGCCACTGCCGCCGCCGAAACCGCGAACCGGGCGAAGTCGGAGTTTCTGTCGGCGATGAGCCACGAATTGCGCTCGCCGCTGAATGCGATCCTTGGCTTCTCCCAGTTGATCGAATCCGGTACGCCGCCACCCACCGAGGCGCAGCGCAGCAGTCTCGCGCAGATCTTGCAGGCCGGCTGGTACCTGCTGGCGCTGATCGACGAAATCCTCGACTTGGCGCTGGTTGAGTCGGGCAAGATGGCGATGGATTTGCAATCCGTGTCACTGGCCGAAGTGATGAGCGACTGCCAGGCCATGGTCGAACCCCAGGCGCAAGGTCGCGGCATCAGCATCACCTAACTGTCAAGTCCCGCCTGTTCGAACCGCCATGCGTGGTACAGGCTGATCGCACCCGGCTCAAGCAAGTGATCGTCAACCTGCTCACCAATGCGATCAAGTACAACCACGCAGGCGGGAAGGTGGATGTGCATTGCAGCGTGCTGCCTGAGGGCCGGGTGCGCGTGAGCGTGCAAGACACAGGTGCTGGACTGTCGGAGCAGCACCTGACGCAACTGTTCCAGTCGTTCAACCGACTCGGCCAGGAGGGGGGGCGCCGAACAAGGCACTGGCATCGGCCTGGTGGTGAGCAAGCGGTTGGTTGAGCTGATGGGCGGCCGGATTGGCGCGGACAGCACGCTGGGCGTGGGCAGTTGCTTCTGGTTCGAAGTGAACGCCGCGGATCCGCCTTCCGGGGCCTGCGCGGGCCCGACTTCCTTACCCGATATCGCACGCGCGCCCGCCGCCACGGGCGCGCGCACCGTGTTGTACATCGAAGACAACGCCGCGAATCTGGCCCTGGTGGAACGCATCGTGGCGCGCCGGCCCGACTTGCGATTGCTCAGTGCGCTCACTGCCCGGCTCGGTATCGATATCGCGATTGCGCAGCAGCCCGACGTGATCTTGATGGACATTCATCTGCCGGGCATGAGCGGCTTGCAGGCACTGGCGCAGCTCGCGCAAGACCCGGCGACGATGTACATCCCGGTGATCGCGCTCAGTGCCAGCGCCATGCCCCGGGATGTTGAGCACGGGCTGGCGGCAGGCTTCTACCGCTACGTCACAAAGCCGATCCGGGTCAACGATTTCATGCGCACGCTCGACCTGGCGCTGGAACGCGGGCCCGCGCCAGCCGCACGCCGCACTTCCGAGGAGATTCTTTGATGATTTCGACCCACGACCTGCACGGCGCTGGGATATTGATCGTCGACGATCAAGCGTCTCACGTGCAATTGCTCGAACGCCTGTTGCGCGAGGAGGGCTATAGCAAGGTGACGGTGACGACAGACTCGCGCCAGGTGCGCGAGTTGCACCGCAAGAATCAGTATGACCTCATCTTGCTCGACCTCGAGATGCCCGGCATGGATGGCTTCGCCGTGATGGAAGGACTGCGCGCCGACAACCACGACTCCTATCTGCCGGTGGTTGTGCTCACGGCCCAGCCGGGGCACAAGCTGCGGGCCCTGCAGGCGGGAGCGAAGGACTTCGTCAGCAAGCCATTCGAATTGGTCGAGGTCAAGACACGCATCCACAACATGCTTGAGGTGAGGTTGCTGTACAGGAAGGTCGCGAACCACAATGAAGACCTGGAAACCGCGGTGCGCGAACGCACGGCCGAGCTGGTGGCCAGTGAAGCACGATTTCGCCGCCTGACGGAGTTGGCGTCGGACTGGTATTGGGAACAGAACGACAGTGGCGAGTTCACGCAGGTGTCGGGTCCGGTGCAGGAGATGCTGGGCCTGCGTGTCACGGCGTTTCTCGCTACCGGCGGCGACGACCGACTCATGGGCTGGAACGAAGCCGAGCGGCAGGCCCTGCAAGCCAAGATCGCGGCGCGCGAGCCGTTCCTCGATTTTCCTTTCAGCCGCGTCAACGCTGACGGGACGAAACAGCAATATCGGGTTAGTGGCGAGCCGATGTTCGGCGAAGACGGTCGCTTCGTCGGCTTTCGAGGGATCGGTGCCGAAGTCTTGGCGCGGGAGTAGCGCGTCCGCCGCCTGAGGCCCTGTGCCCAGGGGAGTATCGGCACTCGCCGGGGCATCACAAGGGAACCTAGGGATTGACGGCGCGCGAGCGATGGCGAACCATGCAGTATTCGCCGCCACTTCGTGGTGCGATTGAGCTTGAACGCGATGACCCATCAACCCGAACGCATCGGCAAGTACGCGATCCGTCGCACCCTCGGGCAAGGCGCGATGGGGATGGTGTTCGAGGGGTTTGACCCCGTGATCGAGCGCAAGGTCGCGATCAAGACGATTCTGGCCGAGCATCTGGCCGACGGTGGGGCCTCGGCGATCGCGCGTTTCAAGCGCGAGGCGCAGGCCGGTGGGCGACTCCAGCACCCGGGCATCGTGGCAGTGCATGAGTACGGCGAGGACCTGAACTTCGCCTACATCGTCATGGAGTATGTTGAGGGCATCGAGCTGCGCAAACTGATGCGCGAGCGCGGTCGGTTCGAGCTCAGCGACTCGATGGAGGTAATGCGCCAGTTGCTCGCGGCGTTGAGCTACTCGCACGACGCGGGGGTCGTGCATCGGGACATCAAACCCGCGAACGTGATGGTGCTCAAGGGCCTGAAGATCAAGGTGATGGATTTCGGCATCGCGCGCATTCAAAGTTCGTCGATGACGCAGGTGGGTACGGTGCTGGGCACGCCCACCCACATGGCGCCGGAACAACTGATGGGCGATACGGCGGACGGCCGAACCGACCTGTGGGCCGCGGGCGTGATCTTTTATGAGCTGCTGACCGGGCGCAGCCCGTTCGCGGCCGATTCGCCGGCCGCCGTGATGCACCGCGTGATGCAAGGCGATCCCATGCCGCCCACACGGCTTGCGCCGGATCTTCCCGCAGTGCTGGATGGCGTGCTCGACAAGGCACTCAAGAAGAGCGTCGACTTGCGCTACCAGACCGCGCATGAATTCAGCGAGGCGTTGGGGCAGGCCGTGCTGGCCATGTCTGCCGATCCGACGATTGCGTTCTCGGTGGGAGGCGGGAACCAGACGGTCGGCAGCGCCGGTCGTTCCGTGTGGCAGCAGCAGACCGTGGTCGACCCGGCGCGTGCCGTCGACCCCAGCGTCATGCTGACCTTGTCGGCGCAGACCTGGTCGGCCGTCGAGCACCTGCTGACTGAATTGATCGGGCCGATGGCCAGGCATGTGATGCGGTCCACGGCAATCCATGTTCACAGCGTCGAAGAGTTTTACGGCACGCTAGGCGACAAGATTTCGGACGCCGAGCAGCGCGCCGAGTTCAGGGCGCGCCTGGCGCGGCTGGCGCCTCAAGGTCACCACCCGGGCCACCACCCAAGCGGCTCAATGGGCACAGGTCCTGGAACAGCGCCGGGCGGGAGATCAAGTCCACGCCAGCCACTGGGCTTCGACGCCGAGGCGCTGGCGCGTGCCGAGAAGCAACTGGCACATCATGTTGGCCCCTTGGCCAAGGTGCTCATCAAGCGCGCTGCGCATGATTCAGGCAACCTGGCCGAATTGCACCGCAGGTTGGCCGACTTGATTGATTCCGAACCGCAGCGTCGGGAATTCCTCGATTCGTTGCGCTGAGGGTTCGGTTGCAGCGTTGACAGTGCGGGCTGGCTGCCCGCTCAGGTGCTCAGGTGCTCAGGTGCTCAAGCAGGGCGAGGCATCGGCGGCGTCGCGACGCGCCATTCCTTCGGGTCTTGAAAGGTCAGGGCGCAACCCGAACAGCGGTATTGGCTCGTCGCCCGAATCGCGCCAGTGCCATTGCGCGCGACGACGTTGCGGTAGCTCGTGGAGCCGCAGAGGCGGCAGCTGTAGTGGGCTCGAAGCGCCGGCGTCAAAAGATGATGGAACATGTGTGCGTTCTCCCGCGTATGTTTCGATCTCATCTGTGGGCTCAAGGCTACCTGCGCAGGGGCGGCTTGCAAAGGCGTGCAGCTCGAAAACCTAGGGGTAACCCCCGTATACGAATGTCGGGTTTCTACGGATTTGAGTCTAGCGAACGTGCAAAGCGACCGGGCCGAAAGTTGACAAAGCCACACCCGGCTGAATCAGGGTGCTACGCCGATGAAGATGAGCACCGAAGAATTCACCCGGTACGTGCAGGACGACATCGCCAAGTGGGCGCGCATCGTCAAAATTTCGGGCGCGACACCCGGCCAGTAGACGCCGACGCGCCGTGCCGCGTGGGTGGGCGCGGCGAGTGAACCCGCGCGAAGATCAGCCCGCCGTGGTCAGCGTGGCCGCGCGCCAGTGCCCGTCATGCAGGGTTTCGTGTGGGCCGAACTGCGCCTTGTAAGACATCTTCGCGCTGTCAGCGATCCAGTAGCCAAGGTACAGGTAGGGCAGTTTCAGCAGCCGTGTCTGCTCGATCTGCCACAGCACGTTGTACGTGCCATAGCTCGCCCGTTCTTCGGGTTCGTAGAAGGTGTAGACGGCAGACAGCCCATCGTTCAGCACGTCCAGGATCGACACCATTTTCAGCGCGCCCAGACCCTCCTCGCTGGGTTCCCGGAACTCCACCAGGCGCGAGTTGACACGGCTTTGCAGCAGGAACTGGGTGTATTGGTCGATGCTGTCGTGGTCCATGCCACCGCCGCTGTGCCGGCCTGCCTGGTAGCGCAGGTAAAGCTGGTAGTGCTCGGGAACGAAACACAGCCGCAGCACGCGTGCCTTGAGGGCCGCGTGGGCGCGCCGGGCGCGCGACTGGCTGCGCGTGGCCTTGAAGTTTTGCACCGGCACGCGCAGCGGCACGCAGGCTCGGCAACCGTCGCAGTGCGGCCGGTAGGTGAACATGCCGCTGCGCCGAAAGCCGTTCGCCACCAGGCCCGAGTAGGCATCGGCATGAATGACGTGGCTGGGTGTGGCCACTTGGGAGCGCGCCATGCGCCCTGCGATGTAGCTGCAAGGGTAGGGTGCCGTTGCATAGAACTGCAACGACGCCAGCGGAAGCTCTTTCGGGTGCGTCACGTGCCTTGTTCCTGGGCGCTCGCGCGATCTTGAGTGGAGTGGCTGCCGAGGTGGCGCCACTGCTTGGGATGATAAGTCCAATCGACGATCGGCGGCCCGCCCAGACTGGTGGCCAGGCCGTGCTCGAATTCGCCGCGCCGCATCTCGCGCGCGCCCATCGACACCAGATGTTCGGTGCGCTGTTGGCAGTCGATCAGGGCCACCGCATGTTCCCGGCAAAAGCACACCAGCGCGGCGAGTGCGATCTTTGAAGCGTCGGGTTGCAGCGAAAACATCGACTCGCCGTAGAACATGCGTCCCAGGCTCACGCCGTACAGGCCGCCGACGAGCCGGCCGTTCACCCAGGTTTCGAAGCTGTGCACGCGGCCCAAGGCATGCCAGGCGCGATACGCCGAGATCATTGCCGGGACGATCCAGGTGCCTGCCTGTCCCTCGCGCGGCATGCCGGAACAGGCCTCGATGACGCTGGCGAATGCGGTGTCGATGCGAACATCACAACCCGGCGTGCGGATGAACCGGTTGAGGGTCTTGCGAAACGAGCGCGACACTTTGAATTCGCGCATCGGCAGCACCAGCCGTGGGTCGGGCGACCACCAGAGCACCGGCTGGCCTTCGCTGTACCAGGGGAACACGCCTTTTGAGTAAGCTTCTTCAAGCCGGCGGGTCGTGAGTTCACCCCCTGCGGCCAGCAGGCCGGGGGCGTCGGAATCGGGTGGCAGTGCCAGGCGCGTGTCGGGCAACGCATCGTCCGGTCCGCGCAGCCAGTACATCATGGCTTGCGGAGCGCCTCGGGGGAGAGGTCGACGGCCCGACCCCGCAAGCTTGCATCGCCGCGCAGCTTGAACTTCGCGACACGGTGGGTCGGTGTTTGCGGCAGGGCCTCGACGAAGATCACGTAGCGCGGCACCTTTGATGCGGCCAAGCGCTCGCGCACCCAATCGGCCAGACCCTGCGGTGTGAGTGTGGCGCCCATCCTGAGGACTGCGGCCATCAGGATCTCGTCTTCACCCAGATCGTTCGGCACCGGAATCGCGGCGGCCTGGACGACGTCAGGGTGCAGTTCGACGATACGGTCCAGCTCGGCGCCGGAGATGTTTTCGCCGCGCCGGCGGATGATGTCCTTCTTGCGTGCGACGAACCAGAAGTAGCCGTCGGCGTCGCGCCAGGCCAGGTCGCCCGTGAGGAACCAACCGTCGCGAAACGCCGCCGCGGTCTGCGCGGGATCGCGGTAGTAGCCCTTCATCAGCATCGGCGTTTTCACGGCCAGCTCGCCGGTGTCGCCGTCGGGCACATCGTCGGCGTTGTCGTCCACGACGCGCAGTTCGGCGAACCTGAGGCTCGGGTCCGGGTGGCGGCTCGGCAGGCCCATGCTGCCTACTTTGTGCGGCCCGGGAAACGGGTTGTTCAACGCGCCCGGGATTTCGCTCATGCCATAGCCCTCGATGAGGGTTGGCACACCGAACTCCTCGGCAAAGACGCGATAGGTTTCGGCGGTGAAAGGTGCACCGTAGATCTTGCGCAGCTGATGCCCGGCGACGAACTCGGTGCGCGAACGACGCATCAGAATCGAGGAGACGGCGGCCATCGTGTTCACTTCGGTGGCGCGGTAGTGCGCCACATCGTGCCAGAAGCGCGACGCCGAAAAGCGCGCGATCAGCACCAGTGCGGCCCCGGCGGCGAGCGCTCCCGACAACGAGTAGAACAGCGCATTGATGTGGAACATCGGCAAGATGCACATCAGCCGGTCGTCGGGCTGCAGGTACATGCGTTGCACGAACCCTTCGCCGGCCAGCACCACATTGCGCTGGCTGTGCATCACACCCTTGGGGAAACCGGTCGTGCCGGAGGTGTAGATGAAGATGCAGGGGCTGTCTGGCTGTTCGACCTCGATCGGCGCGCTCGCGCTCGCCAGCTCGACTTCGCGGTCGAACATCAGCGTGTCGTCACTCACTGGTTCACCCGGCGCGGGCGCTTCATTGAGCATCAACCAAGGGCGCAGTTTCGTCGGCGCCAGCGCTTCGCGCACGGTTTCCAGCACGGCGGGCGAGCACAAGACACCGCTCACCTCGGCGTGGTTGAGCACATAGCGTGCCTCCTCGGCGCGAAACTCCGGGTTGATCGGCACCATCACGGCGCCCAATCGGGCGAGCGCGAAAAACGCGAACACCGTGCTCGGGTGGTTCAACGACATCACGGCGACACGCTGGCCGGCTTCGATGCCGCGCGCGTGCAACATCGCGGCGACGCGCGCCACGCGACGCAGGCAGTCGCCATAGCTCCAGGTGGACTCGCCGAACACAAGGAACTCGCGCTCGCCACCGGTCGCGGCGCGGCTGGCGAGTACCGAGTTCAGCGTGTCGCGGTGCGGGGGATAAGCCGCGATGACACGGCCTGGCTCGAGCATCCTCAGCGCGCGACGGGTGCCGCGCTCTTGGCCTGGGTCCAGCGATCGAGTTTGGCGCGCGCGCCGTTGACGGCCGGGTCCATCGCGGTGTCGTGCCCCGGCAGCCTGGCGCAGAGTTCTATCACATAGCCGTTCGGATCGCGAAAGTAGATCGAATGGATGAACTGGTGGTCCGACACGCCGCGGGTCTCGATGCCCTGCGCCTTGCCCTTGGCGAGCATGGTGGGCAGAACCTCGGGCCGCACTTCCAGTGCGATGTGCAGGTCGAAGTCGTGCTGCGCCTTGAACTCGAAGGGCATATCGGGTGCCTCGAAAAACGCCAGGTGCGAGCCGTCGTCGAGCCGGTAGAAGGTATGCAGCGTCTGCGTCTTGCGCCCGCTCTTGGTCTCATTGATTTCGAGCGACTCGACCAGCGGCAGACCGAGAAACCCCTCGTAGAACCCGCGGGTTTGCTCTGAATCGCGGCAGCGGTAGGCGTTGTGATGCAGTTTTTCGATCATGTTTCATTCTCCGCGAGACGCCACCTCACACCGCTTGGGTTCCTTTGAGCGAGGCGCCATAGCCGTCGATCACTTCGTTCACGCGCTTCCAGCTCGCAAGCTGCTTCATGCGGCCGAGCCAGCGCTTGACGTTCGGGTAGGCCGAATAGTCGCTGCCGATCAGCTCCCCGAGGGCGACGAACGAAGCGCCGTAATAGTCGGCGATCGTCATCGAATTGCCGCAGAGGAATGAATTGTCCGATCCGAGGATGTTCTGGTCGAGCACCTTGAGCCAGCCCTGGGCGCGGTCCTTCGCCCAGGCGAGCGTGGCGTCATGCGCTTCTTCGCTGCGCCGCTTGTGGAACGGGAAGATCTGCGGATAGACGTAGCCGTAGGCGAAGTCGCGACACAGTTGCGTATTGATCCAGTCCATGCGCTCGTTGACACGGGCGCGCTGCTGCAGGTCTTTCGGGTACAGCGCGGAGTCGGACTTGTCGGCCAGGTATTTCAGGATGGCGGAGCTTTCCGTGAGCCGGAACGTGCCGTCTTCCAGGACGGGTACCAGATGGTTCGGATTCAACGCCTCGAAGGGCGGCTGGTAGTGCTCGCCGGTGAACAGGTCCACGACCTGCTCGTCCAGCGCGATCCGGTTTTCCGCGGCGAACAGCATCACCGGGCGGCTGGTGGTCGATGCGGGGTGAAAGTACAGCTTCATGTCGAGTCTCCGGGAGTTGAAAGGTCTGGGCTGGCATGCGCTGGCATGGCGCCGTGGACAACGCTGACGTTACTTGGGTTCGGCAGGTGTGACAAGTTGCCGGAGTGATTGTTCGCGGCATGGGTGCCCTCGGCGAATTCGGGTTCCCCCTGAGTGCGCCGTTCAGTTCCGGCGGGAACTGCCGAAGAACGCGGGTGCCTCAAATCGATCTGTCGTTTTCGCCGTTCGTTGAATTGGCCCTGGCTGTGCTGGCCTGCGCAGCCTTGGCCTATGTCGCCTGGTGGGCAGCAACGAGTGGCTTGCCGGCGCGCCGCGGATGGAGCCTCTGGAGTTTGGGGAGCAGGCGCCGCGAAACCGAAGAACGCTTGCGATTCGTGTTCGACAACTCGATCGACGGCATCATGACGTTTCTGCCCGACGGCACGATCCTGTCGTGCAATCCGGCGGCGGGCCAGTTGTTCGGGCGGGCACCGGCAGAACTCATCGGCCAGCCGCTGCCAAAGTGGTTGGCGCCGCACATGGATGCGCAAGGCAATTCGGCGCAGTTTCCCGCCGGCCTGCACGAAACCGTGGTGCGCCGGGAAAATGGGGCGAGGTTTCCCGTGGAGGTGACGGTCAGCGAGTCATGCCTCAAGGGCGTGCCGCAATTGATTGCATTCATCCGCGACATTACCGAGCGCAAGGCGGCGCAGGATCGGATGGCGATGCTCGCGAACTACGACAGCCTCACGGGCTTGCCCAATCGGGTCTTGTTTCGCGACCGGTTGCGCGAAGGCATGAAGCGTGCCCATCGCAGCGGGCGGGTGTTGGGGTTGATGTTCCTCGACCTGGATCGCTTCAAGGTCGTGAACGACAGTCTGGGCCATGAGGTCGGTGACCGCCTCTTGCAGCATGTCTCGCAGGCGTTGACGAACTGCCTGCGCAGCGCTGACTCGGTGATGTGCCAGGTTGACGAAAACGCTGCGATCACGATCGCGCGCCTGGGCGGTGACGAGTTCACGATCGTCGTCGAAGACATCGGCGGTGTTGACGATGCGGCGGCGATCGCCCGAAGGATCCTGGAGTCGCTCATCGAGCCCTTTGTCGTCGAAGGCGAAGAGATCGTCATCACGGCGAGCATCGGCATTTCGCTGTATCCACCCGACACCGTCGATCTGGACGGGCTGATTCGCCACACCGACATGGCGATGTATCGATCCAAGGCGCGGGGGCGCAACACCTACACCTTCTACAGCCCCGACATGAACGCCGAAGTCGAGGCGCGCTTGTCGTTGGAGACGAGCCTGCGCCACGCGCTGGATCGCGGCGAATTCAACTTGCTCTATCAGCCCAAGGCCGACCTGAAAACCGGCCGCATCACTGGCGTTGAAGCGTTGATACGCTGGAACCGGCCGGGCGCTGGCGTCGTTCCGCCGGACCAGTTCATTACCGTCCTCGAGGAGACCGGTCTGATACTTCCGGTGGGGGCCTGGGTCATTCGCACCGCGTGTGCCGACCTCGCCACATGGGACAAGCTCGGCTTGCCCGCGCTGACGCTGGCCGTCAATCTGTCGGCGCGGCAGTTTCGGCATCAGCACCTGTTCCAGCTCATCGCCGAGACCCTGGCGCAGGCGCGCATCGCGCCACAGCGCTTCGAGCTGGAGCTGACCGAGAGCCAGCTGATGGAAGACAACGACGCGAGCCGCGCGATGCTGGCCAGCATCGCCAGCCTGGGGGTGCGGGTCGCGATCGACGACTTCGGAACCGGCCATTCATCGCTGAGCTACATCAAGCGCTTCAACATCGACACCCTGAAGATCGATCGTTCCTTTGTTCGCGATATCACGAACGACGATGACGACTCGGCCATCGCCACCGCGGTGATCGCGCTCGGCCGAAGCCTGCAGCTCAAGGTGGTGGCCGAAGGTGTGGAAACGCTGCACCAGGCCGATTACCTGCGGGCGCTCGGCTGCGAAGAAATCCAGGGCTATCTGCTGAGCCGTCCGTTGTCTTCCGAACAACTCGTCGCCTGGCTCGGGAAGTACCGGAGCACGAAAGTCCTGGGCGTGGGCGAACGCTTGACCGGTGAAGACCCGCCGCTGGCCGAGCTCATCAGTCTTGATTTGCCCGAGGAAGCGGCCATGGCCGGTTGACGCGCGAAGCGCGGCCGATGCCGGGAATGGCTTCGGTGTCAGCGCGACGCAAGCACGTCGGGGTTCAACGCGGTCGGCGGCCGGCCCGCGCGTGGCCCGGCGCCGAGAGCCGCGATCAAGTTGTCCACGGCCAAGTGCGCCATGGCGCGCCGCGTCGGGATGCTGGCGCTGGCGATGTGCGGCGTCAATACGACGTTGGGCACCTTGAGCAAGTCCGGATGCACCGCGGGTTCGCCCTCAAAAACGTCCAGGCCGGCCGCAGCGATGCGCCCCTCGCGCAACGCCTTGGCAAGCGCGGCGTCATCGACGACACCGCCGCGCGCGATGTTCGTCAGCGTGGCCGTCGGCTTCATCAGCACCAGCTCCGCGGCGCCTATCGCATGGTGTGAAGCCGGGCTGTAGGGCACAACGATCACCAGATGGTCGCACTCGCGCAGCAGCTGCTCTTTCGTCACATGGCGCGCGTGCAGTTCGGTTTCGATGTCCAGGCTCAGGCGCGAGCGGTTGTGATAGATCACACGCATGTCAAAGCCGAGCGCACCACGCCGCGCGATCGCCTGGCCGATGCGGCCCATTCCCAGCACGCCCAGCGTGGCGCCGTGCACGTCGGCCCCGGCAAAGAGGTCGTAGCTCCATTTGACCCATTCGCCGCGGCGCAGGAAATGTTCGCTCTCGGCGATGCGCCGCGCGGCCGCCATCATCAGGGCGAAGCCGAAGTCCGCAGTGGTTTGCGTCAACACGTCGGGCGCGTTGCTGACGAGCACGCCGCGCGCCGTGCACGCGGGCAGGTCGACGTTGTTGTAGCCCACCGCCATGCTGCACACCGCGCGTAGCTGCGGGCAGGCCGCGAGCAGCGCGGCGTCAATGGGCTGGGTGCCGGTGATGAACAGACCCGCTTTGCCCTGCAAGCGGCGAATCATTTCGGCCTGGGGCCAGACGTCGTCGGCGGCGTTCGTTTCCACGTCGAAGTGCTCGCGCAAGCGATCGATCGCATCGGGAAATACAGCGCGGGCGATCAGGACTCGCTGGCGCGTGGCAGGGGCCGTCATGGTCTTGTTCCTGTGCAGTGGTGGGGCTGGCAGCGCGGCCTATGGGGCCGGCGGCGCGCTGGGCGAACGATCGACGAAGCGGGCGAATTCGCTAAGCGGCGCGCGTTCCGTGACGAGGCGGTTCTCAACGGCTTTCGGGTCGGCGTAGCCCAACGACATGCCGCAGACGACCTGCTCGTTCTCGGGCAGCGCCAAATGCTGAGTGATGATTCTGTGAAACGGGGTGAACGCGGCTTGCGGGCAGGTGTCCAGGCCGCGAGCGCGCGCGCTGACCATCACGCTTTGCAAGAACATGCCGTAGTCAAGCCAACTCCCCTGGCACATGATGCGGTCGATCGTGAAGATCAGGCCGACCGGCGCGTCAAAGAACTTGTAATTGCGCCGGTGCTGGGCGTGCATGCCGGCTTTGTCGGACTTGTCGATCCCGAGCAGTGCGTACAGGTCCCAGCCCACTTTGCGGCGGCGCTCAATGAAAGGAGAGGACCAGCGCGTAGGGTAGTAGGCGTACTCCTCCGTGTGTTCTGCGCGGTGCACCGGGTCGTCATAGGCCTGGATGATCTTTTGCGACAGCGTGGTTTTCCCTTCACCCGTCAAGACGTAGACGCGCCAGGGTTGGGTGTTCGTTCCCGAAGGTGCACGCGCGGCGACTTCGAGTATCTCTTCCACCGTTGCGCGCTCCACCGGGGTGGGAAGGAACGCGCGGATCGAGCGGCGCGAGGTGATGGCGGCGTCGACCGCGGCCTTTTGTTCTTGCGGGTAGTTCACGTCACTCCTTGGGTTGAACGGGACAACAAACGAATTCGGCGTGGCGGCGCATTGTTCCATTGCCACGCTTTCACACGCTTTCGGCTGGCGACGCTGCAATGGGGCTCGGCCGAAGCGCGGTACCTGGCCAGAACCAGGCCAGAACCCGGCCATGAAGTCTAAATTGCTGCTAAGCAGCAAAACCCCATTGCAATTGGCGCTCAGGCCCCTATACTTCCGTTTATGCTGCGCTGCACCAAAACGGCCGGCACCGATCAATCTACCCATTTAGGAGTGAACCACCATGATGATGACCGCCGAACAAGCCGTTGCCGCCCAGAAAGCCAACCTCGAAATTCTCTTTGGCCTGACGAACAAAGCGTTCGAAGGCGTTGAAAAGCTGGTTGAGCTCAACCTTCAAGTCGCCAAGGCCGCGATGTCGGAAGTGGCCGACACGACCAAGGCCGCTCTGTCCGTCAAAGACGCGCAGGAGCTGATGGCTCTGCAAGCCGGCCTGCTTCAACCCGTTGCTGAAAAGGCGTCTGCCTACAGCCGCCATGTCTATGACATTGCCACCGCCACCAGCACGGATGTGAGCCGGGTCGCTGAAGCCAGCGTCGCCCAAGCGCAGCAGAAATTCGTGGCGATGATGGACAACGCGACCAAAAACGCGCCTGCCGGCAGCGAGAACGTGGTTGCACTCGTCAAGTCGGCAGTGGCCGCTGCCAACAACGCATTCGACGGGGTGCAAAAGGCGACGAAGCAGGCCACCGAGGTGGCGGAAGCCAACTTTCATGCCATGACTGCCACCGCGGCAAAGGCGAGCCAGTCCATGAACAAGGCCAAGCGCGCGGCCTGAGCATGAATTTTGCGGAGCCCCTTGAACTTTTGAGCGGCTCACCAATCTGAGCAGGACCGCAGGCGTTTGCTTGCGGCTCCCTGAAGGTTGTCTCCTCGGTACCTGACGGTACCTTTCGGCCCGGTGTCACCACCGGGCCGTTTTATTTTTCGCGCCGCCTATCGGGTCTTCGCCGCGATTCTGGCGGCGAGCTCAGCCAGTTGGGCCCGCGCGGCATCACGCCCCGCCTGAATTGAGCGCTTGCGCGTCGAGAAGTCAGCGCTGGAAACACCCGGCAGGCGCGGTCTTAGCACGATGTCTGCGTCGCGCAACTCAAAGTTGTTGATGCTGCGTCCCATGATGGCGAAGGTCTGGAGCAGCATTCGCATGGCGTCGCCCGTGGGGTTGCCTTCGGGCGCAGAGGAGATGTCCACGGCGATCACAAGGTCCGCACCCATTTGACGCGCGAACCGCACGGGAACGGGCGCGACAAGGCCGCCGTCGACGTATTCACGGCCGCCGATGCTCACCGGCTGGAACACCGCGGGCACGGCGCTGGAGGCGCGCACGGCGGTTCCCGCGTCGCCGACTTCAAACAGAATCGCCTGGCCGTTGTCGAGGTCAGTCGCAACAATGCCCAGCGGGATGCGCATCTGCTCGATGGTTTTGCTGCCTGTATGGTCGCGCACGAATTTGGCGAGGGCCGCACCGCGGATCAAGCCCCGACCGGGGTAGGACCAGTCGGTCAGCGTGGATTCGTCCATCGCGTCGGCAAGGGTGCCGAGCTCGATGCCGCTTTTGCCCGCAGCGTACAGGGCCGCCACCAGGCTGCCTGCCGAAGTGCCGACGACGTAGTCTGGCTTGATGCCGTTCTCCTCCAGAACCTGGATCACGCCGATGTGCGCAAAGCCCCGCGCCGCGCCACCGCCCAGCGCCAACCCGATCTTGGGGGGTCGAGGAGGGGGTTTGGCGGCTTCGATCGGTGGCTCTACGGCGGGAATCTCCACCGGACCCGGGCGCTGATCGGGTGCCTTTGGAGCACTTTCGCAGCCCACCAGCAAGGCGGCAGCAACCCCGGAAAGTGCCCAGGCCAAGCGGCGCCAGAAGGTGTCGAGTGCATCGAGGGAATGGTGGTGGCGGTATCTGTGCATGGGAAATTCTAGGAGCCTGCGCGCACAGTTTGATATGCCGAAAAGAGATTAGCAACTGAAAACACTGTTCTTGTCAGACATAAGGAGCGTCAATAGAGTCTGGACATGGACTTCACAGCAACCCTCTGCGGATTTGGCGTTGGCGCCATTGTCGGCATGACGGGTGTGGGCGGTGGGTCGCTGATGACTCCGTTGCTGCTCTCGGTGTTCCGGTTGAGCCCCGCCGTCGCGATCGGCACTGACCTGTGGTTCGCCGCCATCACGAAGTCCGCGGGCGCGGTGTCGCGCCATCGTGCCGGCCATGGCGACTGGCGACTCACGGGTCTGCTGCTTGCCGGCAGCATTCCCGCGGCGATGCCCGAACGCCTGGTGCGAGCCCTGCTCTGCGCTTCGCTCGTCGCCGCCGGGCTCAAAGTGATTCACTGAGGTTCCGAGAACATGTACCAGTACGCCGATTTCGACCGATCCTTCGTGCGCCAGCGCGCCGCCCAGTACCGTGACCAACTCGAGCGCCACTTGGCCGGACGCCTGGGCGACGATGAATTCCGCCCGCTGCGCCTGCAAAACGGCTGGTATGTGCAGCGCCATGCGCCGATGCTGCGCGTGGCCGTGCCCTACGGCGAGATCAGCTCGGTGCAATTGCGCGCGCTGGGCCGCATCGCCCGCGAGTTTGACCATGTCGATGTCGGCACGCCGCAAGAGCGCGGTGGTTTCGGCCACTTCACGACCCGCCAGAACGTTCAGTTCAACTGGATCCCGCTGCACCGCAGCGCCGACGTGATGGACGCGCTGGCCGCGGTGGACATGCACGGCATCCAGACCAGCGGCAACTGCATCCGCAATATCACCAGCGATGCCCTGGCGGGCATTGCGCCCGACGAAGTGGTGGACCCGCGACCCTATTGCGAGGTGCTGCGCCAATGGAGCACGCTGCACCCGGAGTTCGCTTTTCTGCCGCGCAAGTTCAAGATCGCGGTCACTGGCGCGCGCGAAGACCGGGCGGCGATCGCTTGGCACGACATCGGCCTGCAGCTCCTGAAGAACGAGGCTGGCGAAGTCGGCTTCAAGGTGTTGGTAGGCGGCGGCATGGGCCGCACGCCGGTGATCGGCAGCGTGATTCGCGAGTTCCTGCCCTGGCAGCAGATCCTCGTTTTCATCGAGGCCATCGTGCGTGTCTACAACCGCTACGGCCGTCGCGACAACCTGTACAAGGCGCGCATCAAGATCCTCGTCAAGGCCGAGGGTCAGAAGTTCATTGATGCAGTGAACGTTGAATTCGGCCACATCTTGAACGACGACGTCGATGGCTCGGCGCACCTGATCCCGCAAGCCGAGCTGGACCGCGTCGCGCATTGTTTTGTCCTGCCTGCGGGCGTGGCGGCGCCGAGCAGCGCCGAGGCGCCACAGGTTGCCACGACGGACGTGGCCTATGCGCGCTGGCTCTCGCGCAACGTACACGCCCACCGGCTGCAGGGCTATCGCGCGGTGACGCTCTCGTTCAAGCGCACCGGCCAGGCACCGGGCGACGCGACGGCAGACCAAATGGACGCCGCCGCCGAAATTGCCGAGCGTTTCAGCCACGGCGAGCTGCGCGTCACGCACGACCAGAACTTGCTGTTGCCGTGGGTGCGCGAGTCCGAACTGGTGGCGCTTTGGCAAGCGGCCAAGGCGAAAAACTTCGCCACGCCTAACATCGGCCTGATCACCGACATGATCGCCTGCCCGGGCGGAGACTTCTGCGCGCTGGCCAACGCGCGATCCATTCCCGTCGCGGCGGACATCGCCGAGCGATTCACCGATCTGGACGAGTTGTACGACATCGGCGACATCGATTTGCACATCAGCGGCTGCATCAACTCGTGCGGCCACCACCACAGCGGGCACATCGGCGTGCTCGGTGTCGACAAAGACGGCAAGGAGTGGTACCAGATTTCCTTGGGCGGCTCCGACGGCTCCACGCTCAGCGGGGCGTCGGTGGCCGGCAAGGTGATTGGCCCGTCGTTTGCCGCCGACGAAGTCGCCGACGCCATCGAAGCCTTGGTTGACACGTTTCGCGTCAAGCGGCAGGGACAGGAACGCTTCATCGACACGGTTCGGCGCATCGGCAGCACCGCGTTCAAGGAATCGGCCAATGCCGCGCGCCGCAGCACGGCGCTGGCGCACGCGGTCTGAAGGCGCAAAGACCCAGGACCTCGCAGCATGAAATTCATCGACCTACACAACGATCCCTGGCGCTCGCTCGGCGGTGAGGATGGCCCGCCGGTCAGCATCAACCCGCAGCCACACCTGCTGCTCAGCCCGGGGCAGTGGCACGCGGCACGCGCCCATTGGCCGATCGCCATCGCGGCGGGGCTGGAACTCAGCAACGACAGGGACGTGGAAGACATTGCCGCAGACCTGGAGCGCTTCGCGCTCATCACGCTGCACTTTCCCAAGTGGGTCGACGGCCGGGCCTACAGCCAGGCCCGACTGCTGCGCTCGCGTTACCGGTTCAAGGGTGAAATCCGCGCCACCGGCGAAGTTCTGGTGGACATGGTGGCGCTGCTCGCGCGCACCGGGTTCGACGCCGCGGTACTGCGCGCGGACCAATCCATTGACATCGCCTGGCAGGCGCTGGCAGCCTTTCGTGGCCACTACCAGGGCGATGTGAACGCCAGGCTGCCGCTCTTCGCGCTGCCCGTCGGTGCTGCCGACGCTTTGGCCCGCGAGCCGGTGCACGAGTTCGTTAATCAAGGGGCGGCGATATGAGAGTGAAAAGTGCATCGAGCGCGATTGGTCTTTACGCGCGTGCGACTCCCGAATACGGCGACCGTGTCGGGCACGCGATCGAGGTGTTGCAAAGCGCGGCGACGGAACATGCCGCGCGCATCGTGCAGGCGACGAGTCTGGGTGCCGAAGACATGGTGATCACCGATTTGATCGCGCGGCATGGCCTGGCCATTGATGTTGCAACGCTCGACACGGGCCGCTTGCACGCCGAAACACTGGCGTTGATTCTGCGCATCAAGCAGCGTTACGGCGTCGAGGTCAAGCGTTTCGCACCCGCCGCTGAGTCGGTGCTGCGCTTCGTTCGTGCCAGCGGCACCGACGCGATGTACCGGAGCATCGAGTTGCGCAAGACCTGTTGCGCCGTGCGCAAACTCGAACCTCTTTCGCGCCTGCTTGCCGACAGAAACGCCTGGGTGGCCGGTTTGCGGCGCGAACAATCCGACACGCGTGGCGGCGTGCCATTCACCGAGCGCGACGCTCAGGGCCGGACGAAGATCAACCCGCTGGCGGACTGGAGCTGGCCCGACGTGTGGCACTACATCGCGAGCCACGAAGTTCCCTACAACCCGCTGCACGACCAGTTCATGCCCAGCATCGGCTGCGCACCGTGCACACGCGCCATCGCGGTGGACGAGGAGTTTCGATCCGGCCGCTGGTGGTGGGAAGAGCAAGACGCCAAGGAGTGCGGCTTGCATGTGCATGCCGCAACCAAAGTCACTGTGGGAGTCACTGCATGAATGCGCCGCTGCGAGTTGAAAGTCTGCTGCCGGAAATCGACCAGAGCCACCTGGACTGGCTGGAAGAGGAAGCCATCTTCATCTTGCGGGAAACCGTCGCTGCGTTCGAGCGCCCGGCGCTGCTGTTTTCCGGCGGCAAGGACTCCTGCGTTGTGTTGCGCCTGGCGGAAAAGGCGTTCAAGAGCAAGGGCGCGGGGCGGGGCGAATACAAAGGCCGCCTGCCGTTTCCGCTGCTGCATGTGGACACGGGCCACAACTTCCCGGAAGTGCTGTCGTTTCGCGACCAGCGCATTGCTGAGATGGGCGAGCGGCTTGTCGTCGGAAGTCTTGAAGATGCGATTCGGCGCGGCACGGTTCGCCTGTCGCACGCGCAGGAGTCGCGCAACGGCCACCAGACCGTGGCGCTGCTCGAGACCATCGAGGAACACCACTTCGATGTGCTGATGGGCGGTGCGCGACGCGATGAAGAAAAAGCCCGCGCCAAGGAGCGCATCTTTTCGCACCGCGACAGTTTTGGCCAGTGGCAGCCCAAGGAGCAGCGCCCGGAGTTGTGGACGCTGTTCAATACGCGCATCCGGCCCGGCGAGCATATGCGCGCGTTCCCGATCAGCAACTGGACCGAGCTCGACGTGTGGCTGTACATCGCGCGCGAATCGATACCGCTGCCCGGTCTGTATTACTCCCATCCGCGCCAGGTCATGCGGCGCAAGGGCCTGTTCGTGCCGTTGACCGAGGTCACGCCGGCCCTGCCGGGCGAGCAGATAGCAACCGTAGACGTGCGTTTTCGCACCGTGGGCGACATGACTTGCACCTGCCCGGTCGAGAGCCTGGCGACCAGCGCGAACGAGATCGTTGCCGAAACCCTGCGCGTCACCGTCAGCGAACGCGGCGCGACACGCATGGACGATCGCACCTCGGAAGCTTCAATGGAAAAGCGCAAGAAAGAGGGGTACTTCTGATGGAAACGCCACGCTCCACTGCCCGCACTCGCGACCACCGCGCGCTGCGCTTCATCACAGCGGGTTCCGTTGACGATGGGAAAAGCACGCTGATCGGCCGCCTGCTCTACGACAGCCGCGCGATCCTGGCGGACCAGATCGACACGCTCGAAAAGCGCGCGATCGGCGCGACGCTCATGGAAGGCGGCCCGGCATTCGACCTGTCGCTGCTGACCGACGGGCTGGAAGCCGAACGCGAACAAGGCATCACGATCGACGTGGCGTTTCGCTACTTCGCAACGAAGGCGCGCAAGTTCATCATTGCCGACGCGCCCGGCCACGAACAGTACACGCGCAACATGGTGACCGCCGCCGCGGGCAGCGATGCCGCTGTTGTGCTGGTGGACATCACCAAGCTCGACACCCACGCCACGCCCGTGCAACTGCTGCCGCAAACGCGCCGCCATGCCTTGCTCGCGGCATTGCTGCGAGTGCCTAACATCGTGTTCGCAGTGAACAAGCTCGACGGCGTGGACGACCCCGGTGTTGCGTTCCAGGCGGTGCGCGCGGCGCTGCTCGAATTCGCCGCGCAAGCCGGTATCGAGGTGGCCGGCATCGTTCCGGTTTCGGCGCTGCGCGGCGACAACGTCACCCAGCCGCTGGCCGCCGCGTGGTACGACGGGCCCTCGCTGCTGCAACTGCTCGAAGAACTCCCCGCGGCGCAGGAAAGCCGGCGCAGTGACCTGTCGATGCCGGTGCAATACGTCGCGCGCGAGGGCGAAGGCACGGGCCACCAGCCGCGCACGCTGTGGGGGCGCATCGCCCACGGCAGCGTGAAGCGCGGTGACCGGATTCAGGTGCTGCCCAGCGGGTCGCTTGCCACGGTGGCCGAGGTGCGGCTGGCCGGCGAGGTTGTAGAAGAAGTGTCAGCCGGCCAGTCGGCCGGCATCGTTCTCGACCGCCAGCTCGACGTGTCGCGCGGCGACTGGATTGCCACGCCCAACACCGTGCGCGAGGTGACACGCTTCTCGGCAACCCTTGCCTGGCTCGACACCGAACCCGCGGTCGTGGGCAGAAAATACTGGGTGCGTCACGGGAACCGCTGGGTTCAGGCGCGCATCGTCGCGATCGAAAGCGTGCTCGACATTCATTCTTTGAAGGCAAGTGCGGCGGATCGGCTGGCGGTGAATGAAATCGGCCATGTGATCGTCGAAACCCAGCAGCCGCTGCCGGTTCAGGCTTACGAGCACGATCTGGTCGGTGGCTCGCTGATCGTGGTGGACCCGAGCAGCAACCGCACCAGTGGCGCGCTCTTGGTCAAAGCAACGGATTGAGGCAATGGGAAAAGTGATCTTCATTGGTGCCGGGCCGGGGGCAGGGGACCTGATCACACTGCGCGGTGCGCGCAAGTTGGCTCAGGCGCAGGTGGTCTTGTTCGACGCCCTGGTGGACCCGGCATTGCGTGAGCACGCTCCTACAGCGCGCTGGGTCAATGTGGGCAAGCGCGGTTTTTCCCACAGCACGGGACAGACGGCGATCAACGCGCTGCTGGTCAAGCACGCCAGTGCGTCGCCGATCGTGGTGCGACTGAAGGGCGGTGACCCGAGTGTGTTCGGTCGGCTCGAGGAAGAGATCGAAGCCTTGGTATCCGCCGGAATCGAATTTGAAGTCGTGCCGGGCGTGACGGCGGCACTCGCCGCTGCCGCGGCAACGCAGCGCCCGCTGACGCGCCGCGGGCGGGGCCGCAGCGTCAGCCTGAGCACGGCGATGACACTGGAACAGCAGGTGCACGCGAGCCGCAGCGCCGACACGGAAGTGTTTTACATGGCCGGCCGGCAACTCGCTGCGCTGGCGCGCCGGTTGCTCGCGGCGGGTTGGCCGGCCGATGCGCCGGTGAGCGTGGTGTCGCGCGCCGGATGGCCTGATGAGGCTCGGTCCGACCATCTGTTGGCATCTCTGGGTCAGGCGAGCTTGCTGCACAGCGGCCGGCCGAGTGTCGTGATCGTCGGCGCGGGAGCGGCGCCCTTGAATGCGAACCGCCCGCCCACGGCAACAGCTGCGCGCCGGACCGCCAACCTTGCAGGGCGAATGGCAACGGCCAAGCCCTAGAATTCACGCTCGCCCTTGCCGGCAATTACCGCGCATGTGGCGCGAACCCTGGCGGCGGCGTGCCGCATCATCAACTCACGAGCCTTCTCCATGACCCACGTCGTTCTCGAATCGTGCATCCGCTGCAAGTACACCGACTGCGTTGACGTCTGCCCGGTCGATTGTTTTCGCGAAGGCCCGAATTTCCTGACGATCGACCCCGACGAATGCATCGACTGCGCGGTGTGCATACCCGAGTGCCCGGTGAACGCCATCGTTCCCGAGGAAGACGTTCCCGGCGACCAGCAGCACATGATCAAGCTGAACGTGGAATTGGCGAAGAAGTGGCCGAGCATCACCAAGCGCAAGGGGCCACTGCCTGACGCCGATGAGTGGAAAGACCGAACCGGCAAACTCGGCGAATTGATCAAGTGATTTGAGGCAGGCAAAGCGCCGCGCATGGAAGCCCAACTGAACGAGGAAGTCGTGCGCACCGCGGGCGCGCACGACGGGCCGATCGAGACCGACGCCGTCATCATCGGCGCCGGGCCGGTGGGGCTTTTCCAGGTGTTCGAACTCGGCCTGCTCGAGATCAAGGCACACATCATCGACTCGCTCGCCTATCCCGGTGGCCAGTGCATCGAGCTCTATCCCGACAAGCCCATCTATGACATCCCCGCCGTGCCGGTGTACACCGGCAAGGAGCTGACGCACAACCTGCTCAAGCAGATCGAGCCCTTCGGCGCGACGTTCCACTTGAACCAGGAGGTGACGGTGGTCGAGAAGCGCGACGACGGGCGCTTTGACGTTGAAACTTCCAAGGGCACGCGTTTCCTCGCGAAAACGATCTTCGTCGCCGGTGGCGTGGGCTCGTTTCAGCCGCGTTTGCTCAAGGTAGACGGGCTGGAGAAGTATTTCGACACGCAGCTCTTTTACAGCGTGCGCAACCCGGCCCAGTTCGCGGGCAAGAACCTCGTCATCGTCGGTGGCGGCGATTCGGCGATCGACTGGGCGCTGAATTTCGTTCAGGCTGGGTCGAGCCGGGCCGAGAGCGTGATCCTGCTGCATCGCCGCGATGGCTTCAAGGCAGCGCCCGCGAGCGTGGCGCGCATGCGCGAGCTGTGCGATGCGCTGGAGATGCAGTTTCTCGTCGGCCAGGTCACCGGCATCGAAGAGTCTGCGGGCCGGTTGAGTGGCGTCAAGCTCACTGGCGGTGATGGCGTGACGCGGTTGGTTCCGCTGGACATGCTGCTCGTGTTCTTTGGCCTGAGCCCCAAGCTTGGGCCGATTGCGCAATGGGGTCTGGGCCTGGAGCGCAAGCAGGTCGTTGTCGACACCGAGAAGTTCGAGACCAGTACGCCGGGCATCTTTGCGGTGGGCGACGTGAACACCTACCCGGGCAAGAAGAAACTCATCTTGTCGGGCTTTCATGAAGCGGCGCTTGCCGCGTTCGGCGCCGCGCCCTATGTCTTTCCCGACAAGCGCATTCAGTTGCAGTACACGACCACCAGCCCGAAGCTGCACAAGGCCCTGGGCGTGGAGACGCCGACGTTCGATTGACGGCGCGGCGCCGCGCGGTACGAGAAGGGGCCTGCTGACGCGGCCCCTTTTTTCTTGGTTGATAATCCACAGGCGGCGCAACATGCGCCGCATCCGCTAGGGGTGTTGAGCCGTCTTGCCGACGGTTCGACTGAGAAAGTCCCTTTGAACCTGATTGAGGTAATCCTCGCGCAGGGAAGCTTGTACCGGACGCCCCATTGCGCGGCGAACCCGACTCCAGCCGACCTGCCATCGATTGAGCCTGGAGAGCACGATGGCAAGACTTTGTTCGACATCAAGCAGCGCACGCGTCGCCTGCGCCTTGAGCCTGTGGTGCGTGACCAGCCATGCACAAACCGAGGCCACGCAGCTCGCGCCGGTGGTCGTGACCGGTCGCGCACCGGTGGCGCTAGGTGCTGCGGGCTGGGGCGAGACACCTTTGTCGCGCCTGCCCATGCAGGCCAGCGTGTTCAGCGCGGAGCAGATCAAGGACGCCGGAGCGCAGCGCCTGTCGGACCTGATCGGTTTCGACCCGGCGCTGAGCGACGCCTACAACGCCGAGGGCTACTGGGACTTCCTGACGGTGCGCGGGTTTGTGCTCGACAACCGGTTCAACTTCAAGCGCGACGGTTTGCCGATCAATGCGGAGACTTCGATCGCGCTGGCGAACAAGGCGCGCGTCGAGGTGTTGAAGGGGCTGAGCGGCACGCAGTCGGGCACCAGCGCGCCGGGTGGCATTGCTAACTTCGTGGTGAAGCGGCCAACTGAGGTGCCACTCAGCGCTGCCTCGCTCGAATGGCGCGAGCGCGCCAACGTTTCAGCCGCGATCGACCTGAGCCGGCGTTTCGGCGACGCCGATGCGTTCGGCGTTCGGATCAATGGCGCCGCCGGGAAGCTCGATCCCCAGGTGCGTTCGGCAAAGGGTGAGCACCATCTGTTTGCATTGGCGGGCGACTGGCGGCTCAATGCTGCGACACGCATTGAACTCGAAGGCGAGACAAGCCGCCGCTCGCAACCCAGCGTGCCGGGGTTCAGCATGCTTGGCAACGCCGTGCCCAACGCGCGCAGCATTGACCCGCGCATCAACCTCAACAACCAGGCGTGGACGAAGCCGGTGGTGCTGGAGGGCGATACCGCGTCGCTGCGGGTCACGCATCGCTTCGATGCCGATTGGAGCCTGGTAGCGCATGGCGCGACCCAGCGCCTGCGCAGCGACGATCGGATTGCGTTTCCATTCGGTTGTTTCGACCCAGATCCGCTGCCCGCCGGAACCTACTATGCGGACCGCTACTGCCCGAACGGAACCTTCGACCTCTACGAGTTTCGCAGCGACAACGAGCGACGCCGCACCGATGCGCTGGACGTGTCCGTTGCGGGCAAGGTGTTGACTGGCGGCGTGCGACATCAGGTTCAAGCCGGAGTGCTGCGTTCCATCTATCGCGCGCGCTTCGAGCCGCAGGTATTCGCTTTCGCCGGAACAGGCAACACGTCCGGGAACGCGCAAGTGCCGCCCTCAGCGGGGGGCCTGGACGCGAACACCGATCGCGACGAACGATCGACCGAACTGCATCTGCGCGACGCGCTGAGCATCGACGACAGCGCCAAGCTCTGGCTCGGCGTGCGCCGCACGAATCTGCACCGCGGCAGCGTACGCACCGACGGCTCGCGCGCCACCGACTACAGCCAGGCCGTCAGCGCGCCGTTTGTCGCGGCGAGCCTGCAACTGACAGCCGAGCAGATGCTCTACGCGAGCTGGGGCCAGGGCGTCGAATCCGAGGTCGCGCCGAACCGCCCGACGTACACGAATCGCGGCGAGGCGCTTCGCGCGCTGAAGAGCCGTCAAATCGAAGCGGGAGTGAAGGGCAGCAGCGAGCGCCTGGAGTGGAGCGCGTCGGTGTTCGACATCGCGCGGCCGGTGTACATCGACGTCGGCGCCTGCGATCTGACCGACACCTGCATGCGCATTCTTGATGGTCAGGTGCGCCACCGCGGCATGGAGTTGACGGGCGCGGGCCGCTTCGGCGCGTGGGCACTGCGCGGTGGCAGCCAGTGGCTGCGCGCCCGGCGTGAAAACAGCCAACAACCCGGGTTGAACGGGCTGGCGCCGACGAACGTGCCGGCATTGACGGTCAAGGCCCAGCTCGAATACGCCGTTGCCGCCGTGGCTGGCTTGAACCTCCATGCGAACGCGTTACGCGAAAGCCGGCGCAATGTGCTTCCCGACAACAGCGTATCGGTCCCCGGCTACACCCGGCTGGACGCCGGGATGCGACACAACATGAAAATCGGCGCGACGGCGTGGACTTGGCGCGCCGGAGTCGACAACCTCACCGACACCAGGGCCTGGAAGGAATCGCCCTATCAATTCAATCATGTCTATTTGTTCCCGCTCGCTCCACGCACCTGGCGCGTGTCGGTTCAAGCGGAGCTTTAAGAGCGGATACCCCTGGCTATAATCACCGGCTGTTCCTCGATAGCTCAGTTGGTAGAGCGCCGGACTGTTAATCCGTAGGTCCCTGGTTCGAGCCCAGGTCGGGGAGCCAAGATAGGCGGGGGTTAGCGGGTTAAGACCTGCTAACCCCTTTGTCTTTTCTGACGCCCGTGTCCTGTTCGTGTCCGAAATTGCTGGCGCAAGCGCGATGTGTGTTGCGCGCAACGATTGGCGGCTGACGCAACATCCCCACGGCTCAGCAGATGCTTGACGTGCAGCCGGTAACCCGGGGTTGCCGAACTCTGACGCCCTGAAAGTGCAGTCAGTCGTGGGTCACTCGCTGCGGCGCCAAACATAGCCACGGGATGAGCGCGGTCGCCGCGTCCTCGGCCCGGAGTCGCCGGCCGCAGCAAGCTACCGCTCGCTGGTCATGC
>JANOLJ010000099.1:0-10086 GCA_031419715.1 Burkholderiales bacterium | reverse complement strand
GCCGCAGCCACCACGTTCACCGCCTTGACCGGCGCCAATTTGTGCTCACCCATCGGGTGCCTCCTCGTGTCGAGATCAAACCCGCGCCAAGTCTACGTTTGCGCCAAGTCGCAGCCGGTCAACTGAGGAAAATAGGGTCATAGCTGTTCGCCTTGAGCGTGAACTTGATGACGCCGTGGGTCGCGTTGTTGCGCACCTCGCTGTTCGGCTGGATCGTGCCGATGCCATAGAACGGCACGCCCCCCGTGCCGACGGTGAACACGCGCGGCCCGTTCGGGTCGGACTGGCCGTTCACGTTCTGTGGCGCAAAGCGCTCGTAGATGTGTTCGTGGCCGGTGACGAGGACGTCGACATGGTGGTCATACAGCGCCTTGTACAGCGGCGCCATGCTCGGGTTGTTGCCGTGGCTCGCGCCCGAATTGAACAGCGGGTGATGCCAATACGCCAGCGTGCAGGGCTTGGTGTTGGCCGCCAGGTCGTTGCGCAGCCACTGCTCCTGCACTGAACCGGCACCGCGCGCGATATTGCTGTTGAGCACGACGATGTGCCAGTCACCGAGTTCATAGCTGTAGTAACCCAGCCCGGCGGGCCCCGCGTTCGCGCCGAAATAGTTGTAGTAGTGCGGCGCCCCCGCGATGCCGTAGTCATGGTTGCCCGGGCTGGGCCGCGTGCGCGCCTTGTGTCGGCCCCATGTCGGCTCATAGCAGTTCGTGTACTCCGCCGCGGCGCCAACCGGATAGACGTTGTCGCCCGTGGTGAACACGGTGCCAGCAATGCCGTCGAGCAGTTTCGCGGTCGCTTCTTCATTGCCGTTGCAATTGGCAATGTCGCCAGCGCCGACGAGGACTGCGGGCGTCTAGCCGGTGCCCGTGCCCGTGCCCGTGCCAGTGCCAGTACCAGTGCCCGGGTCGGTGCCGCTGCCGGTTCCGCCGCCGCAACTCACCAGGCTCAGGGTCGCGGCCAGTACGCCCGCGGATGTCAAGGTTCGGTGCTTCATGCCGTGCGTTCCTTGTGGTTCCGATGTGACCATCTTCCACCGGGTGACTTGCGGGCATCTTTATGTTCATCGCGTTGCACGATAGCGCGTGAAATCCACCACGCTTGGCCCGCCGGGCGTGTGGCGTGGCGGTCGGAATTCGCGGGCGCATGGGCGGCGAACCTCCTGGCCGACAATCGTCCGATGTCAGCAAACGTTGCCCCTGCAACACTTCTGCCCGCGTTGGCCTTGATGTTCAATGCCTTGGTCTGGGGCACGAGCTGGTGGCCGTTTCGGAGAATCGAAGCGCTGGGTCTGCACCCGCTGTGGACCACGCTGTTCGTCTACGCGCTCGGGGCGCTGATCATCATCGCGTGGCGCCCCGCGGCGCTGGCCTATCTGCTGCGCACGCCCATCTTGTGGGTGCTGCTGCTGGCCTCCGGCGCGACGAACGCCGCGTTCAATTGGGGTGTGGTGATCGGCGACGTCGTGCGTGTCGTCTTGTTGTTCTACTTGATGCCGCTGTGGGCGGCGCTGTTGGCCCGGATGTTGCTGAACGAGCCGTTGACACGCCCGGCGCTGGCGCGAGCCGGGTTGGCGCTGGCAGGTGCCGCCGTCGTGCTCTGGCCGCAGGCGAGCCTCAGTGCGGAAGGCTGGCCGGCGCCCCTGTCGTTGCCCGATTGGCTGGGCGTGCTGGGCGGGTTCGCATTCGCACTGAACAATGTGATGTTGCGCCGCGAGTCGCACCGCCCCGAAGCGGCACGCGCGCTGGCGATGTTCATGGGCGGCGCCGCGGTCTCGGGCTTGCTGGGCGCGGCGCTGGCGCAATCCGGGTTGATGCGTTGGCCGGTGGACTTGCAGTGGTCGCTCGCGCCCTGGGTACTGGGGCTGGCGGCGCTGTTCTTGGTGGGCAATCTCGCCTTGCAGTATGGCGCCGCGCGGCTGCGCGCCAACGTCACTTCGGTGATCATGCTCACCGAGGTGATTTTTGCCTCCGCCTCGGCGCTGGCACTCGGCGGCGGCACGCTCACGACCAGGCTGATGGTGGGCGGCGCGATGATCCTGTTGGCCGCGCTGCTGTCAACCCTGGAGCCGGCGCCGCCCTGAACGCTGCCGCGCTACCATCACCAGATTCGTTGAATCCGAAGGCTCGCCATGAACCCACAGCCCACCAGCGTCTATGCCTTCGAGGCCCTGTCGATCGAAGGCAAACCGGCGCACTTGTCCACGCAACGCGGCAAGGTGCTGCTCATCGTCAACACCGCCAGTGCCTGCGGCTTCACACCGCAGTTCACCGGCCTGGAGGGTCTGTGGAAAGACTACCGCGATCGGGGACTCGTGGTCGTGGGTTTCCCGTGCAACCAGTTCGGCGCGCAGGACGCGGGCAGCAACTCGGAAATCGCGTCGTTCTGCGAACTCAACTTCGGCGTGAGCTTCCCGATGATGGGCAAGGTCGATGTGAATGGCGCCGCCGCGCATCCGCTTTGGCGATGGCTCACCAGTGAAGCGCCTGGCCTGCTCGGCAGCCAGGGCGTCAAATGGAACTTCACGAAGTTCCTCGTCGGCCGGGACGGCCAGGTGATCAAGCGCTACGCCCCCACCGACGCGCCGGAAGCACTGCGCGCCGACATCGAAGCGGCACTCGCCACCTGAGCCTGAATGAGCCACCTCACGCACCGACCCCATGTTCGAACACATCCCGCCCTTTGCCGGCGACCCGATCCTGAGCCTGAACGAGGACTTCCAGAAGGACCCGCGGCCGAACAAGATCAACCTGAGCATCGGCATTTACTTTGACGACGCCGGGCGCATTCCGGTGCTCGAATCGGTGCGGCGCGCGGAAAGCCTGGTGCTCGCCAAGGGCGGCCCCAAGCCCTACCTGCCGATCGAAGGCGCGGCGAACTTCCGCACCGCGGTTCAACATCTGCTGTTCGGCGCCACCCATGAAGCGGTGACGAGTGGGCGAGTGGCCACCATCCAATCCGTCGGTTCCAGTGGTGGCCTGAAGGTCGGCGCCGATTTCCTCGCGCGCTACTTTCCCACGAGCCAGGTCTGGGTCAGCGACCCGACCTGGGACAACCACCGCTCGATGTTCGAAGGCGCGGGCCTGACCGTCAACACCTACCCGTACTACGACGCCGCGACCGGCGGGCTGAAGTTCGACGCGATGCTCGCGGCGATATCGCGCCTGCCGGCGCGCAGCGTCGTGCTGCTGCACGCCTGTTGCCACAACCCGACGGGCGTGGACCTGAGCGCCGCGCAATGGGACCAATTGATTCCGGTGCTGCGCGAGCGCGAAGTACTGCCCTACCTCGACCTGGCCTATCAGGGCTTTGGCGACAGCATCGTGCAAGACGCCTACGCCGTGCGCGTGCTCGCCAAAGCGGGCTTGAGCTTTTTCATCGCCAACTCATTCTCCAAGAGCATGAGCGTCTACGGCGAGCGCTGCGGCGCGCTCAGCGTCTTCTGCCCTGACGCCGCGCAAGCCACGAACGTGCTCGGCCAACTCAAGTTCACGGTGCGGCGCAACTACTCCAGCCCGCCGATACACGGCGGCCAGATCGTCGCGACGGTGCTCACCGACCCCGAATTGCGCCCGCTGTGGGAAGGTGAACTCGCGGCGATGCGGGAACGCATTCTGGCGATGCGCAAACGCGTGCACGCGGTGCTGTCAGCCAAGGTGCCAGGGCGCGACTTCGGCTATTTCCTCACCCAGCGCGGCATGTTCAGCTACACCGGGCTCTCGCCAGAGCAAGTCGACGTGCTGCGCGAAAAGCATGGCGTGTACCTGGTGCGTTCCGGGCGCATGTGCGTGGCCGGCTTGAACTCGAACAATGTCGAAGCCACCGCGGTAGCGTTCGCCAAGGTGCTCGCCTGACGCACTGAACCTCACGCGCGCGCGAACCAGCGCTGGGCGTACAGGCCCAGGCCCGTGGCGACGCTCGAAAAGCGGTCACCGCGCATCACTCGCGCGCTGGGAAACAGCGCCGCAATCGCATCGGTCAGCGCGCTCAATCCGGTGGAGCCTCCGGTGAAATACAAGGCGTCGATCTGCCCGGGCTTCAATCCCGCGAGCTGCAGCGTGGCTTGCGCCGCAGAGACGATGCTCGCGATCTCGGCGCGAATCGCCACCAGCATTTCTTGCTCGGTGAAGGCGACGTGCAAACCCGGCTCGATGAGCCCGAGATCGATGCGCGCCGCGCCGTTTCCGGCCAGTTCGATTTTCGCGGCTTCGGCAAGCGCCGCGAGTTCGTGCCCGAGGCGCTGCTCAAGTACCGCCATCAGGCGCTGATGGTGCAAGGGGTCAGCATAGTCGCGCCGCGCGCCGCGAAGTTCGGCCAGGCGCTGCGGTGTGTAGACGGTGTTGATGAGGTGCCAGGTCGCGAGGTCGAAGTACACGGCGCTCGGCACTTCGCGCGCCGGCTCATCGCCGCGGGCCGGGCCGAACGCGCCGAAGCCGAATTCGGGCAGGATGGCGCCGAGCTCGACGCGGCGGTCGAAGTCGGTGCCGGCGCTGTGCACGCCGTGATTGGCCAGGATGTCGCTCTTGCGGTCCAGCCGCTCGCGGCGCCGCGGGCCGACACGCACCACCGAGAAGTCCGACGTGCCGCCGCCGATGTCGGCCACGAGCACGGTTTGTTCCGTGCCGATGCCACGCTCATAGTCGAACGCCGCGGCAATCGGCTCGAACTGGAAATGCACTTCGTCGAACCCGACCTGGCGCGCCGCCGCGTCGAGCGCGGCCTGGGCCTGCGCGTCGCGCGCCGGATCGTCGTCGACGAAGAACACCGGGCGGCCCAGCATCGCGTGTCGAATCGGCGCGCCGCCGTGCGCCTCGGCGCACGCCTTCAGATGCTGCAAATAGCCGGCAATCACGTCACGGTACTTCACGCCCCGGCCGGCGCCGATTTCCGTGCTTTGGTCGAGCAACTTGCTGCCCAACAGGCTTTTCATCGAGCGCATCAGGCGCCCGTCCGTGCCCTCGACATAGGCCGCGATCGCAGCGCGGCCGAAACAGCGTGTCGCCACGCTGGCGCCGCCGCCTGCCGCCGTATCGGCGACATAGAACACGGCGGTGGGCATGGTGCGGTAGCCCGGCTCGAGTTCGACCAGGGTCATTGCGCCGTCAGGGCCAGCCAAGCCGATCGCGGAATTCGAGGTGCCGAAGTCGATGGCGCAGAACATGCGGTGCCGGGTGCAAAAGGGCTGCGATTCTAGGAGCCGCAAGGGCTTGGGATGTCACGGTTTCCTTGTATCGTCTCGCCTGTTCGTGACGTACGTTCGAGGAAACCCACCCATGCCCCATTTGATCAAGCCCCTTGTTGCATCCCTGCTCTGGCTCGCACTTTGCGGCCTCGCATTCGCCGCCGACACCCCCGACGCCGCACCCGCGACGGACGTACTCACGCCGGTGCGCGAAAAAATCGCGGCGAAGCACTGGGTTGGCGCGATCGAAGATCTCAAGCGCATCAACGCGGTGGGCAATGCCGACTGGAACAATCTGATGGGCTATAGCCTGCGCAAGGCGAAAGCGCCCGACCTCGCCAGCGCCGAGAAGTTCTACAACGAAGCCCTGCGCCTGAACCCAAAACATCGCGGTGCGCTGGAGTATTCGGGCGAGCTTTACTTGATGCTCGGCGATCTGGCCAAAGCCGAGCAGCGCCTGGCCGCGCTCGACAAAGCCTGCACCCTGCCCTGCGAGGAGTACACCGACCTGAAAAAGGCGGTGGCGCGCTTCAAGGCGGCCGGCAACAAGTACGTCGCGTCGCCGTAGCCCGCCGCGCCGAGCGGCAGCACCGCACCGGGCCAAAACAGGCGACGTGCACAATCGCAGCCCGCCCGCAAACGCCCATGAACCGCCGCCTGACGCTTGCACAACTCGCCCGCGGCGCGGCCACGTTGGCCTGGGGCCACCTGTTCAGCGCCGCGGCGTTGCCGGCGCGAGCCACCACGGCCCTGCCGCCGCGCGGTGCCTATCCGTTCACTCTGGGCGTCGCCAGCGGCATGCCGCGGCCTGATTCCGTGGTGCTGTGGACGCGCCTGGCGCCGCAGCCGCATGCCGAGCTGGGCGGCATGCCCGACGCGCCAGTCAACGTGCGCTGGGACGTCGCATTCGACGAAAACTTTTCGCGCGGGCTGCGCAGCGGCACGTTCACGGCGCTCGCCGCGCATGCGCACAGCGTTCACGTCCAGGTGACGGGCTTGCCCAGCAGCAGCGTGCTGTTCTATCGCTTCATCGTGGGCGACGCCGTCAGCCCCATCGGCCGCACGCGCACCGCGCCCGCTCTTGGCGCGGATGTGGCGCGCCTGCGCATCGCGGTGGCGTCGTGCCAGCATTATGAACAGGGTGCGTTCGCGGCGCACCGCGACATCGCCGAGCAAGACCTGGACGTGGTGCTCTTCCTCGGCGACTACATCTACGAGTCGAGCAATGCGCGCTACCGGGTGCGCCCGCACGAAGGCCCACCGCCGACGACGCTGAGCGCCTACCGCGCGCGCCATGCGACCTACAAGCTCGACGCCGATCTGCGCGCCGCGCACGCCGCGCATCCCTGGCTGCTGAGCTGGGACGACCATGAAGTCGAGAACGACTATGCGAACGACCAAAGCCCGTCGGGCACAACGGCCGCGGAATTCCTGGCGCGGCGCGCCGCTGCGTACAAGGCCTACTTCGAACATATGCCGGTGGCGCCCAGCACGGCGCCGCAAGGCGCGTCGATGCGCATTCATGACTGCTACACCTGGGGGCGGCTGGCGCAGCTCTGGACGCTCGACAGCCGCCAGTTCCGCGATGTGCAGGCGTGCAACGACCCAGGTCGCGGCGGCGGCCGCGTGCTCGGCCACTGCGACGAACTCGCGCTGGAATCGCGCAGCCTGCTCGGCACCGCGCAAGAACAGTGGCTGGCGCAAGGCCTGGCGCGCAGCGAATGCCGCTGGAAGCTGATTGGCCAGGCCAGCCAGGTCTGCCCGGGCGGCGTCGATTCACCGCTCGGCCGGCGCATCTACTCCGACGGCTGGGACGGTTATCCGCGGGCTCGCGAACGCCTCATGCAGTCGATCGCGCAGGCGCGCGGCGGCAACGTGGTGTGCCTGAGCGGCGACGTGCACCGCCACATGGCGGCGCAATTGCGCGCCCACGGTCGGGAGCCGCAGTCGCCCATCGTCGCCGGTGAATTCGTCTGCAGCTCCGTCACGAGCCACGGCGTGTCCGACACGCTGATGGCCTTGATGCGCGCCAGCAACCCGGACATCGTGCACGGCCGCAGCGACGAACGCGGTTACGCGCTGATCGACGTGACGCCCGCCGCAGCAAGCTGCGAATTCCGCGCGACATCGACTCCGGCAAAGGCGCAGGCCCGGCTGAACACGCAGGCGCGCTTCGCCGTTGAAGACGGCCGGCCGGGCATCGCCACGGCATAGCGCCACCTCGATACTCGCGCCACGGCATTCGCGCCACGGCACCAGGCCCGTCGGCCCGCCTCGATGGTCTTCAGATCTCGATGATGAGCGCCGGGTCGTGGCCCAGCGCTTCGCCCCGCGCGGTGAGGCCGCGCGAATTGCACACGACGCGCGTCTGCCCACTCGGGTGCGCGACGCGGTAGTCATGCCGGCAATGCACATGGCCGTGCAGCCACAGGTCGGCACGCGGCAACAGGTCGTCGTCGGCATTGCAAAAGCTCGCCGTCGTCGGCTGCATGCCGTAGCGTGGATCGCCGCTGCGCAGGCTCGGCGCGAAGTGGGTCAAGACCACGGTCGCGTCACACGCCGGGCTCTGCACCAACTCGGCCTCTAGCCAGGCCCGGCACGCCAGCGCTTCCTTGCGCACCGCCACGGCGTCGAAAGCTTGGCCATGCTGCGTGGCACGCATCACACGCTGAAAATAGCTCGCCGCACGCATCGCCTTGTCGCGCTTCGTCGGGCCGAAGACGTCGAAGTCGGGCCAACGTATCGTCGCGACGAAACGGATGCGCCGGTCGCGCGCGTCGCGCAGCACGAGGCTCTCGCGCTCCAACAGGCGGATGCCCAGCCGCGCGCAGTGTTCCGCCAGCGCCGGCCAGGCGTGGGTAAGTTCGCGCCCGTCGAACTCATGATTGCCGGCGATCAGCAACACCGGCACCGGCCAGTCGCGAAAGCGATTCAAGCCATCCCAGGAGCTGTCGATGTCTCCCGCGAGCACCAGCACCTCGGCGCCGGGTGCGGGTTCGGGTTCGAATTCCTCCGACTCCAGATGCAGGTCGGAAAGCAATTGCAGGCGCATCGGTGGCGCCTCAGTGACCGAGCCGACGTCCGAGGCGCGGGCGGAACAACGAATCAGGCCTGCGCTTCACGCCGCTCATGCGCGACGCCGCGCCGCAGGCGCACCCGCAGCGGGCTCGCGCCGATGGCATGCGACAGCTCGGCGGTGTGGTCGACGTTCCACAAGCACAGGTCGGCGTATTTGCCCACCTGGATCGTGCCGCGCGTCTCTGCCAAGCCCAGCGCCTGCGCGGCATGGCGTGTCACGCCCAGCAGCGCTTCATTGGTCGTCATGCGAAACAGCACGCAGGCCATGTTCATCATCAACGGCAGATGCGTGGTCGGGCTCGTGCCGGGGTTGCAATCGGTGGCCACTGCCATCGGCACACCATGGCGGCGCAGCCATGCGATCGGCGGCACATGGGTGTCGCGCAGGAAGTAAAACGCGCCGGGCAGCATCACCGCCACGGTGCCGGCCCGGGCCAGCGCCTGGACGCCGGCTTCGTCGGTGTGTTCCAGGTGGTCGGCCGACAGCGCCTTGAACTCCGCGGCAAGCTCCGCCCCGCCGCGGTTTGAGAGTTGATCGGCGTGCAGTTTCACCGGCAGATCGAACGCGCGCGCCGCCTCGAACACGCGCCGCGTCTGCGCTGGCGTGAACGCGATGTTTTCGCAGAACGCATCCACCGCGTCGGCCAGGTTCAGCCGCGCCGCTTCGGGAATGATGTGCTCGACGATGTGGCTCACGTAGTCGTCGGCCCGGCCGGCGAATTCAGGCGGCACGGCATGCGCCGCGAGCAGCGTCGTGCGCACATGGATCGGGTGCACGGTGCCGACCTGGCGCGCGACGCGCAGCGACTTGATCTCGGACTTCAGCGACAAGCCGTAGCCGCTCTTGATCTCGACGGTGGTCACGCCGTGGCCGATCATCGCCTCGACGCGGCGCGACGATTGCTTGAGCAAGTCCATCGGATTCGATTCGCGCGTGTGGTCCACGGTGGACAAGATGCCGCCTCCGGCGCGCGCGATCTCTTCGTAGCTCACGCCGCGCTGGCGCATCTCAAACTCCTGCGACCGATTCCCCGCATACACCAGGTGCGTGTGGCAATCGATGAAGCCCGGCGTGAGCAGCGCGCCTTCGCCGTCGAGTTCGTCATGCACACGAATCGCCGGATCGAGCGTGCCGATCGGGCCCATGCCGACGATGAAGCCCTTGGACACCGTGACGAACGCGGGCGGCGAGATGCCGCATGCGTCGTCGACGCAGGTCACGACGCGCACATTGCGTATCAGCAGGTCGATCGTCAGTGCCATGGTGGCCTCGATTCTCAGCGATCGGCGCCGCGGGCGTCGGCGTTCAGTCTGTTAGCGCGCCAGGCGTGCCTCCAACGCCGCTTTCGTGGCCATCAGCGACGCCGGCAAGTGGTAGGCGAGTTGTTCGAACAGCTCGCCGTGCAGCGCCACTTCCTGCTTCCAGGCCGCCGCATCGACCGCGCTCACCTGCTGGTATTGGGCCGGAGTGAAGGCCAGGCCAGTCCAGTTCAGGTCGGTGTAGCGTGGGCTCAGGCCCATCACATGCTCTTCGCCGCTGGAGCGGCCCTGGACGCGTTCCACGATCCACTGCAAGACGCGCATGTTTTCGCCATAGCCGGGCCAAACGAACTTGCCGTCGGCTCCCTTGCGGAACCAGTTCACGCAGAAGATGCGCGGCAGCGTCGCCTGGTTCGCCTGCAGCTTGGCGCCGAGGTCCAGCCAGTGCTGGAAGTAGTCGCTCATGTTGTAGCCGATGAAGGGCAGCATCGCGAACGGGTCGCGCCGCACCACGCCTTGCGCGCCGCCCGCGGCGGCGGTGGTTTCCGAGCCCATCGTCGCGGCCA
>JANOLJ010000098.1:0-1985 GCA_031419715.1 Burkholderiales bacterium | reverse complement strand
GTCAGCATCGAGCAGGTTGACGCCGCGATCGAACGCATCCAGGACAAGCTGCGCACCAGCGGCGCCCGAGAGGTGGCAAGCGCCCGGGTAGGGGAACTGGTGATGCGCGAGCTCAAGCGCATCGACAAGGTGGCCTACGTGCGCTTCGCTTCGGTCTACCGCCAGTTTGAAGACGTGGACGCTTTCCGGCAGTTGATCCGCGACATCTGAGAGCTTCTTCCCGCACCCCCTGCATGGTTCCCCCACTCGGGGGTGCCGAGCGGGTGCCCTCGCCAGAGCCCCCCGCGGCGCCCACCGCAGGGGGACGCGGCAAACGCCCAAGCTTCCTACAGTGGCTGCATGCCCTCAACGCATGGAGCCGAAATGAACCGCAACGCCAACAACCCCCAAAGCCACAGCTTCAACAGCCCCCGCAGCGCCCGGCAGCGGGGCCTGAGCCTCGTGGAAAGCCTGATCGGACTGGCGGTGACATCGATCTTGCTCGGCTCGGTGCTGCCGAGCTTCAGCGCCGCCGTGGAACGGCGCCACCTGGAAGGCAGTGCCGCGCAGTTGGCTACCGACATTCACTACAGCCGCAGCCTGGCGGTGGCGCACAACGGCGGCATTCGCATGAGCTTTCGCGCTGATGCGGGTGGCAGCTGCTACGTGGTGCACAGTGGCGCCGCAGCCGACTGCGCCTGTGCCACTTCGGGCCCCGACGTCGGCGGCAGCGTCTGCCGCAATGGCGCGGCAGCGATCAAGACCAACCACTTCGCTGCCGCAGCGGCGGTGCGGGTGCAGGCCAATGTCGGCTCGATCTTGTTCCACCCGGTGCACGGCACCAGCACGCCCACCGGCACCCTGCGCGTGGTGGCCAACAAGAGCGGGCAATCCATCCACCAGGTGGTCAACATCATGGGGCGTGCGCGGGCCTGCTCACCCAGCGGTCTGGCCGGCTACCCGGCTTGCTGAGGGGCCCGCAAACGCGGGGGCACGGGATGGGTGGAGCACCAATGGCGACGAGCGGTCGTGCAATGCACAACTGGGGTTTGGAGAATCCGGGCTTCATGTCCAAGACCTTGTATTTCGCGCGCCGCAGCAGTTCCAGCCGCGGCTTCACTCTCATCGAACTGCTGATGACGGTGGTGATCATTGGTGTGCTGGCTGCCATTGCTTACCCGACCTTCATGGATTCCATCCGTAAGAGCCGGCGCTCTGACGGTTTTGCCGCGCTGACGGCCGTGCAGCAGGCGCAGGAGCGCTGGCGCGCCAACAACACGACGTTCGCGGCCGACTTCGGCACGACCGTGCTCAATGTCCGCACGATCGCGGCGTCGGGTGTGCCGTCTTTGACGGAGCAGTACTACACGATTTCGGTGGTGCCCACCCCTACAGCGACTGCCTACAGGATACGCGCGGAGGTACGGGGCGCGCAGACCAGCGATGCACCGTGCGCGGTCATGGAGATGCGCATGGCCGACGGCAACCTGACCTACGTATCGGCGACATCCGTCGGTACGCTTGGCACTACGGACGCCAACCGGTGCTGGAGCCGATGAGTTCGCGCCTGCCTGTCCGCGGCGTACGCGGATTCACGCTGATCGAGTTGATGGTCGTCGTTGCCCTGGCCAGCGTGATCCTGGCGCTCGCGATCCCTTCATTCACCGGCATGTTGGCCAGGAAGCGGATGGAGGGCGCGGCGCTGGAGCTCGCCACCGATCTGCAGTACGCGCGCAGCGAAGCCGTACAGCGCAATCGCAACGTCTTGCTGCTGACGGGCGGCGCCGGAACCTGCTACGCGAACGCTGCTTGGACGAGCGGAACGGGAACCTGCGACTGCACGGCAACGCCGGTCTGCACGGGGGGGCCGACGCCCCTCAAGACGGTGCAGCTCGCCAGTGGCGTCACGGTGACGAATGGCACGAGCTTCGACTTCGAACCGGTGCGCGGCTCCTTGCAATCGGCCGCCAACACAACGGCAACGCTGGTTCGCGGCGCTTGGCAGG
>JANOLJ010000097.1:0-1754 GCA_031419715.1 Burkholderiales bacterium | reverse complement strand
GGTCCGACATCTTGCGCACGCCGCTCTTGATTTTGGTGGCGACCCACGCGCCTGCGGTCTTGGTCGTCTCGAACTTGACGCGCAGGTTCATGTCGTTCGCAGGTGTGAACGAGAGTGCTCCGAGGTCCGCGAGGTTCTTGTAGGAGAAGAGTTGGTTGCCGATCACGAACGTCTTGTCGGTCGGACTATGATCTGCAATGGTGCCTCGCAGCTTGAAGTACGTGGCTGACGATTCGGCTTCGATGCGGGTGGCGGTGTAGCTGAGGGCCACAGGATCGAAAATGCCGTGGACTTCGATGACGGCGCCTGCGGTGATCGACAAGTGGCCGAGTGGCAGTGAGTTGTCGAAGGACGTTGTTGCGACGCTGAACTTGACCGTTTGGTCGAACATCGTGAAGCTCCCGGTGCCCGTGCCCAGATCGAATTTGATGTCCGCGCCGACCGGCCCGACGATCTCGCTGCCGAAGCTGATTTCGCTGGCCGTGCCGCTGAGGCTTGAGCCATCCGACGAAGTGCCGCTGGCCTGCACCTTGACAACCATGCCGGGCTTGAGTTCGCTCTGGTCGTGCGTCGTGTCATCGTCCTCGCTCGATACCTTGGCCGAGCTGGTGTCGTAGCGAACGCCGTTGACATAAATGGAACCCAGGCCGGTGATGGGCCCGGACGCAAACGACGTCTTGGTCGCCGAGCTGCTGGTTCCACCACCGCCGCAGCCGGTGACGATGAGGGCCACGCACAGTGCCTTGACGAGCGTCTTCAGGGGGTGATGAACAAGGGGATCAAAAAGATGATTCATGGTGGTTCTCGGTTGTTGAAGGGAAGGCTCTCTTCCAAGCCATGGTGCGACTATAAATGTGCAACTTGCACATATCAAGCACGGTTACAAAGAGATTCGATTTCGTTTCGGATGGGTTGAAGGTGCGGCTCCTGGTCTCACAGGCGCGACTTATTTCACGCATCGGACCCGATACGACCCTGCCTCGACACGCCGAAACTCTGGGCGTTACAAACTGCAACGCGGCGCCCCACCGACCTTTGTTCCACTGGAGCCCTGGCATCAACAGGCCCGCTGCGGCCGAAATCAAAGGACTCACATGAACCATCTGCAAACCCTCGCGGGTCTGGCGCTGCTTTGGGTTGGCGCCGCGAGCGCCGGCCCCACGATCAACGTGATCGTCGAAGGCCAGGTCAGACCTGGCGTCTACGGCCGGGTCGAAATCGGCAATCCCACGGCGCCCCCGCCGGTGTGGCAGGCGCAGCCGGTCATCATTGCGCCGCAGCCCCGCATCGTCGAGGTGGTTCCGGTCTACATGCACGTGCCGCCGGGGCACGCCCGGGATTGGCGTCGATATTGCCACCGCTACGATTCCTGCGGCCGCCCGGTTTACTTCGTCAGATCTGCCGAATATGAGCCGGGTTATGGCAAGAAGCGCAAGCACCGCAAGGAGCGTGATGAGGACCGCGACCACGAGCACCATGACGACCGTGACGATCGCCGCGAGTACAAGCGCGGCCACGGCGGACGCGACTGATTTTCGACACGGCGCGGGCTGCAACGGCCCGCGCCTGGGTCAGAATCCGGCCTGTCACCGCGAAGGGCCGGGAACGTGAAAACGATCGAATTCGAACTGCGCCAGGATTTCATCCCCCTTGACGATCTACTCAAGGCAACGGGCCTGGCCCACAGCGGCGGTGCCGCCAAGGCGATGATTGCCGAGGCCAAGGTGCGCCTGGACGGCGACGTCGAACTGCAA